>RGZA01000052.1 GCA_010031785.1 Alphaproteobacteria bacterium
TCTTGGGCGGGTGGTGGATGATCACATTGCCTGGCTGGCGCAATGGCATCAGGTTGCTTTTTATGGCGGCATCAATCGCGCAAGCAAAGCGGATGAAGCAAAAATGCCGAATTCCTTTTTACAATGGTATGACCGCGCAGCGGTGGCCTTGCCAAATCAGGGCGCGATCCTAACGCGCATTGCCGACTTGCATGAACAGTTGCACATGGCAGCCAAGATGGTGTTGCTGCGCTCGCCCGATGGCGAAGCGATTCCGATTCAGGATTATGAAAAAGTACTACAACGTTTTGATGAATTTCTAACATCGGTACGCCGTCTTGAGCGCGCCTATAGCGAAGCGGCGGCAGGTCTTGATGCACTTACAGGTTTGCGCACACGCACAGGGTTGCAGGATGATTTCAACCGTGAAGTAAACCGTTTTAAAAATGCCCAGACGCCGTTCATTATGGCGATGGTGGATATTGATCATTTTAAAAATGTCAATGATACCCATGGCCATGATATGGGCGACCGTGTGCTGGTAGGCGTTTCCAACACCTTGTTGCGTCACATTCGTACCTATGATGAGGCATACCGGCTTGGCGGGGAAGAATTCTTCCTGATTTTAAAGGGCCTTGATAATGATGGTGCTGATAAAGTGCTGGAGCGGTTGCGCAATGCCGTGGCGCGCAATGAAGTTAAAACGCCGGATGGCACTATTGTGAAAGTTACGGCATCTTTTGGTTATGTGATGATCGAAGAAGGCAAGACGATGGATGAATTGCTGCAGCTTGCTGATCAAGCTTTGTATAAGGCGAAACGCGAAGGGCGGAATCGTATCGTCCGCGCATCTTGATTATATCAATTATTGTAGCTTTTTAAGGATTATGGCAGCATGTTTTTCATGCAGCCTAGATACCATTTATATTTTGATGATTCAGGTAGTCGTCAACCAGACCACAAACCAAATCCTGTTAGAGATGACGGAATGGATTATTTTGCGTTGGGAGGAATTTTAATTAATGAAGAAAGAATCCCTGAGTTAATAGAAAAACATAGGAATTTTTCTAGAAAATGGAATCTTACTTATCCTTTACATTCCACGAGTATCAGAGGGTCTCGAAAAGAATTTTCTTGGCTTAAAAAAGATGAAACATTAAAGGCAGAATTTCTATTTGAGCTTGAGCAAATGATCGTCTCGTTACCCATTATAGGATTGGCCTGCGTTATCCATAGACCAGGATATGTAAAGAGATACTCTGATAAACATCAGGGAAAACCTTGGTTGTTGTGTAAAACAGCATTTACAATATTGACTGAACGCGCTGCAAAATTTTGTAAGAGAAACAATGCTCAACTTGAAATATTCTTTGAGCAGTCAGGACCAAAAGAAGATCAAGACATAAAAAATTATATGCGTGCTCTTAAAAGAGAAGGCATGCCTTTTGATCAAAATAACTCACAGTTATATAATCAAGTTGAGGTTAATGATTTCCGTTCGATAGTTCTAGGCGAGCCGCGTGAGAAAACAAAGAAAACACCTATGATACAGATAGCCGATTTAGTACTTTATCCTATGGTGAAAGCTGGTTATGAAGAAACATATGAGCCATTCCTAAAGCTCAGAAATGCGAAGCAAATCATTGATGTGCTTTTGTTGGAAAGTGAAATACCTTCGCAAGGTATAAAATATAGTTGTTTTGATTTTAAAAATAAAAAGGCCCAGAAAAACTGAGCCTCTTTACCGGCCTGCATAACGCGAGACCCCCGGGCCATGCCCACTAAAGGCACTTTATACATTGGGTTGTTAGGATTCAATTAAGAAATTGATGTAAAATTTTATTACTAATAATAGAATCAAAACAAAGAGTTATCTAGTTAATAAATACTTACTCATCAAACAAATCAGCGAGCTGGTTCATCACCGTGCCGCCAAGCTGTTCAACATCGGTAATCGTTACTGCGTGTTTGTAATAGCGCGTGACGTCATGGCCGATGCCAATTGCGAGGAGTTGCACGGGCGAGGAGTGTTCAATATTCGCAATCACTTCGCGCAGATGTTGTTCCAGATAAATCGATGGGTTGGATGACAGGGTTGAATCATCAACCGGCGCACCATCGGAAATCACAATCAGAATGCGTCTGTCTTCGTGCCGCGCGAGCAGACGCGAATGCGCCCAGAGCAGCGCTTCACCATCAATATTTTCTTTGAGCAACCCTTCGCGCAGCATGAGCCCCAGATTGCGGCGGCAACGGCGCAACGGCGCATCAGCATTTTTATAAATGATATGGCGCAGATCGTTCAGGCGCCCCGGATGCGGCGGTTTGCCAGATTTAAGCCATGTTTCGCGCGATTTACCGCCTTTCCATGTGCTGGTGGTAAAGCCAAGCACTTCAACTTTTACCGCGCAGCGCTCCAGCGTGCGCGCAAGAATATCGGCAGTGATCGCGGCAATGGTGATGGGGCGGCCACGCATGGAGCCTGAATTATCAATCAGCAAGGTGACAATGGTATCGCGGAACTGTGTGTCTTTTTCAATTTTATAGGAAAGCGGAATGCCGGGTGATGTCACCACGCGCGCAAGCCGTGCAACATCGAGCAAGCCTTCTTCGCGGTCAAAATCCCAGCTGCGCATTTGTTGTGCAAGCAATTTACGTTGCAGGCGGTTGGCAAGTTTTGAAACAAGGCCTTGATAATGCCGCACCTGATTATCAAGTTGCAGCCGCAGGCGCGAAAGTTCTTCGGGCGAGCATAGATCGCTTGCGCTTTTTACTTCATCAAATTGCGTTGTGAATGCGTTATAGACCGTCAGGCCTTGCGCCTGCGCAGCGCTAGGTGGCTCGCGGATGTCGTCATCTTGATCATCTGCTTCTTCGCCTTCGCCGGTGGTGGGGGTTTCTTCGCCTTCTTCACCTTCGCCGATATCGCGCGCTTCCTTGGCGCTTTGTTGCTGTCCTTCCTGCGGGGCCTGATCTTGGCTTTCGCCACCGCCCTCGGCCTGTTCCTGCTCGGCTTTATCATCTTCAGGATCAGCAGTATGCGCGCGATCTTCGCTATCGCTTTCTTCATCGGGCGTGCCGGGAAAATCCATATTCATCGCAACCAGAAGCTTGCGCACTTCCTGCGCATAGCGATCAGGATCTTTTAGGAGTTTTGGCAAGTCACCCAGATGATTGCCAATGCGCTGCTCAATCCATGGGCGCCATAGCGCAACCGCAGCGCGCGCATTATCAGGAATGCTTGCACCATATAAGGCTTCGCGCGCCATCAGGCGCATGACATCGGCAATCGGGACTTGCGCACGTTCGGTTGCGTGATCATAGCCTTGGCGGCGGCAACGTTCGGTCAAAACTGCACCCAGATTTTCAGTAATGCCGGGCATAACTTTCGCGCCCAAGGCTTCGCAGCGCGCCTGCTCCAGCGCTTCATAGACAAGGCGCGCATTATCGCCAGCCGGTGCATGGCGACGAAAGGCGCTCGGCTCATGAAAGCGCATGCGCAAGCCAGCTGCATCAACCGAGCCGCGCACCAATGCGCGCTCTTGCGGGGTTAATTGGCGCGATGGCAGTGGCAGGCGCACACGTTGCCGCTGGCCTTTTGGAACATGCGCGCTAATCGTTGTTCCAGCATCGGTTGAAAATACCACATCAAGATCCGCTTCGCCTGCAAGTGTTTTGGCTGTGGCCACACTGGCATGCTTGAAGGTTTCAATTGGATCATCAACAGTTGGAACGAGTTTGCTCATTAATTATTTACCAGTGCTGGCCGGCGCTGCCAGCGTAATCGTGCAGGTGAACTCAACCGGCTGCTTGGTTAGCCCTTCAATGCGTACATGCAATTGCGTAACAGCATCGGGCAGATTGAATTTTTCATTCACCGGCAATTGCTGCACCGATGGCAGCCCGCGCCCATAGGGCTTGTTGCCCTGAACGGCTTGGCCAACGGACAGGATTGCATAGGCTTGGGGTGCTTGCTGCGTTACAAACTGAAAGCCGTAATGATAGCCGGGTTGTGGAACCGCAAGCACGCCTTTGAGTTCCAGATAGTGCTGGCCCGAAAGCTGTTTTTCATTGCGCGTAACCGAAAAAGCAGGCGTTGTGCAGGGATAAACCGCCTGGGGCGTATCCTCAAGACCAAAGGTGCTGAGCAGGCTGAAGGCAAGGGCAGGGAGCATGGGTTTTATCCTTGTATGTCCCAGCGTAAGCTGGGACCCAGTTATATTAAATGATCTGTTAGATCGTGCCAATCGCGATTGTTTTTTTCTATCAATTGCTTTTTCCAGTCACGTTTCCATGTTTTCATGTGTCTCTGGCGCATGGATGCTTCTTCTGCATTATCGTAAATTTCATAATAGACTAATCGATCAATTCCATATTTTTTTGTGAATCCATCAATCAATTTGTTTTTATGTTCATACATACGGCGTGCTAAATTTCCAGTCATACCAATATACAAAGTGCCGTAGGGTTTGTTCGAGAGCATATAGACAAAGAATTGTTTATCCATGGTCTACGGTCTCCCATAAACTGGGTCCCAGCTTGCGCTGGGACATACGTTAGATTGTAAGTTCCTTGCCAAAACAGCGTTGGAAATATTCCGCTAAAATCGGGCGTTCGGTTTCATCGCATTTATTCACAAAACTAAGGCGGAAGGATGTTGCGATGTCTTTAAAGATCGCATCATTTTGCGCCCAGGTGATGACGGTGCGCGGGGACATGACGGTGGAAATATCGCCATTGATAAAGCCACTGCGCGTCAAACCGGCAAGCTGCACCATGCTTGCGACCTGCTTGCGACCTTCATCGGTGTTAAGGTCAGGGCATTTGGCAAGGATGATGTTGACCTCATCTTCTGCCGGTAAATAATTAAGCGTGCAGACAATGTTCCAGCGATCCATCTGGCCCTGATTAATCGGCTGCGTGCCATGGTAAAGCCCGGTGGTATCGCCAAGACCAACGGTGTTAGCGGTTGCAAATAAACGGAAAGAGGCATGCGGGGTAATCACGCGGTTTTGATCAAGCAGCGTCAAGCGCCCTTCGGCTTCCAGAATGCGCTGGATCACAAACATAACGTCGGGGCGGCCCGCATCATATTCATCAAACACAAGCGCGGCTGCGTGTTGCAAGGCCCATGGCAGCAAGCCTTCGCGGAATTCGGTGATCTGCTTGCCATCTTTGAGCACAATCGCATCCTTGCCGATCAGATCAATACGGCTGATATGGCTATCCAGATTAATGCGGATGCATGGCCAGTTCAGGCGGGCTGCAACCTGTTCGATGTGCGTTGATTTCCCTGTGCCGTGATAGCCCTGCACCATCACGCGGCGGTTATGCGCAAAGCCTGCAAGGATCGCAAGCGTGGTGTCCTTATCAAAGCGGTAGCTTTCATCCAAACGTGGCACATGTTCGGATGTATTGGAAAATGCAGGCACCTGAAAATCATTAGCGATATCAATACCGAAGGTTTGCTTGACTGATACGCGGATGTCGGGTGCAGTTAATTCTTCGGTTTTTATTATTTTTGGTGCAATAGACATACATTTTCCTTGGCTGAGTAATTATATCAATAAAGGTAATAGTTTTTAATGTTAGCGTCACTTAAAAAATCTGTTTAAGGCAAGGCGATACTAACCCCCCTCCCCTTGCGGGAGGGGAGTTATACCCCGCTATCCTGCATTGGAATTTTCCATATTGACGGTTTCAAAGGCATAAAATTCCTTGAGGATTGTAAAGGACGTATTGAGGCGTTTAATTTTTTCTTCCGCTTCCGGTGTGCCGCCATGCATATCGGGATGATGCGCTTTCACAAGATCGCGGTAGCGTTTTTTTATGCCTTCAAAATCAATCGGCGGTGCAAGGCCCAGTTCACGCAATGCATTCAGTTGTAAGGCAAAGCGTGGATCAACGCCGCGCTCCTGCGCTTTGGCATGGATATGTTCGGCATTGGCTTCGATATCATCTTCATCAAAGGCGCGTTTGAATGCAGCGCGCACTTTACGTTCGATTTTTCTGTCACCCATTGGCCATGTGGGGCGCTCCCATGTGGTGCCCGCGCGCAAGGCTTCCTCGATTTCACCAACGCTCATGCCTGCATAATAATCCCATGAGGCATTGTAAATTTGCACATGCTCAAGGCAGAACCAATAATAGCTATCCGGGTTGTGGCGTGATTTGGGTGCGCGGAAATCGCCGCGCTGTCCGCAGTTCGGATTATCGCAATGGCGCACCCGTACCATTGCTACGCGATCACCGACCCATTTTTTAAACAAATGCGGCGCCACTTCCGGATCGTGCATTTGCGGCGTTACCGTTTGCGCAGTGGTTTCATAGCGCTGTTCACGAATGGATTTTTTCGTCTTTGGTGCCGCTTCGCCTTTACTTGCCTTTGCGGCAGCAACGGCTTCTTTTAATTTTTTAAGGGTGCTCGATTGATCAGTCATACTTTTCAGAATATCAAAAAGCTGCTATGCAATGAAACATGAAAGAACGCCCTTATGCCCTGCGGATTGAAAAAAAGATCCGCGAAGCCTTAAACCCGAGCGCTTTTGAGCTGATTGATGATAGTAATGCTCATGCAGGGCATGGCGGCGCGCACCCAAGTGGAGAGACGCATTTCACGTTGCATGTGACCTCATCCGCCTTTAACGGGCTTAGCCGGGTTGATCAGCAACGGCTTGTTTACAAGCTTTTGGAGCAGGAAATGGCTGAACGGGTGCATGCCTTGTCCCTTAAACTAAAGCCATTTGCTTAAGTTCTAAGTCTATTTGCAGCAAAAATATCACACATCCCACTATTCAACCCAAGGTTGAATGTTTTTTATGGCAACAATTTATTAGTGTAATATAGTACAACCCTAGGTAGTATTTAATATGAACAATTCCCCAAATTGGAGAATTTTAGAAAATACAGCAAAATGGCAAGGGTGAATACATCTGTAACCATTTGTCGGTCCATTTTATATAGAAGGAGATCGTTATGTTACCCAGAACAGCTCAAGCAAATGCGATAGCCCCCGTTCCTGCAAACACCCAGAAAGATGACATTGCAGGTCTGCGCTCCTCATTGATTAGTCGCAACATTACCATGAATGGCCACCGCACCTCGATGCGTCTTGAACTTGCGATGTGGAATGCATTGATTGAAATTTGCCGCCGCGAAAAATTAAACATCCACCAGATTTGCAGCATGGTTGCAAAATATAAGTCCGAAGAATCATCCTTCACCGCTGCAGTGCGTGTGTTTGCAATGGATTATTACCGGGCAGCAGCGACCGAAGAAGGCCATCAGAAAGCTGGTCATGGCACAGCATTTCTATTTTCTGCCAAACGGGATTTTGCGGCAATCAATCCCTATGCCGATCACAACAGGGCGAATGGCAATTAATCGCCGCCTTTACGCTTCTTCTTGTCATCTGCCGTTATATCCATACGCGCTTCAATGACAGCAGTGACATCTTGCGGCGTAATACCGACATCGGCCCATACCACCAGCAGGTGATAGAGCAAATCCGCTGACTCTTCGGCGAGTTTTTTCTTATCGCCGGTCATCGCTTCGATCACCGTTTCAGTCGCTTCCTCGCCAAGTTTTTGCGCAATTTTATTGCGGCCTTTGGCAAAGAGCTTGGCGGTGTAGGATTTTTCGGGATCGGATTTTTTGCGCTTTTCAATGGTTTCAAAAAGCGTATTGAGGATGGAGAGATCGGACATGATTTTTATGAGGCTAGAGGCTAGGTGCTAGAGACTAGTAAGAAAGAAAAGTAAAGGCTAGTCCCTAGTTACTAGCCCCTAGTCTCTAATTTCTGACGGCAACGCCGTTCAATGCCAAATGCTGCTTTGTCTGCGCAATGGTGAAGGTGCCAAAATGGAAAATGCTTGCGGCAAGTACAGCGCTGGCATGGCCTTGTTTGACGCCATCAACCAGATGATCGAGCGTACCAACCCCGCCCGATGCAATCACCGGGATTGATACAGCATCGGCAATCGCGCGGGTGAGTTCAAGATCAAAGCCGGATTTGGTGCCATCCTTATCCATACTGGTAAGCAGGATTTCGCCTGCGCCAAGCGCGGCGATTTCCTTGGCCCATTCGATGGCATTACGGCCGGTATTTTCACGCCCGCCTTTTGTATATACGGACCATTCGCTCTGCGCTCCATTGCTATTTTGGCGCAACCGCTCGGGTGCGGTGGTCCGCTTCGCATCAATCGCAACGACAATGCATTGGCTGCCAAATTTATTGGCGCCTTCGCGGATCAGCTCTGGGCGTTCCACGGCGCTTGAATTCATCGATACTTTATCAGCGCCGCACAGCAGTAATTTGCGAATGTCCTCAACGCTGCGCACGCCGCCACCAACCGTGAGTGGCATAAACACCTGCTCTGCGGTGCGTTGTACCACATCATACAATGTGCCGCGTCCTTCATGGCTTGCGCTGATATCAAGAAAGCATAATTCATCTGCGCCTTGCGCATCATAGGCTTTTGCCTGTTCCACAGGATCGCCAGCATCAATCAGATCAAGGAAATTAATCCCCTTCACCACGCGGCCATTTTTTACGTCAAGACAGGGAATGATGCGGGTGGTGAGCATATGAGTGATAAGAGTTGAGTGATGAGAGTTGAGAATATAGCTACTCTATACCTACCGCTCAACAGTTAACATATTCACTGTATCTTCCGGTAATTACTGGGTGTGCTATATATTCAGCATCTGTGAGTTTGAAGGATAGAATGCAAACCAACCTGTTTCAGAATGATGCCTGTGCACCATCGATTGTGATCGATGGTCTTCGTCATCTTCCCGAGTATATTGCTGATGAGGAAGAGGCGCGGCTTATTGACATTATAGATCAGCAGCCCTGGCGGCATGATTTAAAACGCCGTGTGCAACATTATGGTTACAGGTATGACTATAAGGCGCGGATGGTTGCATTGGCGCTTAATATTGGAGCTTTACCCGATTGGGCTGCGGCAATAAGTGCACGGCTTGTTGCTGACAAATGGATGGGACAAAAACCCGACCAACTTATTGTCAACGAATATCTTCCCGGGCAAGGAATTGCCCCCCATATTGATTGTATTCCGTGTTTTAGTGATACGATTATATCCCTAAGTCTGGCAGGGCCTTGTGTGATGGATTTTAGCAACCCTGTACTTCCGCAAAAAACATCACTGCTTTTGCAACCGCGCGATTTAATTATTTTATCGGGCGCTGCGCGCTACAGATGGCAACATGGAATCGCTGCGCGCAAAAGTGATTTATATGATGGACAAAAGATTAATCGTCAGCGGCGTATTTCGCTTACTTTTCGCAAGGTAATTTTAACGTGAGCTATGCGGCTTGCTTTTTGAGAAGCTTCAGCGCTTCCGGGATCTGGATGCGGCCATCATAAATGGCGCGGCCAGCGATAACACCGCAGATGCCGGTATGTTCTTCTTCCTTCAGCTCAATCAGATCCTGAATGGTGGATACGCCGCCTGATGCAATTACTGGCGTTGTCAAATGCTGTGCAAGATTGGCGGTACCTTCGACATTCACGCCTTGCAAGGCGCCATCGCGGTTGATGTCGGTATAGATAATCGCGGCAACACCGCAATCTTCAAATTTAAGCGCTAGGTCCAGCGCCTTAACGCGCGTTGCCTCCGCCCAGCCTTGCACAGCAACATAGCCTTCGCGCGCATCAATGCCGACCGCAATTTTTCCAGGGAATGCTTTGCAGGCTTCTTTAACAAGATCGGGTTTTTGCAAGGCCGCTGTGCCAAGGATCACGCGGCTTACGCCTTTTTCAAGCCATAGGGCGATGGTTTCCATCGAACGGATGCCGCCGCCCAATTGCACCGGCATTTTCACGGATTTCAAAACGGATTCAACAGCAGCAGCATTAATCGGTTTGCCTTCAAACGCACCGTTAAGATCAACCAGATGCAACCATTCAAAACCGAGTTCTTCAAATTCCTTGGCTTGCGCGGCAGGGTCGGAATTGAACACAATGGCCTGTTCCATATCGCCGCGCACAAGGCGCACGCATTCACCGTCTTTTAAATCAATGGCTGGGAATAAAATCATCTTTGGCTTTCTGACGTTAAATTATGGAGCCCAATCTAGGAAGTTCTGCACCAGTTGCAAGCCGATTTTCTGGCTCTTTTCCGGGTGAAACTGCGTGCCGGCAATATTGTCTTTAACAACTGCTGCGGTGAACGGGTTGCCGTAATCGCATGAAGCGAGTTCGTGATCTTTGTTATCCAGATAAAATGCATAGGAATGCACGAAATAGACGAATGGATTTGGTGGAAGATTATTTAGCAAAGGGTGCGAAGGGACGAAGGGACGAAGGGACGGATCGTTACTGTGGCCCTGTGGCCCTGCGGCCCTTATATTGTTCCAGCCCATATGCGGGATTTTTAAAGAAGGATCATTAACCTCTAGTTTGCGCACCGTGCCGGGAATCCAGTTAAGACCCTGATGCTCGCCATGTTCAAGCCCGCGCGTTGCAAGCAATTGCATACCTACACATATTCCAAAAAACGGGCGCGCTTTTTTAATGACGGTTTCATGCAGCGCTTCGATCATGCCAGGCACCGATGAAAGACCCTGCATGCAATCGGCAAAGGCGCCTTGCCCTGGCAAGACAATGCGGTCGGCTTTTAATACATCTTCGGCTTTGTCGGTTAGCACGATAGTGATATCGCTGCGGCCTGCTGCGGCTTTTTCAAAGGCCTTGGTCGCAGAGCGTAAATTCCCGGAGCCGTAATCGATGACAGTAATGAGCATTTAGAGTGTAAGCTGTGCTTTTGGGATGAAAGAAGTGGCAGGTGGTTTAGGTTGATGCACAAGTTGCGCAAAGAAATCAGTGTGAAAAGTGCCAACGCATTGCGCAAGGTTAAAGATGGAAAGTTGAGCCTGTGCTGCGCGATCGGCCTTGATCATATTCACGGCAAGAAACGGGCAGCAAAAAGCTGCGCAGCGCGCAAAGATTTCCCAATCCTGTGGTAGTGCATTGTGCTCTTGTAAATGCGCGATGATTGGTTTCCAGACAAGATCCTGATGCAGCTTAACCACCGCATCGCGAATG
Source organism: Alphaproteobacteria bacterium (assembly GCA_010031785.1). Taxonomy (GTDB): domain Bacteria; phylum Pseudomonadota; class Alphaproteobacteria; order UBA9219; family RGZA01; genus RGZA01. The sequence goes on from RGZA01000052.1 coordinate 11,048, forward strand.
GGGGAATGCAGCACCTTATCAGCGTTATGCGTAACGTAGATGGTATCGCTATCAATATTCATATCGACTTTTAACTGATCATGTACGCGCTCGGGCTCATAATACCAGAAGGGATGCAAGGGGCCGTTATGCATCAGGCCCTTGATGATGCCCAGAAGCACAGGATGCCGCCCGCCAAAAGCAGGATCGAAGGTTACAAACTGATCATCAATCAGGAATTTATTGCCATTATGATCATCGCCATGGCTGATACAGCTTGGTTGGTTTGCCATGGATTCATTATGCAAATGCTGTTTGGACTTAGCGATGATGTCGGCGAGCGTGGTTGGATAAGCAACGCCATTGATCACGAATTTCTTTTGAGCGAGTTCATCGAAATTGATCGTGCTGCCATTAGGTAATATCACCGGATGATCTGTATAAAATAAATCAATGCGCGGCGTTGTGTTATTGACCGAATGCAAGCGGTGGGAGAACAATTGATGTAGCGATGCATCAGCGTTTTTCGCATCGCCCGGTTGCAGGGTTTTCAAGATGATCGCAGTGGTTTTTTTGAGATAATCTGTTTCGGCGTTGAGCAACACTGCTTTTTGCTGTTCATCATAGGCGCCTGTTTGCAGGAACACTGCATCCTGCGCGCCATAAAGGTCATAGGCGGTGGATGCTGTGATTTCAGGATAAATCACGCATTGCTGGCCGGGCAGTGTGCTTACCGCGCGTGCCATAATAACCGGCCAGCCTTCATCGGCCAGAATTTTTGCGCGGTAATATTCGGCCGCAGTCAGGCTTTCTTGTTCGCCTTCCTCGGCATGGAATTTATAAAATAACCGCTCACCGGTTTGGGTGGTGATGATGCCATTTACAGAATTAAGCGATACTTTTGAACCTGTATTAATCGTACAGTCAGTAATGCCCAGATCAGGAAAATTTGTTTTCAAAAACGCAGACACTTCCGCCGTTGCAGATGCTGGATCTGTTTTTGCTTTGGTGACGAGTGTTGCAAGGTTGGACATGATCTATAATGGTTTTTCAATAAGCGATGGATAGATTTGGTGTGGTGTTTGTGGTTGTAAAGTCCGTAATTCATCCTGTCCAGCGCTGCCGGTTAAAAGGCCAATCACATGCGCATTAGCGCACAGGCCAGCAGTGCAGCCAAGCACGGAATCTTCAAATACCACGCATTGTTCTGGCGTTACGCCAAGCAATTCTGCACCATGCAAATACATATCAGGTGCGGGTTTTTTTAGGATGGGTTTGCCGTTATGCGTAAGGTCATTGCCCACTACGCTTTCAAAATAATCAGCGATTTTGGAATTCTGCAAAATGGATTTGATATCGTCTGTTGCATTGTTGGATACAACGGTTTGCTTCAGGCCTTGCGCTTTGGCCGCGCTCAGCACATCGCGCACGCCGGGTAAAAGCGGGAAGGGCGTATCGCGCCGACCCGCCAGATATTCGTTGAGCAAGGTTGCGCGCGCTGCTTGCGGTAGCGTTGTGCCTGTCTGTTCCAGCAACGCGTCAATAAAGCGGATCGGGTCATGGGCAAAGATCGAGCGGATGAAGTTCTCCGAAAAACTAATCGGGCGTTGCAGATGGCGCGTAAAAAGGGGTGCGCAAATATCAATATCATGCTGCAGCGAATTGAGCAGCACCCCGTCCATATCCCAGAGGATAGCTGTGGTCGATGCTGGAATGCGTAAATGGGCGAAAAGGGGTTTCATGGCGAATATAAA
>RGZA01000053.1 GCA_010031785.1 Alphaproteobacteria bacterium
CATTAGTCCAAAAATTGTTGAATCGCTGCGCTCGCTCGCAACCCGTACGGGCCTGATTGTTGTTGCAGGCGCAACCGGTTCAGGAAAGACATCGACCGCATTTTCGCTGCTCTCGGATTATTGCAAAAATTTTAATAATATCGCTGTCACCATCGAAGATCCGATTGAATATGATCTTGCAGGAAAAGTGGGGGAGCGTGGCTATTGCTTCCAGGCTGAAGTGCATAGTGAACAAGAATGGGTCGACGCGCTAAAACGTTCCTTGCGCTGGGCACCGCGCTATATTCTGGTGGGTGAAATCCGCACCGCAGAAGCTGCACGGCAAGTTCTGCGCGCAGCAACCACAGGTCACTTGGTTATTACAACCGTGCATGGTGGCTCGGTTGAAGAAGCCATCACCGCGATTATTCGTCTGGCCGAACGTGAATTGGGCGCAGGTGCTGCCAGCGATATGGCAAGTGCGCTTACGGCTGTCATCCATCAGAACTTGCGCCCCGATGGTCTGTTCATCCGTTATATTTATACCGATGACAGCAACAGCGCTGATCCGGTTCGCTCACTCATTCGTGAAGGAAAAGTAGGGCAGATCAACACCTATATTGATCGCCTCATTGCGCGCTTTAATGCGCCCGGTCCCGCACAGGGCGCCGCACCACTGCCATCTGCGCCACCAAGCACTGGCCCGCGGCCTCCACTGCCGCCGATACCACCAAGAAAAGCATAGACTGTGGCAACCCCTCCTGAATTTCAGAATAGCGGGGTCAATATTATTCAGGGCTATGGCCCGGGGCGCTTTCGCATTGGCCAGCAAGTCCATGATTATTCTTTATTGGTAAGCGCAGAGCATGCTTTGCGTTGGAACATAACCGACATTGCTTCCATGAGTCTTGAAAGCCTTGATGCCTTTTTAAATCATGATCCGGCGCTGGAAGTGATTTTATTTGGCACCGGAAAAACCATTGAAGCCATTCCGCACCCCATCCGCGCGGCGCTTAAAGAAAAAAAGATTGGGTTGGATGTGATGGATACCGGTGCTGCGTGTCGCACCTATCATGTGCTGCTTGCAGAAAAACGCCGCGTGGGTTGCGCGTTGCTGGTGTTACCAACGTAACGTATGTCCCAGCATAAGCTGGGACCCAGTTTGATAATAAAGCAACTGGGTACCAGCTAAGGCTGGTGCGTACTGCTCTCATTCCCAATGGAAATCAGCATCGACAGCACTTTTACAACCGCCTGCCTACGCACCTCATTACGATCGCCATCAAACACAAATCGGCGTATATCAACCTTATCGGCCGTTGCAAGCGCAAGGAAAACAAGCCCAACTGGCTTTTCATCGCTGCCACCATCAGGGCCAGCAATGCCCGTAACCGATAATCCAACATTTGTTTTTGCAACGGTTCGTGCACCTTGTGCCATTGCACTGGCAACTTCTGCGCTGACTGCTCCATGTTGTTTAATCAGTTGAGCAGGTACAAAAACTTCTTCTATTTTTGATGTGTTGGAGTAGGTGATAAATCCGCGCTCCAATATTCTGGAAGATCCCGGTACAGCCGTAATGCATGCGGCAATCAACCCACCTGTGCAGGATTCCGCGAGCGCTAATGTCCATTGCTCTTCACCAAACAGTTCGACAACGCGCCGCGCGCGGGTGATCAGTTCATCAGGAAGCATGGTGTGGCCGTAATCCATTCGATCAATGTTCATGGGTGTTCTTATACACTTAACACAGTTTTAAACATTCAAAAGATACTATAATATCCATATAGATATTTATTTTATGGGATTATGGATGGTTGTTTTAAATATACAAGAAGGTGGCTATGTAACTGCACGGCACAGATTAGGCGCGTTTGGCGATGCTGCATTTTGCTTTACAGTCCCTAGCGTTATTTTAAAGCGCCGCAGCATTCAGCCCAACGATACGTTTCATGTTTCCGGTTTAACCGAGGAAAACAAACCAACAGCAATCATTCGTGCAACTGCAAGAGGTAACGCTGGTGTTGCAGATGCCTCTACGACACCAGCACCAAAAGGAAAAGCGCCAGATAACCAAGGCGAAGGAATCTCAGCTATATTTAGAGCAGTAAAAATTTGGATGTGGCGTCCATCGCCATTACCCGGTAAGCCCGGCACATATGTCTATATGGGCAGGGATCGTCGCCTATGGGATATGGATCTTTAGGCGGCGTTCTCATTCTCCTTAAACGCAAATCGCGCCGTCACAATCGCGTGCGCTGCGATGCCTTCACCGCGCCCGGTAAAACCGAGGCGCTCTGTCGTAGTTGCTTTCACACTCACGCGATCGGGCGCGAGTTTCAGTAATTCACCAAGGCGCTTTTGCATTGCTTCACGTTGCGGGCCAATCTTGGGGCGCTCGCACATAATGGTCACATCAATATGGCTGAGCACACCGCCGCGCTGATGCAATAAATCTACCGCATGTTGCAAAAACCGCGTGCTATCCGCACCTTTCCATTTCGGATCACTCGGCGGAAAATGCATACCAATATCACCTGCGCCAAAGGTTCCCAAAATTGCATCGGTAATCGCGTGCAAACCAACATCGGCATCCGAATGGCCTTCCAGGGATTGATCATGCGCAAAGGTATGACCGCACATTGTAATTTTATCGCCCGGGATCAGGCGGTGCACATCAAAACCCATCGCAGTGCGCACATCATTTAACGAATTCATGCCAAGGAGTCTCCGCGCTCTATCCAAATCATCAGGGTTGGTAAGTTTCATGTTATCAGGGTTCGAATGGATCAGTGCAACGGGCAATCCCACTTGCTCCGCCACAGCGGCATCATCGGTCAGTGCCTGACCTTTTACTTTTTGATGCGCAGCAAGGATCGTATCAAAATGAAATCCTTGCGGCGTATGGGCTTGCCACAAATTCTCACGCGCGATGGTCGCTTGCACAATATTATTCTCACCGCGCTTAAGCGTATCTACCAATGGCTTTGCCGCAATCACGGCCTTATGTTCAAGTAGCGCATCGCATACTGCGCTGATTGTTGGCTCATCAATCAAAGGGCGCGCAGCATCATGAATAAGAACAGTGACCGGTTTATTTTTTTGTAATGCTTCAAGGCCCATGCGCACGGAATCCTGCCGCGATGCACCGCCACTTACGGGCGCGGGGAGATCAAGCCCGGCAACAGCTGCATCATACAAATCGCGATGCTGCGGATTGATAACGACCTGCACCTGTCCAACGCGCGGATGCGTTAAAAATGCAAGGATCGAGCGGCGCAGAATAGGGCTGCCTGCCAGATCTTGATATTGTTTGGGAACCTCACCACCAAAGCGCTCACCCGTCCCGGCGGCAACGATTAATGCAACACAGTCTTTCATATTTTTTCCTAAGTCACGTCATGCGATTTTATATTCTGACTTCCATGAACAATGCGCAGAACATATACTGTGTTATTATCCGTTTGGTAGCGGTAAAAAACAACATAAGGCCATGCCACCATGATCCGGATATCTGGGCCAAGGTTTTCACGGCCATCGCCTCGGGCTTCATCCGACACAATAACAACAGCCATTTTAAGATTGCTTTTCGAACTGGGATTGCCATTCGGCGATAACTAAGCTTGCTGCGCTACCACCATTTTTTGCCAAAGATACTTCTGCCTCGGCCAACAAAGGTTTTACCCACGCAAAATCATCACCCGAATAGGCCATCAGGTTATTAACGGCAAGTTGAACAGCATCTTCTACTGAAGCAAAATTTCCGCATGAAATTTGCGTTTCGAGCCATTTTTGCTGTTCAGGGGTAATGGATATATTCATGAATACGACAATATCACTAAACGAATTAACGTGAAATAAAATTTTAATATATTGATATCTATATGCTTTTTATAAATATAACCTTCGCTTGCATCCTTGCAACTGTTGCCCTATTTTTAGGCAGTTTTGAAATTCTGTGGATATTTATATATGCCTGAAGCCCACACCCCACGTTTAAAGCCCATTAAGGTCGGCAATGTTGAAATTGCCGAGCCGGTTATTCTTGCGCCCATGTCGGGCGTGACGGATATGCCATTTCGTGGCCTTGTAAAGTTCTATGGCGCGGGCATGGTAGTGTCTGAGATGATCGCCAGCGTTGCCGTGGTGCGTGAGAATCGCAAGACATTCAAGATGATGGAACATAAGGCTGAGGAATACCCAATGGCCGTGCAGCTTGCAGGTTGCGAGCCCGAAGTGATGGCCGAAGCCGCCAAGGTCAATGAGGATCTGGGCGCGGATATTATCGACATTAATTTTGGCTGCCCGGTAAAAAAGGTGGTCAATGGCCATGCGGGCTCCTCGCTGATGCGTGATGAAGTGCATGCGGCAAAAATTCTTGAAGCAACGGTGAAAGCTGTAAAAATTCCCGTCACGCTTAAGATGCGTATGGGCTGGGATGCAAACAGCTTGAATGCACCGCGCCTTGCCAAGATCGCTGAAGAATGCGGAATTAAAATGGTCACCATCCATGGTCGCACGCGCTGCCAGTTTTATGAAGGCAATGCCAACTGGGCATTCGTGCGCAATGTGAAGGAAGCAGTGAGCATTCCGGTCATCGTCAATGGCGACATTACTAATTTCACTAAAGTTGATGAAGCACTTACACAATCAGGCGCTGATGGCGTGATGATTGGCCGTGGTGCTTATGGCCGCCCATGGTTCTTACGCCAGGCGATGGATTATCTACGTACCGGCACTGCGCAAAGTGAACCTGCATTGCATATGCAAAAGGAACTGATCCTCAAACATTACGAAGATATGCTCACGCACTATGGTGAAGTTACAGGCATGCGTATGGCGCGCAAGCATCTTGGCTGGTATAGTAAGGGCCTTCGCGGCGGCGCTGAATTCCGTGCGGAAGTGAATAACCTGCAAAGTGTTGCTGAGGTAAAAGAATTGCTTCACAAATTTTATGATACATCCTACGAACAAACTTTATTAGCGGCTTAAATGATACCTATGGAGAAGAATATGTCCCTTACCAATCTTTCAAACTCGGTTGAAAATCATCTGCGCAGCTATTTTCTGATGCATAGTTTCAATCTGCCGGCTAATGGCCTTTATGATCGCGTGATGGCAGAAGTTGAACGCCCACTGATCATTCTGAGCCTAACCGCCTGCAAGGGTAACCAGTTGCGCGCTGCAGAAATGCTCGGCATCAACCGGAATACCTTGCGCAAAAAAATCCGTGATCTTTCTATTCCAACCGCGCGCGATAATTACCGTAAAGCGGCCTAACAAATAGTATTATCGTGACATCGCTCCCCGCACATATGGATATGCCGCCTGATGATCAAGGGACTATAAGCCTTTGGGCGCAGTTTCGCGAATGGGCGCACCGTAAAAAAGCGTTCAAGAAAATAGCGCTGTGGCTTACCATCGCATCGGTAATTATCGGCCTTACCACTTTTGCGCTCATTACCTTGCGCGTGCCGATTATGGGCGGCGATACCACCATTAAAACCTTGCTCACCATGTGCCTGATTTGCCTGGTGGCACTTGCCGGGCTGATTTTTTATCGCCTGATCCGCGTGATCATGCTCACGCGCCGACAAGGACGCGGAAAGTCTGCCCTGCATTTACGCATGGTAAGCGTGTTCAGCCTGCTTGCGGTTGCGCCAACGGTTGTGGTCGCGCTGTTTGCCGGATTATTCTTTTACCTTGGCGTGCAAAGCTGGTTTTCTGACCGCGTGCAAAAGGTCGTCACCTGTTTAATCAGTTTATTGATGCGCAATCTAACGCACGCTCGCTAACCGAAGCGCTGGTATTTGACAGCACAGGAAAAATTCTTGGCCGTTCCGCTTTAAGTTTCTCTTTAGAGTTTGAGCCGATCACCGAAGATATTCTCGAACGCGCGCGGCAGGGCGAAGTCGTCGTGATGGTTGGCCAGAAATATGACAAGGTACGCGCACTTGCCAAAATCGGCTCGCTGTTTGATGCCTATCTTCTGGTCGGGCGATCCGTGGAATCCAAAGTGCTGGAGCATGTGGAAACGGCCGAGGGCGCGGTATCGGAATATGCCGCGATCAAACAGCGCGGCGGGGAATTGCAGCAACGGCTTTTCCTCACCTTTGCGGTCGTCGCGCTACTTCTATTACTTGTCGCGGTCTGGTTCGGAATGAACTTTGCCAATAAGCTTGGTGTACCGCTCAGCGTGCTCGTGGATATGGCCGAACGGGTGCGGGCAGGAGATCTTTCGGCCCGTATTCAGGAAAAATTCCTTAAATATGAGGATGAACTGGGATCATTAGGCCGCGCCTTCAACCGTATGACCGGGCAGCTTGAAAGCCAGCGCACTGAACTGATTGATGCGAACCGCCAGCTTGATACGCGCCGCCGTTTTACCGAAGCGGTGTTATCGGGCGTATCATCGGGCGTGATCGGCGTTGATAATTACGGGCAGATCACGCTCGTCAATTCATCCGCAGCGATCCTGCTCGGCATTCAGCATTCTGATAGCTGGCTGCAAAAACCATTGCTCTCACTGCTTCCTGAATTACAGGATCTGATGCAACAAATTGTTGAACGTCCCTTAGCGCGTTTTGTTGAAGGCGAAATTGAAATTAATCGGGACGAGCAATCGACCAAAACATTTTTCGTGCGTGCATCGCTCGAACAGGTGGAGCAGGATGTGCAAGGTTATGTTGTGACCTTTGATGACGTATCCGACCTGATCGCAGCACAACGCAAGGCCGCATGGGGTGACGTTGCGCGGCGCATTGCACATGAAATCAAGAACCCGCTTACACCAATTCAATTATCGGCTGAACGCCTGCGCCGCCGCTATTTAAAGGAAATTGTCACCGAGCCTGAAATCTTTGTATCATGCCTTGATACGATCATTCGTCAGGTCGATGATATTGGCCGCATGGTCGATGAATTCTCCGGCTTTGCGCGCATGCCAAAAGCAGTGATGCAACCAACCAACCTTAATGATGTGTGCCGTCAGGCAGTACTGTTGCAAAGTGCTGGACGCAACGACGTTGATATTAAAACCAACCTGCCGCAGGAAATCATGATGGCAACATGCGATGGCCGTTTGCTGAGCCAGTCGATTTCTAACCTGATTAAAAATGGCATGGAAGCAATTGAAGGACGAACGCCGCCAGAGAACGGTGCAGAACTTGCGCGCGGTCTTGTCCTTGTGACTTTGCAGCATATTGGTGATGATGCACTGATCATGATCGAAGATAATGGCAAGGGCTTGCCGCGCGAACAGCGCCATCGCCTGACCGAGCCTTATGTGACCACGCGCGCAAAAGGAACCGGCCTGGGCCTTGCGATTGTGAAAAAAATTATGGAAGACCATCATGGCACCTTAACCCTTGAAGATAGAGTCGAAGGCGGCGCACGCGTCTGCCTTCGCTTCCCGGTAGTCCATATTAAAGACTCTGGCGAAGCAGTTGAAGAAAGCCGGCAACCGGCGCACAATAGAGTATGAGTTTTGATTCTGAGCGTTACGCCCAGATAAAACGAAAAGATGAGATAAATTTAAAATGAGGATAGCATGACGCACGATATTCTGATTGTTGATGATGAAGCGGACATCCGGTTACAGGTTGCAGGCATCCTCAACGATGAAGGTTACAAAACCCGCGACGCTTCGAGCTCAGAACTTGCGCTTCATGAAATTGCGCAACGTCTTCCCAGCCTCCTGATCCTTGATATCTGGCTGCAAGGCAGCAAGCTCGATGGTTTGCAACTGCTCGAGCACATTGCAAAAACCTATCCATCACTTCCCGTCATTATGATCAGCGGTCATGGCAATATTGAAACCGCGGTTGCCGCTGTGAAAAAAGGTGCATTCGATTTTATTGAAAAACCATTTAAGGCTGACCGCCTGTTGCTTGTGGTCGATAAAGCCTTACAGGCGTTTCGGCTGAAACGCGAAAATGAAGAATTAAGGCTGAAATTGGGTGATTCGGAGCTGATTGGCAAATCCCCAACCGTTCAGGAAATCCGTAAGACACTTGAAAAAGTTGCACCAACCGGAAGCCGCGTGATGATCACCGGGCCAGCAGGCGCAGGTAAGGAAGTCATCGCGCGTCAACTCCATAAAATGTCACGCCGCGAAGAAGGACCGTTTGTGGTGGTGAATTGCGCAACCATGCAACCCGATCGTCTAGAAGTGGAATTATTCGGAACTGAGCTTGGCGTAAATGGCGGCGCGCGCAAAATCGGTTTCCTTGAACAAGCCCATAACGGAACCTTATTGCTTGATGAAGTGGCTGACATGCCGCTTGAAACCCAAGGCAAAATCCTGCGCGCATTGCAGGAGCAAAGCTTCACTCGCGTTGGTGGCAGCACCAAGGTACAGGTGGATGTACGCGTGATCGCATCAAGCAACAAGAACCTTGAAATGCTGATGGCCGAAGGCACGCTTCGTCAGGACCTTTATTACCGCCTTAATGTGGTGCCAATTAAAGTAAGCGCGCTGCGTGAACGCCGCGATGATATCCCCTTGCTTGCGCAGCATTTCCTTAACCGCGCGGCTGAAAATTCTGGCCTGTCGCCACGTTCACTCGGCGAAGATGCACTTGCCGCATTGCAGGCCTATGAATGGCCCGGCAATATCCGCCAATTGCGTAACGCGATGGAATGGATTTTGATCATTCATAATAATAGCAAGGATGAACCGATCCGCGCGGATATGCTGCCACCTGAAATCACATCCAGCACACCAAACGTGTTGAAGTGGGAAAAGGGCGGGGAGATCATGATGCTGCCGCTGCGCGATGCGCGTGAAATGTTTGAACGTGAATATCTGCTCGCGCAAGTCACGCGTTTTGGCGGCAATATTTCGCGCACCGCCAATTTTATTGGCATGGAACGTTCGGCTCTGCATCGTAAACTCAAGATGCTTGGCGTGCATGGCTCGGGCCATGGCGTTCCAGAACCTGAAATCATTGTGGCAACGCACGTCAACTAACCTTTATGTCCCAGCAAACCATTCACCGCCTGCCACAGGCTGTAATTTTTGACTGGGACAACACCTTAGTTGAAAACTGGCAAATACTGACCGATAGCGTGAATGCAGCACTTGCTGCATTCAACCTGCCGCTCTGGAATACCGAGCAGATGGTTGCCAACTCCAAACGCAGCATGCGTGACAGCTTCCCTGAAATCTTTGGCCCAGACTGGCACCGCGCGCGCGATATTTTCTATACGCATTTTCGTACCTATCATTTGCAGGGGCTGAAAGAACTCACCCACGCCAAGGAACTGCTGAACTTTTTGCAGCAACATGGCGTCAAGTTGATGGTATGCAGTAATAAAAACGGTGACCTGCTGCGCCGCGAAGTTGCGTATCTCAACTGGTCACATTATTTTTCAGACGTCGTTGGAGCAACCGATGCTGAAAAGGATAAGCCAGACCCTGCGCCAGCGCACCTGCTTTTAAAACGTAACAATCTCAAACCTCATGAGCATGTGTGGTTTGTCGGTGATACCATCAGTGATATGATCTGCGGCACGCAATCGGGCTGCTTTACGGTTGGAATTGGCAAAGATTCCCTTGAAAACCCTGAATTTCAGCCCGGTTTGTGGGTCTATGACCTTGCCGAGCTCTTGACAGCGCTCAAGCTTCTTCTATCCTGAAATTCTATAGAACATCATAACACCTAAAAAAGTAAAAATATGTCCGATAAACAAAATGTTCAAGACGTCTTCCTGAATTCCGTGCGCAAGGCCAAAGTGCCCGTGACCGTGTTTCTGGTCAATGGCGTAAAATTACAGGGCATCATTACCTGGTTTGATAATTTCTCATTGCTGCTGCGCCGCGAAAGCCATATTCAGCTCGTTTACAAACATGCCATTTCAACGATCATGCCCGCAGGCCCGGTATCGTTGTTTGAAGCGCAAGAAGCTGAACAAAATTGATCGAGCGTGAACACATAACCGCGATTGACCCCGCGCGCGCCTTTATCGTGCAGCCGATGTTTCGTTTTACCTCGGCGAAACGCACAGCCGAGGCATTGCTTGAAGAAGCAACGGGACTTGCCAACGCCATTCATCTGACCGTTGTTGATAGCAAAATCATCAATATTACCAGCCCATCGCCCGCAACCCTGATGGGCAAGGGACAGATGGCCGATATCGGCGCGTTCTGCAAAGAAAACACAATTGATCTCGTCTTCGTCAATCATAACATTACCCCGCCGCAACAACGTAATCTTGAACGTGAATGGAACGCCAAGGTCATCGACCGCACCGGCCTTATTCTGGAAATTTTTGGCGCCCGCGCCCGCACCAAGGAAGGCCAGTTACAGGTTGAACTTGCCGCGCTAAACTATCAGCGCTCACGCCTTGTAAGATCATGGACCCACTTGGAACGCCAGCGCGGCGGCTTCGGATTCTTGGGTGGCCCCGGTGAATCCCAACTTGAACTTGATCGCCGTCTGATCAGCAACCGCATTATCAAAATCAAGGAAGAGCTTGATGATGTGCGCCGTATGCGCGGCCTGCATCGCAAGCAACGCGAACGCGCCGAACAGCCCGTGATCGCGCTGGTTGGCTATACCAATGCCGGAAAATCCACGCTTTTTAACCGCCTGACCGGCGCAGAGGTGATGGCTGAAAACCTGCTTTTTGCAACGCTTGACCCCACCATGCGACAAATCATGCTGCCTTCTGGCAAACAGGCCATATTATCCGACACTGTTGGTTTTATTTCCGATTTGCCAACGCATCTGGTTGAAGCATTCCACGCGACACTCGAAGAAGTTGAAAATGCTGATATAATTTTGCATGTACGCGATGTCTCACACGAAGATACACGCGCGCAAAAAGAAGATGTGCAAAATGTTCTGGAAACGTTGGGCATCAAAAACGATGATCCGCGCGTGATCGAAGCGCTTAATAAAATTGATGCAATCCCTGAAGATGACAAACATATCATCATTGAACAATCCAAGCGCTCTGGTCGCGAAACCATGAGCGCATGGTCTTTTCAAGGTGATGTGGTGAAAGGTGGCAGTGCTGCCATTTCTGCACTGAGTGGTGAAGGCGTTGATAACCTTCTGACGATGATGGATGAGCGTTTAAAGCTCGGCCATAAAACCTACACTATAAAACTCAGCTATAGCGAAGGTGCACCACTCGCATGGCTTTATGAAAATGGCACTATCGTAAACCGTAAAGATAGCGCCAAGCACATCATCCTTGAAGTAGAAATGAGTGCAGCGAATTGGGGCCGCTATCAATCACAGTTTTCCTACGCACAATTTTCCCAGCCACACTTTGGAAAAAAGAAATGAATATTGACCTGAACGCCGTTGCTGACATGATCCGCGATGTTGCGGCAACTGAAATCCTGCCGCGCTGGCGTAATCTGGCCGCAAACGAAATTATTGAAAAAGATGGCCCGAACGATCTTGTAACAATTGCTGATCGCGCTGCCGAAAAAGCACTGTCAGCTAAACTAGTATCACTTTATCCCAATACCTTGGTCGTAGGGGAGGAGGGCGTGGAAGCTGATCCAGATATAATGAATTTGTTTCAGCAAGATCAACCCGTCTGGGTGATTGACCCGATTGATGGCACCATGGCTTTTGCCAATGGCAAACCTGAATTCGATGTGATGCTGGCGCTGGTGCAAGGAAATGAATTATTAGCCGGATGGATTTACGCGCCGATTGATGATGAAATGATCATGGCGGATAAAGCCAGCGGCCCGCTGCGCATTATAAAAAACAGCGCACCGCAAAAGCTAACCCCACCACACATTACATCGCTCAAACAACTCTCTGGCATTTTGGGTAATAAATTATTGTCCAAAGAACATCGCGATTACGTGAAATCCAAAGAAAATCTTTTTACAAAAATGACATCATCCGTTTGCGCAGGGCATGATTATGCAATGCTGCTGCGTGGTGAAGCGCACTTCGCCATCTTTGGCAAATGCATGCCCTGGGATCATCTGCCGGGCCTTACGATGCTTTCAACCCTTGGTTTTGTATGGTGCAAACATGATGGCAGCCCGTATCTGCCGGGCGATACAAATGGGGGCCTGATCATTGCGCCAAACCAGCACGTGCTGGATGAAATCCGCGCGCTGTTTATGAAGTAAGTTTCGCAGCATTCCACAGTTTTGTCAGTTCTTCCAAATCAGCATCCTGCGGCTTGCGGTTTTGTTTGGCTAATTCTGCTTCAATATGCTGAAAGCGTTTTTCAAATTTACGGTTGGTTGTGCGCAATGCAAATTCTGGATCAATGCGCAGCTTGCGGCCGATATTGGCCGCAACAAACATCACATCGCCGAGCTCGCTTGTTAGACGATCAACCAGTTCCAGATCCAGTGGTTCTTTATTTGCCTGCTGTTCAGCAATGACTTCCTTAAGCTCTGCGACTTCTTCATCAAGCTTGGCGAGC
>RGZA01000054.1 GCA_010031785.1 Alphaproteobacteria bacterium
GCGCGTGCATGTAATATCTGTCCCATAGTTCCTCCGTTCGTAGATGGCCATATATTACTCCATCACTGGACGGGACTAAACACCTAACCCCTCCCGCAAAGGGAGGGGGATGAGTTCGCTGTATCTTTGATCTAATCGCTTAAATGAACGCAAGCCCACCTACCACCGCTTTATTTGACCGCAATCGGTTGCAGCAGAATCGCACGCGCGCGAAGGAAAATTTCGCAGCGCATAACGTGTTGTTTGAAGAAGTGACCGCACAATTAGTTGAACGCCTACAAGGTATTAATCGCCCTTTCAAAACCATTCTTGATCTGGGTTCACGCAGCTTTTCTCTCGCAAAATCCCTCTTAAAGCAGGACCCCACGCGCTTTATTGTGCATAGCGCCAGCATGCCGGATGTCAATAAAGCACTTACCCATCCCGTCTGCGTTGTGGATGAAGAATGGCTACCCTTCAAAGACAATGCCTTTGATCTGATCCTGAGTAATCTTAATCTGCATTGGGCCAATGATTTGCCGGGCGCGCTTATTCAGATGCAGCATGCTTTGAAACCAGATGGTTTTTTTCTTGGTGCGCTGTTTGGCGGTGAGACCTTGCACGAATTGCGCGAATGCCTTTACGAAGCAGAGATGAGCGTGCGCGGCGGCGTGAGCCAGCATATTTCACCGTTTGCTGATCTGCAGGATTGCGGCAGCCTGTTGCAACGCGCAGGCTTTACACTGCCGGTCATTGATAAGGAACGCATCACCCTTACCTACCGCGATAGTTTCCAGCTAATGCATGAATTGCGGGGGATGGGCGAAGGCAATATTCTGAGTACGCGCGATAAACGGTTTATGCCGGGTAGCCTTTTCATGGAAGCCGACCGGATTTACAGAAATCGTTACGCTGATGGATCAGGAAATAACTCAAAAAATATCCGGGCAACCTTTGATATTTTATTCATTTCGGGCTGGGCACCGCATGATAATCAGCAAAAAGCGCTGAAACCGGGGCAAGCGCAAAACCGCCTGGCCGCCGCCCTGCACACCAATGAAATTAAAGTAATTCCTTAATACTTTTTTTAACGCCCGCTATGCGATAGTGGGGGCTGAAACCAAGCCCACTTACGTGCATGCCCTACACACCTTCGCCTTTTCATCCTTCGGTAGACGATCCCTATTCCAGCGCTGGCGCGAGAGGCGATGCGAGTGCGGGTACGTTTTTTCTGTTGCCGATTGCCATCGTAGGCCTTCTGGTTTCCTTTGCATTATTCTGGATGATGCAAATGTTTGGCCAATGGTATGTGAGTTCACAGCTTGCGGATGTCACCAACAAACTCATCGTCCTTGAACATGAACAGGTGCAGCGCCAGCTTGGCTTGCTAACGCCCATTCAAACCACACTGGATCAAGGATCAGCTGGTATACAGACTGTTGAAAAACTGTTCGGTGAACAGGCCGCGCGCCTGCCCTTCTTATCGTTTTATATTCTTGATCATGACAAGGCTTTGCTGCTTGGCGATCATGCGATTGAACCGGAATTACCAAGGACTTCCGCAGAATGGGAGGAAGCCATTCGCAGGGGCAAAGCACTCAATGAAAAAACAACGGTTGCAGATTTTCCACCCGGCGGTGATCATAAAAAATCATTCGTGATTATTTCCGATGTACTAACACGCAAAATCGATGATCGTACCACCCCGCGCATCGTTGCCGCACTGAATACACAACGGTTTCTTGATGATATCAAAACATTGCTGGCCACCAGCAATCTCGATGAACTGACGCTGCTTACGTCGGATGACAGCAAGCAGCTCGCTCGCATTGAAGGACATTCAAACAGTACGGTAGCAGCGCTTATTCGCGGTGATACCACGCTTTATATCGGTGATATCGTACTGTCCTTGCGCTTTGGCGCATCACCCGAACGGTTTATTTTGTGGGTGATTGTGCTGCCTTACGTTGCGCTGCTGATCGGCTTACTGCTCACATTACTGATTGGTTATAATTTATGGAACACCTATCAGCGCGGTAATGAAGTTAATGCGCTTGCGCAATCGCTGACCAAAACGGTCAGTGAACTTGAACAACGCATTGTAGAAGGTGAGCTAATGGCCGCTGCCTTGCGCGAGAGCGAGCGCAAATACCGCGCCATTTTTGAAAATGCCAGCATCGGTATCTGTCAGATTTCACCGCGCAATGAATGGCTCAATGCAAACCGCATTCTTGCAACACTGCTTGGTTACCGCGATGTGGTTGAACTGCTCGCCAGCCAACCGGATTTTAATAACAAGCTGTTTGTCGATGCCGTCATGCGCGAGCAATGGATCACCACCACCATGCAGGAAGGCTTTGTGCGCGATTTTGAAGCCGCGATGCGCCGCAAGGATGGCGACATTATCTGGGCCAGCATCAACAGCCATGTAGTGCGCAATGAAAACGACGTTTTACTGCATTTTGAAGCCACCTTTAACGACATCACGCAACGCCGCACCAGTGAACAGGCTCTGGTTGCCGCCAAGGAACAGGCCGATTACGCCAACCACAGTAAGTCGGAATTTCTTGCCAATATGTCCCACGAATTGCGCACACCGCTGAATGCAATCATCGGCTTTTCTGAAATCATCAAGGATGAACTGTTCGGCAAAGTGGGCAATCCGCAATATGTCGAATATGCCAAGGATATTTATGACAGTGGTGAGTTATTGCTCTCCCTTATTAATGACATTCTGGATATGTCAAAAATCGAAGCAGGTAAACGCGATCTTGCAGAAAGTGTGATCAATATCAACCGTGTGATCCAGACCGCATTGCGCCTTGTTGCATCGCGCGCCAAGGCAAGCAAGCAGCATCTCGTCATCAAGCTTCCCAAAGATTTTCCGGATATGCGCGGTGAAGAACGCGCCTTTAAACAGATCATTGTGAACCTGCTCACCAACGCCATTAAATTCACGCCCGAAGGTGGCAGCATCACGATTGATGGCAAGGTCAATCAAGGTGGCAACATGCAAATCATTATTGAAGATACCGGCATAGGCATTGCGCAAGAACATATTGATGTCGTGCTGGCCCCCTTTGGCCAAATCGAATCCGCGCTGAGCCGCAAGCATCAAGGCACAGGCCTTGGCCTGCCGCTGACCAAGGCGTTAGTCGAATTGCATAATGGCACGCTTAACATTACCAGCGAAGTAGGCGTTGGCACCATCGTGACCATCACCCTGCCCGCCGAGCGTATTTTGCCGCATAGCATGTAATCTGAGTGGCGAGAGTTGAGTGATGAGTGGTGAGGCAGAATTCACTATTTAGTAGTTAGAATTTAAAAATTAGATTATCTTTTTAACTCAACTCTCATCACTCAACTCTTATCACTATCTATGGATTGGTCCGCTCCCGCCTATGTTCTCAGCTTTCGCGCCTTTGGTGAGCGCGATGCGGTGGTGAGTGTGCTAACGGAAGAACATGGCCGCTTTGCAGGATTAGTCCGCGGCGGACAATCACAAAAAAACAAAACCCACTGGCAACCCGGCCATCTTGTCAATGCATCGTGGCGCGCACGGCTTTCCGAACATCTGGGCACCTTTACCGGCGAAGCGATTAAAAATAATTCTGCACATTTACTGCATAGCCCACTTGGCCTTGCCACCTTGCTTAGCGCCTGTGCACTGATTGATCTCACCACCCCTGAACGCATGCCGCTTACCGGCTTATTTGAAAGCGTCGGTGATCTCCTGCCGCTAGATGAAGGCGCGGACGATCTTGCGCGCTATGTGCGTTTTGAAAATGAAGTCTTATGTGCACTTGGTTATGGTCTTGATTTCAGCCGCTGTGCCATTACCGGCACGCAGGATGATCTTGCCTATGTCAGCCCAAAAACAGGCCGCGCCGTTAACCGCGTGGCGGCAAGCCCCTGGGCTGAAAAACTTTTGGTCCTGCCCGATTTTATGCACAAGGCGCTCGTTCCATCATGGGACGATATAGCGGCAGGCCTACACCTAACGGGCCATTTTATTGAACGGCATGTGTTTCACCATATGCCTGTTTATGCGTTAAACCAGCTCAGCGCAAAGCGTGAACGTGTGCTTGATCTGGTCGATAAATGCCGTATGGTTGCCCCCAGACTACTCGAGTCTAAACCACTTATGTCGATTTCATGATTCGGATTATTACCTTATGGCTAAGGCACCTGTTCTCGTCGCTGCGAATGATATTTTAGAAAAGCCCTTTAAGGATTTATTGGGTGAACGTTACCTCGCTTATGCGCTTTCAACGATTACGTCCCGCTCGCTACCCGATGTGCGCGATGGGTTAAAGCCGGTGCATCGCCGCCTGATGCATGCGATGAATGAATTGGGATTGGAACCTAACCTTCCCCCTAAAAAATGCGCGCGTGTTGTTGGCGATGTGATCGGTAAATTCCATCCCCACGGTGACGTTGCGGTGTATGAAGCGCTTGTTCGTTTGGCGCAGGATTTTTCGGTGCGCTATCCGCTCATCAGCGGTCAGGGGAATTTTGGTAATGTGGATGGCGATAATGCCGCTGCAATGCGTTATACCGAAGCCAAGCTGACCGATGTTGCGCAAGCCCTGTTAAGCGGTTTAAACGAAAATGCGGTTGATTTCCGCGCCACCTATGATGGCGATGGATCAGAGCCTATTGTACTCCCCGCTGCATTCCCCAATCTGCTCGCCAATGGTGCAAGCGGCATTGCTGTGGGTATGGCAACCTCTATCCCGCCACATAATATTTCTGAAATTTGCGACGCCTTGCGCTACCTCATCACCACGCCCAATGCTGGCTTTGATAAATTGGTCAGCCTTATGCCCGGCCCTGATTTTCCAACCGGCGGCGTGATTGTTGAACCGGCTGAGAACATCAAGGAAGCCTATCGCACTGGGCGCGGCAGCATCCGCATGCGCGCAACATGGATCGTGGAAGAACAGGCGCGCGGCACATGGCAGATCATCATCAAGGAAATTCCCTATCAGGTACCCAAAGGCCGCCTGATTGAAAAAATTGCTGAGCTGATTACCAATAAAAAAGTTCCGCTGCTTGATGATGTGCGCGATGAATCGAGTGATGATATCCGCATCGTTCTGGTGCCCAAAAGCAAGAATGTTGAACCTGCCGTATTAATGGAATCCCTGTTCCGCACCTGCGAGCTTGAAACGCGCTTCTCCGTTAACATGAACGTGCTTGATGGCAATGGCATTCCGCGCGTGATGAATTTGCGTGAATTACTACAAGCGTTTCTTGATCATCGCCAACAGGTGCTGATCCGTCGCTCGAAATACCGCCTTGATAAGATCGAAGCGCGCCTTGAACTGCTCGCAGGCTACCTGATTGCTTATCTTAATCTTGATAAGGTCATCAAAATCATTCGCGAAAATGATGAGCCAAAGCCAATTTTGATCAAGACCTTTAAGCTAACGGATAATCAGGCGGATGCGATTCTGAATATGCGCCTGCGCTCCTTGCGCAAGCTTGAAGAAATGGAAATCAAGGGCGAAGAAAAAAGCCTGTCGGCTGAAAAAGCGGGCCTTAAAAAACTCCTCGCCGATGAAAAACTGCGCTGGCAGACGATTGATGGCGAAATTGCCGGCATCAAGGAACGCTTTGGTAAAAAAGCCGGCGATAAGCGCCGCACCAAATTTGATAAAGCCCCTGAATTACCCGATGTACCAATTGAAGCAATGATCGAGCGCGAAGCGATTACCATTATCCTCTCGGCCAAAGGCTGGGTGCGCGCCATGCGTGGCCACACCATTGATATCAGCACGCTACAATATAAGGAAGGCGATGAACAAGGCCTTATCCTGCAGGCGGAAACGACCGATAAGATTTTACTGTTTGCCAGCAATGGCCGTTTTTATACGCTTGGCGGTGATAAACTGCCACGCGGGCGCGGCTATGGTGAGCCGGTCCGCCTGATGCTTGATCTGCCAAACGATGCCGACATCCTGACGATGACAATTTATAATCCTGAACATAAATTCCTTGTCGCAAGTAACGAAGGTCGCGGCTTTATCGTGAAGGCCGAAGATGTGCTTGCGCAAACCAAAAA
The DNA here is from genome assembly GCA_010031785.1 of Alphaproteobacteria bacterium. Lineage (GTDB taxonomy): Bacteria > Pseudomonadota > Alphaproteobacteria > UBA9219 > RGZA01 > RGZA01. The sequence goes on from RGZA01000054.1 coordinate 6,047, forward strand.
CGGCAAACAGATTTTGAATGTCGAAGCACCTGAACGCGCTGTTGCTTATACAACCGTGCAGGGCGATACCGTTGCCGTGATTGGCACCAACCGCAAATTGCTGCTCTTCCCACTCAACGAAGTGCCGGAAATGGCGCGCGGCAAAGGCGTGATCTTGCAAAAATACAAGGATGGCGAATTATCGGATGTAGCGACATTCACCTTTAAAGAAGGCTTAAACTGCACCAATAATGGCCGTAATTACGCCTTTAGCGATCTGAAAGAATGGCGCGGCGAACGCGCACAGGCTGGCCGCCTACCGCCCCAGGGCTTTCCAAGAAGCAATAAGTTTAAAGATTAAAAAAACACACGTCATCCCGGGCTTGACCCGGGATCCAGACTTCTTTTTAAAAACTGGATCCCGCATAAATGCTGCGCATTTTGCGGGATGACGTTTTGCTATTTATTGCCTTCAAATGCGGCCTTAGCCTTATCCGCTAAATCCTGCGCAGCTTTGGCAGCGTCATCAGCGGCGCGTTGCGCAGGGCTGCGATCATCGAGCTTGCCTGCAGCATTATCAAAGCCTTTAGAAATCTCTGCAGCAGCCGCATCAATTTTTTCGCCAAGCGTTTTAGGGCGCGGTGGCTGGAATAACAGATACCCACCAACCAGAATAACCGTCATGATAAACGCCGTCATCAAAACCACGGTCACCATATTATTTTTTCCTGAAGCCATCTGCGTCTCCTGTTTTTTCAATTGGAAATCGGACAAGGGCCAAGACCCACAATGCAATTACATTAGCCGTTGGCACAATCAGCAACAATGCCCAAAGCGGCTTATAACCCATGCGCGCGAGCACGAATCCGGCAATCGCCAGCGCTGCGGCAATCATCAGGCCCACCACTGTCATGGAGAAGTACTGATTAAGGCCCATAAACCATGCTAGCGGGGCATAGAGCGCATCAAGGATCGTTTTATCCATACTATACGTCATGCCAGCGAAGGCTGGCATCTCCCTTATTGAGTAATCTCATAAAACAAATCACGCCATTCAGGATTATCCTTAATAATGTGATTAATCTTCCATTCGCGTTTCCACGCCTTCATATTTTTCTCTCGGTTAATCGCACTTATGATATCATCATAAACTTCATAGTAAACAAGCTGATCCACATTGTATTTGGCTGTGAATCCCTTCGCTGCCTTTGCTTTATGTTCACTGACCCGCTGCACAAGATCTGTTGTAACGCCAATATAGAGCGTTCCATGTCGTCCACTTGCAAGAATATAGACATAGGATGGCTGTTTCATAAGGGAGATGCCAGCCTTCGCTGGCATGACGTTAGGGGATGGGCAGTTTGACCGGCTTTGGCTTAGGCGCTGCTTTTGGAAAATTCGGCCATGGCTTCATAACAATCGGCAGCGCGACAAAGAAAAATCCGGAAAACGGAATAACCAATGATGTAAACATCAGCAACGCATAAAAGGGCGACAGGCCAACACGCTTATAAATCCGCATCAGCGGATAAAGTGACAATACGCATAACAATAAGGTTGGAATTGCCGGATGCATCTTAGGCTAAACCCTGCGCCAGATCTTTTTCGCGTTGCAATTCAGCAATCGCTGCGCGCTCGGTAACGCTTAAGCGCATCGATGCGGATTTAAGCTGACCACACGCCGCCAGAATATCGCGCCCGCGCGGACGGCGAATGGGGCTCACATAACCCGCATTATTGAGATAATCGCCAAACCCTTCAATCACATCATCATCGCTGCATTCAAATGCTGATCCCGGCCATGCATTAAACGGGATCAGATTGATCTTGGATGGAATACCCGCAAGCAGTTTAACCAGCGCCTTGGCGTCATTCATGCTGTCATTGACGCCCTTGAGCATCACATATTCAAACGTAATACGCCGCGAATTGCTCAGCCCTGGGTAATTACGGCATGCTTCCATCAATTCCTTGATCGGATATTTCTTGTTCAGCGGCATGATGTGATTGCGCAATTCATCATTCGTGGCATGCAGGGAAATCGCAAGATTAACACCTAGTTCTTCGCCGCAGCGTTGCATCATCGGCACTACGCCCGAGGTTGAAAGCGTAATGCGCCGCTTGGAAATGGAAATGCCATCCGGGTCCATCAGCATCTTGATTGCTTTGGCTACATTCTCGTAATTATAAAGCGGCTCGCCCATGCCCATGAACACAACATTGTTGAGAAGGCGATCCTGGCTTTGCGCCGTCCAATCACCCAGTTGATCGCGCGCAAGCATCACCTGACCAACAATCTCATCGGCTTCCAGATTGCGCACCAGGCGCTGCGTGCCCGTATGGCAGAAACGGCAGGTTAGCGTGCAACCCACCTGACTTGAAATACACAAGGCGCCAATATCGCGCGTGACCGATGGAATATGCACCATCTCCACCTTTTGCGCATCGGGCATCGCCAGCAGCCATTTCTGGGTACCATCCACTGATTTCTGTGCTTCGGAAATTGCAGGGCGCTGCACAACAAATTGATTTGCCAGATCTTCACGCAATGTTTTTGAAAAGGTCGTCATCAGCGCAAAGTCAGTTACGCCGCGCACATAAATCCAGTGATAGAGTTGTTTGGCGCGAAACGGCTCAACGCCAAGCGGCGCAACAGCAGCCGCAAGTTCTTCACGCGATAATCCAACGAGTGGTTTTTTTGTATTTACCTGTTCCATGCGGGAGGAATGTGACGAGTTGACCTCAATATGTCAAATCAGGTAATGCCGCACGCCTTAATCACTGCTTTATAAGCGTTTTCAGCGCCATCGGGGCTAAAATGATCGGTGCTTTTACCGCCATCATTCGAGATCCCCTGAATGACAACCTGCTTGGCCTTGCGCACCGCATTGGTGATCGCACCATCCATCGCGCCGCTTCTGGCCCATGCCTGATCGCGATCGGTAAATAAATTAAACGGCTTATCACCCGTGCTCAGCAATACTTCCGATGCCTGCTTGAAGATGTAGCCGGAGCGATAGCTGATTACGGGGCTCATGCTTTCACTTGGGCGAAAGGTAATCATCATATAGACATCGCTGCGCTTTGCGGCGACAGGCTCGGTTTTCTTTTTCTTATCTTTGCTTTTTGCTTTTTCAGCGACTGCTTTTTTATAATCCTGCTTGGTATATTCTTGTTTATTGGGGCGCAGCATCATGTAACAGGTGGAATGCCCACCTATACTTGCCTCATAAGCCTGCCAGCCTTTAAATTCACCAAGCTTTTTTGGCGCAGACGCATCCTTGGCCAACCCCATCGTTGGAATGCCAATTACCAAAAGCAGTATAAGAAAGAAGCGTATGTTCATAATCCATATGGTCATAATTCAGGCCTAAACCAAAAAGATGGAAAAATTGTGAACAAGGCCTTAAACTCATGGCTATGGATATGGCCTACCCCGCACAATCACCTGCGCAACCTTCCGATGAAGCAAGCCTCTGGCTTACCAACATTGCAAGGCAACAAGACAAAACCGCCTTTGTTTCGCTGTTCAATTATTTTGCGCCGCGCGTAAAGGCCTATCTGCGTCGTCAGGGCGTGGATGCTAATCAGGCTGATGATATCACGCAGGATGTGATGCTGCAGGTCTGGAACCGCGCAGCGCAGTTCGATGCTACCAAATCGCGCCCTAGTACATGGATTTATACGATTGCCCGTAACCGCCTGATTGACATCTGGCGTTCGCAAAAAAACAACCTAGTTGAATATAATGATCCGGCACTAATACCCGATAGCGGACCAGACACTGCCTATGACCAGACCCACGCAATAGATAGCGAACAGCAAAATGACACATTGCGCAGCGCTGTTGCTGAACTATCCAACGAGCAACGGCAGATTATTGAGGAAACCTATTTTCAGGAACGCTCGCAACGCATGATCGCTGCTGCACGAAAAATTCCGCTCGGCACAGTGAAATCCAGGCTAAGGCTTGCGCTTGACCATTTACGACAAAAAATAACGAGAGATTGATCATGACAGCACAATCATCACCGCATCATCACCCTTGCTGCAATACACTCCTGCGTTATGCGGCTGGCAGTCTGAGCCCTGCCATGCACCTGTTCGTTGCTTCACACCTTTCCTATTGCCCACAATGCCGTCAGGAACTGCAAAGCTATGAAGCGCAAGCAGGATTGGGGCTGGAAGCCTTACCACCCGAAGCGCTTGATCATCATTGCCTTGAAAATCTGCTGTCCAAAATTGATGAAACAGGCCCGCCACTCTGTATTGATGTGACGATCCCACTGCCCGCGCCTGATCATCATTATCCTGATCCACTTTTGCCGCATGTTGGTACAATGGGCGAACAGGTACGCTGGGATAAGCAACAAAATTATGCGCAATGGATATTGCCGACATTACCATCTGCGCGCCTGCTAAAAATTTCGGGCGGAACTGAACTGCATCTGCTCAGCATGGCAACATCATCGATGCTGCTGGTACTCGATGGGGATATTGAAACATCTAAGAGCCATTTCTATCACGGCGATATTGTCAAAACCCCATCGACTGCCAAAACAGCAAGTGATGTTGTCTGCCTTGTAATTGTACCCGCATGCAGCGATAAGCCAAACTGGTGGCAATGCCTGCTCGCATTTATTTTTGGTGATAAGAAGTAGCTACTTTATATGCGCGCGGGTGCCCACTGGGCGCTCGGCATAACGGCCAAGACTGATCATGCGGTCATACATCACCAGCGCGCCAGCAACGCCAACATTGACACAGAATTTTGCCGGAATTTTTACCGTATGCACACAACGCTTGATGAGTTCAGGTGAAAGCGAGCCCATTTCTGGCCCCAGTACATAGGCCGCGCGCAAGGGATGGCGAAAACTTGGCAAATCCACCGCATCGGGGAGCAATTCCACACCCACCAGCACGCAATCCTTGGGCAGCACCAATTCTGCAACGGTCGGATAACGGTAAAACGGCAAGTGCAGTGAAGAGTCACTGGTATCAGTGCCGCGCACTTCGCTCATCACTACCGTATCATTGATGGTGAAAAAGGAGCTCGCGCCAAAGGCATGCGCGGTACGCATTAAATTTCCAAGATTAAAGGATTTGCTTATTCCTTCAACGCCAACCGAGAAATAACCACGCGCATCCATTGGGTGCATCCATGGGATGGTTTATTACGCGTCGTCTTCTTCAAGTTCGTCTTCATCATCCATATCGGATTCGATTTGCGTCGCCAGATCGCGCAGCATATCAACGATATCGGCATGGCCTGCAACATCCACTGCGCGATTTACCGCTGTTTCAATCATGGCAACAACCACGTAATCTGCGAGCGGGCCTGCTTCAGCAGCAGCAGCACTTAAATGTTTATCAGCAACTTCGAGAGCCTTTTCAAATAATGCTTCGGCGCTTTGTGATGGGGTATCAACCATGAAAATATCCTTGTAATGTTTGGAGGGTAATGTTTAGAGGGTATTAAAGTTTTTAAGTGCTTTTCTTCTAGTCCAAGCCGCTTTAAAAGAATAGAGAAATCTCTGAACTCCAATAAAAACACGTCTTTTCCGGTAAATAATCATGGCTAATGAGCATCCCGAACGCGAACAATCTGCATTTTACCAGCATTGGATTGATGAAACCGTGCGCTTTCACGATCTGGATGCCTATAACCATGTAAATAATAATGTGATCGGGATTTATTTTGAAACTGCGCGCATGGCACTGCTTGAAGAAATACAGCCCAAGGGCTGGACGACAAACGCACATTTTGTCCTTGCCAAAAATACCATTCTGTTTCTGCGCGAGATCACCTATCCCAACCGCATTCGGGTGGGCCAGCATATTTTAAACGTTGGCAAAACATCCATGACATCGTGCAACGGTATTTTTGTGGGCGACATCTGCGTTGCGCTCGGCGAAACCGTATCGGTGTGGATTGGCAATGCATCGCGCCGCCCCGAACCGATCCCCGATCATATCCGCAGCAGCCTTTTGCGTTCATGACCCGCGCGATTGATCTGACAATTACTACCTTAGGCAATCAGGGGGATGGGCTTGCGCCTTATGAAAATGATGTGGTTTCCATCCCCCATACCCTGCCAGGCGAAGTCATTCGCACGACGATAGCGCAGCAAAAAGAGCATATTCGCGGCACATTGCTTGAAGTTATAACGCCATCACCGCAACGTGCAACGCCGCCCTGCCCCGTATTTGGCAAATGCGGTGGCTGCCGTTTGCAGCATATGGATGATGCATCCTACCGTGCATGGAAGCTTGGCGCGGTTAATCACCTTTTAGAAAAAAATGATTTTTCGGTGCGCGCTGAAACGATCTTTGT
>RGZA01000055.1 GCA_010031785.1 Alphaproteobacteria bacterium
TGCCACGCACCCGCCCGCAGGCCTTTATTATCACTGAGGCAGCGGCAGCGCGCATCAAAACCCTGCTGGAAGAAAATAATGCGCAAGGCAAGACGTTATTGGTGGGCGTGAAGACCAAGGGTTGCTCCGGCCTTAGCTATGATATGCGTTTTGCCAGCAAAGAAGAAATACCGATGCTTGCTGAAACCGTAAGCCTGCATGACGTGACCGTAGCTGTTGATCCGCAAGCTGCGATGTTTTTATTCGGCACCACTATGGATTATGTGGAAACGGAATTAAAAGCCGGGTTTGAATTCATTAACCCCAATGAAACAGGGCGTTGCGGTTGTGGCGAAAGCTTTACAACAAAGTAATAGTAGTCAGGAATGAGTATTGAGTAGTGAATTGAACTCACCTAACCTTATTACTCTTTACTCACTCCTCCTTACTCAATTATGCGCATCGTCATCTTCCGTACTGATAAAATTGGTGATCTGATTGTATCATCGCCGGTGATTGCGGCGATTAAGACAAAGCACCCTTTTGCTGTCATCATGTTGGTCGCATCGGGATATAATGCGGTGGCGGCGCGGGGATTGCCCGGTGTGGATGAACTTGTATTATCAGATGAAAGCGCGTTTGAAAAAATCCGCGCATTTAAACCAACACACACATTGGTGCTGAGCCCCAAAGAACCCTGTTACACCCTCTCGCGTAAAAGCGGCGCACAGCATCAGGGCTGGATTATTATGGAATACAGGCCATGGGTGCGTTTGCTTGCATGGCTGATGTTGCCGAAAAAAAACCGCGAAGAAATTCCGCGCAAAAGCCGCAGCCTACATCATAGCGAGCATATTATGGCGCTCGCGCAGCGCATGGGGTTAGCTGCACAGGGTGCGTTTCCTTATGCGATCCCGCGCGATGCAATGGCAGAAGAAAATATAAAAGCGCGACTTACCAATCATGGCATCATCAAACCTTTTATCGCGGTGCATCTGGTTGATAAATGGGTGGAAGAAAACTGGCAAGGCACGGATGTTAAAAACTTCTTGCTCATCCTGCGCGATAAATTGGGTGTGGACATTGTGGCAAGCGCAGGGCCCGCAGACAAAACATTATCAGCTGCGCTTTCAAGTGATATACTGGTTTTAGATAATTTGAGCTTTGGTGAATGGGTTGCGTTATTTGCACAAAGCCGGATGGTAATTACGCCCGATTGCGCGGCGGTGCATATTGCCTGCGCCCTACAAAAGCCGTTGCTGGCGCTTTATCAGCCTTCCCGAATGGAAGTGGCTATGACAGAATATGGCCCGCGCCTTACCGATTACCGCACCCATGCCTTGCATGAGCCCAAGAAAATTATTCCGTTTTTATTCCGCGATACTCAAGAACTGTTAGGACATCATTATGGCTGACGAAACCACCCAACGCATTTATCTCAAAGATTATCGGGTGCCGAATTATCTGGTCGATACGATCAACCTGTTTTTTGATATTCAGGATGAAAAGACGATTGTCATTGCAAGTTCCATGTTGCGCCGCAACCCGGCCAGCACCGGCAAAAATCCGCTGATTTTAAATGGCGCGGAACTGGTTTTAAAAAGCATCAGCATTGATAGCAAGCCGCTGAGCGCAAGTGATTATGTAATTAATGGTGAAGAGCTTTCAATCGCCAATGTGCCGGATGAGTTCATGCTGTCGATTGAGACGGAAATTGACCCCGCGCACAACACAAGCCTTGAAGGGCTTTATGCATCAGGGCCCATGCTGTGCACGCAATGCGAAGCGGAAGGCTTTCGCCGTATTACCTATTACCCCGATCGCCCGGATGTAATGGCAAAATTCACCACCACGATTGAAGCTGATAAAACAAAATATCCAGTGTTGCTTTCCAACGGCAATCTTGTGCTGACCGAACAAGCCGAGGGCAATCGCCACCGTTTGACATGGCAAGACCCTTGGCCAAAACCATGTTATCTGTTTGCGCTGGTTGCAGGTGACCTTGTCAACATCACCGATCATTTCACGACGATGTCGGGCCGCAAGGTATTGCTCGAAATTTATTGCGAGGCGGGCAAGGAAGACCAGATGGGCCACGCGATGGAGAGCCTGAAAAAATCCATGAAATGGGATGAGGTACGCTTTGGCCGAGAATATGATCTTGACCGGTTTATGATTGTCGCAACGCCCTATTTTAATTCGGGCGCAATGGAAAATAAGGGCCTGAATATCTTTAATGATGCCTATATTCTGGGCAAGCCCGAAACCGCGACCGACCGCGATTTATATAATATTGAATCGGTTGTTGCGCATGAATATTTCCATAATTGGAGCGGTGATCGCGTAACCTGCCGCGACTGGTTTCAATTGAGCCTGAAGGAAGGTTTCACCGTTTTCCGCGATCAGGAATTTTCATCCGACATGCATTCGCCGGCGACCGAGCGCATCAGCAATGTGCGCGCCTTGCGCAGCAGCCAGTTTACCGAAGATGCAGGGCCGATGGCGCACCCTATTCGCCCGGACTCCTTCGTGACGATTGATAATTTTTATACCATGACCGTCTATGAAAAAGGATCAGAAGTGGTGCGCATGTTGCAAACCATGTTTGGCCGTGAGGGTTTCCGCAAAGGCACCGATCTATATTTCTCCCGCTTTGATGGGCAGGCAGTAACCTGCGATGATTTTGTAGCAACGATTTTTGAAGCAAACCCTGAGCGCGCTAAATCCATCGACATCAACCATTTCAAGTTATGGTATAGTCAGGCTGGCACGCCACGCATTACGGCAGAAACCGCATATGATGCGAATGCCAAGACGTACCGCATTACATTAAAGCAAACCGTGCCCGCAACGCCGCGCCAGCCGGATAAAAAGCCGATGTTTATTCCTATCCTGGTAGGATTGCTGGATAAAAACGGTGCGGATATGCCGCTCAAATTTTTGAACAGCCACGCTTCAATAAAGACGGGGCCTGCCAGCAAACAAAAATTATTGCTGCTCAAACAGGCTGAGCAACATTTTATGTTTGAAAACATCACCGAAAGGCCGGTGCCGTCTTTCTTACGTGATTTTTCCGCGCCAGTTATTTTTGATTATGCCTATAGCGATGCAGAACTTGCGTTCCTTGCTGCGCATGATAGCAATCCGTTTAATCGCTGGGATGCGTTGCAGCAATTTGCATCCAATGAGCTGGAAAAACTGATTGCGGATGCGCAGAATAATAAAGCACTCCATGCATCGCCTGCTTTCATTACCGCCATGGGCGCAGCACTGCAAAATGCCGATGAAGATGGGGAATTTGCAGCATTATGCCTGCAATTACCCGGTGAAACCGACCTTGGGCAAATGATGCTGCGGCAAGGCAAAAAGATTGATGTTGATGCCATTCACGCAGCGCGTGAAGCGTTACGCAAAGCCATTGCCACGCACCACCGCGAGCCATTATTGCAGCTTTATATGGAGCGCTTGAAACTTAACCCGATGGCGTTTGATGGCAAGACGATGGGCGAGCGGCAGCTTAAGAATATCTGCCTTGCTTATCTGAGCCTGCTCAATGAAGAAAATTTTGATGAGATGGCGTTTGCGCAGGCAACGAGCGCAAAGAATATGACCGATGCAACGGCGGCGCTGGGCGTGCTTACCAACCGCAACACGCCGTTGCGTGAGCAGGCGTTTGATGCATTCTATGATAAATGGAAAAATCACAAGCTGGTTCTGGACAAGTGGTTCTCGCTGCAAGCGATTGCAGACCGCCCGGATATTTTGCAGCAGGTGAAGACGCTGATGGAGCATCCGGCGTTTATCATCACTAACCCCAATATGGTCTATGCGCTGATCCGCACCTTTGTGATCAACCTGCCGCATTTTCATGCCAAGGATGGTTCAGGCTATCGCCTGCTTGCTGATGTGGTGCTTAAGCTTGATGGGCTGAACGCGCAGATTGCAGGACGCATTGTGCCGCCCCTAATCCGCTTTAATGATTATGATTCCGTGCGCGCTGGCCATATGCGCAGCGAAATCACCCGCATGCTGGCAAAGGCTGACCTTTCCAAGAATGTACGCGAAGTCGCCGAAGCAGGTATAAATGCCCCAGCATAAATACCACTGCACAAATACCACAGGGGGATGCCTAAAAAATAAGCAGCCATAGAAAGGCTTGGACGAATACAGTCGTAATTGATATGAGTTATGTCCTACCTCTTCTTATGAAAGATTCACCCATGAAAAATTCCGGGCGCTTTAACACCCTTGCTGCTGTTGTACTATCGCTGGGCTCGCTCCTTGCCGCTCCTGCTTTTGCAGCAGATGCACCGATGTTGAATGAGCCAGCAACCCTTGGTCTCTCCGTTGGTTATTATGATGTTCTTGATAATAACCCGCGCAAAGAAGCTGCAGATTTCCGCCTTGAATACCGCGCAGCTTACGACATGCTTGGCCTTGCTAAAGCACATAACAACATCATTGCGATCCGCCCGTTTGCTGGCATTGAAACAACGACCGATGGCGCATTTTATGGCCTTGGCGGTTTTGTATTTGACGTTCCAATTGGGAAGCACCTCGTATTCTCACCAAACATTGGTGTTGGTCTTTACTCTGGTGGCGATGGCAAGAACCTTGGCTCCATCATTGAATTCCGCTCCACCGTGGAAGCTGGCTATAAGTTCGATAGCGGTAGCCGTTTGACCGCAGCCTTTGGCCACATCTCCAATGCTGGTATCGGCGATAGCAACCATGGCGTTGAAATCCTCAGCCTTTATTACCATTTGCCAGTTGATAAAATCTTCAGCAAATAATGCTGTAAGCAAAATGGTTTTCTAGTTTATGCCCGCCCGCTTCATTGCCGGCGGGCATATTTTTTGGTGCAAGGCATCTCTCCGCAGCTAGGAAAAAGTCGCAGTATGGGAGCGTTATCGGGCGCATTCTGGCAGCTTTGGGATCCACATGGACGATTAGTTTCTATAAAACATGAATAAAATCAGCTTATTAGATTTTGGCATGCAGCTTGCTTTTATCTCCTCAAGGTTTGTTTTTATTTGAGGAGTTCAGCATGTCACTATTTAACGCACTCACCGTAGCCGTCGGCGGTCTTGATGCCCAATCGCGCTCCATCGGTCACATTTCCGATAACATTTCCAATTCATCGACCATTGGCTATAAGCGGATTGATACTGCGTTTTCATCGCTGGTGACGCAATCAACCGCAAGCTCAAGCGATCCCGCCGGTGTGCGCGCAACGCCTGCCTATCAAAACAATGTTCAAGGGAACATCGCACAAACGCAAAGCCCGCTTGATCTTGCGATTGCAGGGAACGGGTTCTTTAACGTGCAGCAACCAGCGATTAACGCAGCCGGCGTTGTCACCTTTGCGGGTGACTCGCTCTATACACGTCGCGGTGACTTTACGCTTGATAAAGACGGATACATGACCAACGGCGCAGGCTATGTGCTTAAAGCTCACCCGATTAGTACAGGAACAGGTCTTGTTGATACATCGCAGCTTTTGCCGGTACAGATTTCATCTGCGCAGGATAATCCGGTTGCAACAACAACCATCAGCTATCAGGCCAATCTTCCGGCCAGCGCGACGACAACCTCTGATTTTTCATCCTCGGATATCCAGATCTATGACTCGCTGGGCACCAAGCACAGCGTTACGTTTGACTGGCAAAAACTTGCGGGTGCAAACCAATGGCGCCTTTCCATCACGCCAGCAGGCGGGACAGCAACCAACGCAATCGCCAATGGTGATGGCACGACAACGGCAGCAGGCACATCAATCGGTACGCAAACACTGGATTTCACGTTCCGCGGCACGCCGCCATCGGGAACGGTGCTCAGCATTACCAACACCACCGGCTCATCAGCAACCAGTGACTTCTTCACTATTAATTCGCCAACCACGGCAGATAATCCTGCAACGGTTACCTTCCCTGCAACCTTTGGAACAGCAGGCAGCCAGAACATCACGCTCAATTTTGGTAAGTACCAAAATGCAGCAGGTATGACGCAGTTTGACGCAACCAACCTTAACGTAAATACCATTGAACAAAACGGCGTTGCACAAGGTTCGTTCAAGGATCTATCGATTGATGCAAACGGCTTCTTGTCACTCAATTACGATAATGGCCGTTCACGCACCCTTTACCAGATTCCGATTTCTACTTTTAATAGCCCGAATAATCTGTCGCGTAAAGATGGTGGCGTATTCTCACGTACCATTGAAAGCGGCACAGCGAAAACTTCTCTGCCGAATAATAACGGTTCCGGTAAAATCGTGAGCGGCTCGCTTGAAGGATCGAACGTGGATATCGCCGAAGAATTTACCAAGATGATCCAGGCACAGCGGGTTTATTCTGCCAATGCTAAAACGATTACGACATCGAACAGCATGCTTGAAGAAGTCATCAACGTTATCCGTTAAAACGGTAATGGGTAAGCAGTAGAAAAGAGAACGCCCATGTCCCTTCTTAGTGCCATTGATAATGCAAAATCGAGTATGCGCATTATCCAGACCGAGATGCAGGTCATCTCCAGCAACGTCAGTAGTGCTGGCGTCGATGGCTATACCAAGAAGCGCCTCTTAACCAGCGCCATTGCATCGGGTCCGGATGGCACGGGCGGTGTAAAAATTGATGGTTATTCGCGCGCCACGTCTACAACCATCGACACACTTTTAAAACAAGCGATGTCGGATGCAGGATTGCGCGGAGCACAGAGCGATTATCTCTCACGCGTGCAGGATCTAATGGGATCAAGCCAGAGTAATCCTGCACTCAGTAAGGCAATCACTGATTTTTCAACGGCATGGAATTCTTATGCAGCTGCGCCTGAAGACAGCACCAACAAGCAAAACATTTTGTATACCGCACAAAATTTAACGCGTGAAGTTACGCGCCTCGCCACCGGGCTTGATAAAATAAAGGCCGATGTAAATGCAGATGTTGGTGCATCCGTTACATCGCTCAATGGGTCGTTGCAACGTATTTATAGCCTAAACAATGAAATCAGCACTGCTGAAGCGACGGGGCAGGATTCCGGCTCACTGCAAGATATGCGCGATAAGGAAGTACAGAATATCTCATCGATGCTCAAGATTACCGTCGTGCAGCGCCCCGGCAACCGCATTGCGATCTTTACACCCGCAGGCTCATCGCTTCTGGATAGTGATCCTAAACAATTTGTATGGAATGGCACCACCATCACGCAAAATGGCGCGGATGTGACATCCGCCATGGTGGGCGGAAAACTGGAAGGCCTGATTGGATTGCTTGATCAGGGATCATCCGGCGCAACACTGAATGATCCCGGAAAAGCGACCTTTTATAAAATCGGCGAACAGTTGAATAAAATCGTTGATCTTTTTACCAATGCAGCGGGAACCTTTGCCACCGCTTATAATAGCGCAACCACCGGCTCTGGCGAACTTGCATCATCTTTTTTTACCGGAACAGACCGCTATACCTTTGTATTGAATACAGCGCTGGCAACAGGGTCCAGCACCTTAAAAGTTGCAGCAGCGATTGGCGTTGCAGCGGATTTGAATCTTGAAAATCGCAGTGTCAGTGCAGGTAATCTAAGCACATCCAATGTTAGCTATGCCGGTTTTACCAATGCGATGGTTGGCGCACAAAACCAGAATGCGAAACAGATTAGTGATCTGGCAACGATTTATACGTCCCAGAAAGACGATTACAGCAAACGTCTTAAAGATGAAACGGGCGTAAATATCGATGAAGAAATTGTCATGCTTACGCAGTTGCAAAATAATTATTCGGCTAGCGCGCGGGTGATTACCACCGTCAAACAACTGTTCGACATTCTCAACTCGATTTTTTAATGTGAGGTTTCATGGGTAACATCAGCACCGCCGGGATCACCGCTCAAAGCATTCTGCAAATACGCAGCGCGCAATCCACGATGAATGATCTGTCAAACCAGCTCGCTACTGGAAAAAAATCAATAGATTATGCCGATTACACCTTCACGGAAACGCGCAATCTCATTAATTTCAGCACGACGATTGATAAAAGCAATTCGTATCTCAACGTGATCAATACCGTGCAGCCGCGCCTGAAAGTCTATGCTAGCTCGCTGAGCAAGTTGAATGAAATGGCTGATAAAGCGCTTCCTCTTATCAATACGACACAAGGGTATAATGCAGCGACCAATTTGGCACTTGGCGAACAAATCAAAACGTATCTGAGTGATGCCGGGTATTACCTCAATCAAAAAGTAGGTGACCGTTTTATTTTTTCAGGAACTGGCGCGCGCTATACTACGGCACCTGTTGTCGACCCTACTACGCTTCCCGTGCCACCTGCTGTAACAGACATTACTGCTGTCAGCTCTCCCGTTTTGCCAACCTATGATACAGGTGCGCCGGGTTCAAACGCTCTGGCTTATGCCAAGGATACCGCCAACATTGATACCAATTACAATATCACCTATGGTGTGAGCAGTAACGAAACCGGAATACAAAATCTGGTCTTGGGCCTTCGCTGGGCCTATGCTGCAACGCAAGACCCTGCCAATTACAATGCATACATGGAGACCGCACGGGGCCTTTTAGAGAGCGCCAAACCGCAATTACGCGATTTGCAGGCCAATGTTGCGGCCAATCAAAACCGCCTGACGGATGTTAAATCAACCCATACCAACCTGATTACGGACCTTAGCAATCAAGCCGATGCTATTCAGGGGGCCGACTCGGCAACGGTTGCTGCACAAATCACTTTTATGCAGTCGCGATTAGAGGCAAGTTACACAGTAACCGGACGTATTGCGCAGCTATCCATCACCAAATATCTTTAATGATTTCTTTGTCTTTTTGTTTTCACCTTCAATCTAAGAAAGAGGTTCGCCATGTTTGCGGCGAGTAAATCATTACGTCTTCCCTTTGATCCGATTACCCTTAGCTATGTGATGGCGCTGCGCGGCATTGGCTCGCGCCCTAAAGATGGTTTTATCTATGCCGAGCTTGGCTGTGGCATGGGCGAGCGCATTATTCTGCTTGCTGCCTGTAATCCTGAAGGTGTCTTTTTTGGTTTTGATACTGACCTTGATAAATTAAATGATGCCGCAAAGAAAGCGGAAGAACTTTCAGTTAAAAACATTACATTTAGCCAGGCGAGCGCTGCGCAGCTCAAGGAAGCAGTCGATACCGGCGTGATTGGCGCCAAATGTTTTGATTATCTCGTTTATAACGAGCCAAATAATGAGCAGCAGGAAAATACCGGCGCGCTTGGCGAAGCGGCCAAAGCCGTATTGAAAGAAAATGGCGTATTTGTCTATCGTTACCGCACCTATGATGCAGCCAATGCCGATGAGCTTTTGTTCAAAAGTTTAACGCGGCATATGCTGGCCGAACAGCCGCAAAAGGGCGAAGAGCTTGCCAAGGAATGGCGCGCATTATGCCAGCTTTATTTCACGGCCCATCCCGATCAGGCGCAGGCCTTTGATAAAGCGCTTGCACAAGGCGGCGGTATTGAATGGCTGCGAACCATTTCCAATTGCGATACCAGCACCAGCAAAACCCTGCAAGTATCGCAGATGTTTTCAGGGCGCGATCTGACCTATCTTGGCAATGCCCATCTGGCTTCTAACTATATGGAGCTTTCAGCACCTGAAAACTGCCATAAATCCCTTGAAGCAAAACGCCTGCACCCGCTTTATGAAGCATTAAAAGATCTTGCAACGCATACCAGCGAGCGCATTGATTTATGGGGCCGCGAGCCATTGCACCGCAGCGATAATCTAGTCACGCTGTTTGACAACTTCACCTTTGGTATTACCGAGCCAGCAGAACAGATTGTGCGCACCATTACCTTTCAGGGTAAGAGCATTTCATTTGTTGGCCCGCTGTATGATGGAATTATTTCCCTTGCCAGCGTGATGCCGATTACCATCGGCGATCTTGTGCATCATGAGAGCCTTGCAGGCGTGGATGTCGCAACCCTGCTCAATACCGTTCAATTGCTGGTAGCATGCGGCGTATTATACCCGATGCGTGGATCGTTTGAAGGCGGTATTGATCTCTCCAATCCGAAACTGGTGGGCAGCTATAACCAATCGCTGCGCAAGATCAAGGCAGAATTGCAGGATTATGCGTTTGCATCGGTGGTGGCAGGTCGCCCGGTATTCTTCTCAGGGATCGGAACGCTTGTGCTGCAAAATCTCGATAAGGGCGGGATGGAAGGCATTGCAGGATTTATGAGTGATGATTTAACGCGCCTTGCGGATCATCCCTTTTTGCAGCCGCTCAATCTGGATACACCGCAGCGCCTTGCCGAAGAATCCTATAACCAGATTGAGATTATGTTCCAGCAATCGATGGTGCGCTGGTTCAGCCTTGGGGTTATCAATACACAAAAAACACTGAATTAGGGCGTGTCCTCATTGGATTCTGCGCAAGATAAATTTCAGAAAGCTGTTGCACTGCATCAGGCCGGCAAGATCGGCGAAGCAGCCGCTCTTTATCGCGATATCATCACTGCTGATCCTGCCAATGTGATGGTAATCCATCTGCTGTGCCTTGTAGCGATGCAGTATGATAATGCGCAGATGGTGTTGAATTTATCTGAACAGGGCCTGCGGATTGAGCCAAACTTCGCCGTGCTGCATCAGGACCGTGCAACGGCGCTGCGCCGTTTGGGCATGAAGGAACAGGCGCTTGAAGCAATTGATACTGCGCTAGCATTAGAAAAAAATCCGGATTTTTATGATACGCGCTCATCGGTCTTGCGCGATATGCGGCGCTATGATGAATCCGTTGCTGCGCTTAAGACAGCAATTAAATTGGAAAAAAATAATCCAAAATTTTATAATAATCTTGGCATTGTGCTTGGCCGCATGGGCGCCAATGAAGAAGCGATTTGTTATTTCGATGCATTCATCACCATGCGCCCGCACGCAGCGGAAGGCTATAACAACAAAGCCAATGTGCTCAAAGCACTGGGCCGCTATAAGGAAGCAATTGTTTTTTATGGCAAGGCGCTGGCGATTGATCCGGTCATTTTTATGGGTAAAGCCAATAAGGCAATCTCGCATCTGGTATTGGGTGAATGGGAAAATGGCTGGGCGCTATTTGAAGACCGCAAGCCAGGCAATAAGCCACCGGAAGGACATCGCTTTGATGCTGCAAAACGCTGGCAGGGTGCACAAGATCAAGATGCACGGGGCGCAACAATCATTCTTTATAATGAACAGGGGCTTGGCGATAGCATTCAGTTCGCGCGCTATTTGCCATTGTTACAGAGCAGATTTGGTAAAATCATTTTACAAATCCAGCCAGCCCTGCAGACTTTGTTTAAGGCAAACTGGCCGGACCTTGCGATGATTTCACCCGATGATCCGCTGCCACCTTATGATTACCAATGCCCGCTTATGAGCCTGCCGTTTGTATTAAAAACGCGCACTGATAACGTGCCTGCGGCACAAGGCTATATGAAAGCGCCTGATGATACGGTGCATGCTTTTAAAGAAATACTGGCCAGCAGTTCCAAAAAGAAAATTGGTCTTGTATGGGCGGGAAACCCTGATCATCTTAATGATCATATTCGCTCCCTGCCCTTATCCTTGTTAGTGCCGGTTCTAAAGATGCAAGGGTGTGAATTTTATTCGCTGCAAAAAGGCGATGCCGCGCTTGCGCAGCTTACTCAGTTACCTCAAGGCGTTGTAGTGCATTCCTTGGGTGAACGCCTTACTGATTTTTCAGATACCGCCGGACTGCTTACCAACCTTGATCTTTTGATCAGCGTGGATACCAGTGTGCTGCATCTGGCTGGCGCGTTGGGCGTGCCATGCTGGGCATTGTTGCAATATGATCCGGACTGGCGCTGGCTGCTGGAACGCAGCGACCAAGAGAGTTACGGGCTTGCAGAGCTTGCAAGTTCGCGCCTTCTTCGTTAGTATCTGCAAGCACGAGGTTATCGGAAGCAGTTTGCAGCGTGTTGATGAGGCTACTGGTAAAGTCATCACGGGTTTGAATAACAGATGTGTTATTACCAAAGCTTGACGAGGTAGTGCGCAGCTTGCTTAGCGCCGTTGATAATTGGGATACCGCCACATTAATGTCTGTATCGGATACGAAGCCGTTACCCGCCACTGCAACGCTGAGACCAGTGGATGTATTAATCGATAGGTTGGTGTTGGTAATAGTAAGCTTACTGGTTTGGCTTTCATTGAAGTAAACCACCAAGCTGATGCTGGTTTGACCAATCAGGTTAGTACC
>RGZA01000056.1 GCA_010031785.1 Alphaproteobacteria bacterium
CAAGATTACCTTGCAGAATAATTTTCCCGGGCAGATTTTCCTGCGCCCAGGCAAGGTCCATGCTTTGATCAAGAGAGAGTGCATTCGCACCAGTCATCGCTGCGTAGCGCAAAATTTTTGCCCCTGCCATGCGTGGAAAACCGATGATCGGAATATGCGGGAATTCTTTTTTGATATTGGAAATTATTTTTTGCGTTGGCTTGATCACCCAATCGTCAAAGAGGGGAGCAGGAACCAGGCCCGACCAGCTATCAAACAGTTGTAAAACTTCTGCCCCAGCCTTGATTTGCTCTTTAAGATAAAAGCTTGTGGCCTCTACCAGTACTGCAAGAATGTGTGCAAAAAAAGCGGGGTTTTGTTGGGCTTTTAAGCGTGCCTGGATAAATTCATCCTTGCCTTTTCCACCCAGCATATAGCATGCAACGGTGAAGGGGGACCCTGCAAACCCGATCATGGTTACATGACCCGTTTTTACATCAGATGCGAGGGCGGCTTTGGTTGTGCGCACAGTTTCATAAATCGGCGCAGTGCGTTTGAAAAAGCTTTCGGCCTCAAACGCGAAAATTGGCTCTGAAACAGTTTCGAGTTTTGGTCCTTCGTTTTCGATGAAGTCGAGTTGGTAACCAAGGCCATAGGGAACTACCAGAATGTCAGAGAATAAAATTGCGCCATCAACATTGAAACGTTGCACAGGTTGCAAGGTCACTTGCGAAGCCATTTCAGGGTTGAAGCACAGTTTCATAAACGAACCTGCCTGCTCACGCAAGGCACGATATTCGGGAAGGTATCGTCCTGCCTGACGCATGAGCCAGATCGGAGTGTGATCCGCATGCTCGTGGCGAAGCACGGATAAAATATTTTTATTCTTCTTCATAATTTTATTTTTAGTAGTAGTAGATAGTAGATCCCTGTGAATAACGGTGATACAGGGTTTTCCCATCTTTATCCAGTGCTCGATTAACAGTTATGTAAAATGAAAAACCGGATGTGAATAACCTTATAAAATCCCCATAAAATATGAAGAATTTAAACAAAAAAGCTAGGTATTTTACGTGGATAAGTTTGCGCAAAACACCAGTATAAAAAAACAGCTACCGCTATATGAAAAGGTCTTATTGTTTTTATGCGCAGAGGGGTAGAATGGCGGAGCAAAAACGAGAAGCGATGCCAAAAGAATAGTTGCGCGGAGTTTTTTTACTTACGCGGAATTGCTACACAGGTGGCGTGGGTAAAAGTGTGAATAAAAAAACTGAATGGATTCAACAGATAGTTTTTTTCTAACACGAGCAGATCATGCCAAATGAATCTTACTAAAATGTAAATGAGAGAAATAATAATCAAACGATTTGAAAAATAAATGATGAAAAAAACAGCACACACAATCGCGAGATTATTTGCATGAGTGAAGAGAAGAAAAAATATCATCTACATCTTGTTTCCGACTCTACGGGTGAAACACTTAATCATGTAGCGCGCGCATGCATTGCGCAATTTGAAGATGTGGAAACGGATCAGCATATCTGGTCGCTTGTTCGTCATGAGCGGCAAATGGATATGGTGCTGGAAGGCATTACGCAAAACCCCGGTATTGTGCTATTTACAGTTATTCATGAGGGACCCAGACGCAAATTGCTCGATCATTGCCGCGGTCTGCAACTGCCTTGTATCCCTGTTCTGGAGCCAACCTTAAGCGCTCTGTCCTCGTACATGGGTGAAACAGCGCGTGCACAACCGGGTCGCCAGCATGTGCTTGATACCGATTATTATGCGCGCATTGAAGCAATGGAATTTGCGCTCGCCTGTGATGATGGGCAGGGCTTGGATAAGCTGCATAATGCCGAAGTTATTTTGCTCGGTGTCTCGCGCACTTCCAAAACGCCAACCTGTCTCTATCTTGCCAATCGCGGAATTTTTGCCGCCAACATCCCGCTCGTCAAAGACGTTGCAGTACCCGATGTGCTTGCCGATTTATCAACGCCTTTAATCGTTGGCCTTACGCGCGATCCCGGCAGCCTTGTTGATATTCGCCGCAACCGCCTGCGTTTTTTAAATGAAGGCAGTGAAACAAACTATGTCAATGAAGATGCCGTGGAAGAAGAAGTGCTGCAGGCGCGCAGGCTTTATACCAAGCGCGGCTGGCCGGTGATTGATGTTTCGCGCCGTTCCATTGAGGAAACCTCCGCAGAAATCATGATCCTTCTTAATAAAAGAGGCCATAGGCCCTAGGCAATAGGTTTTAGAAAAAAAGAATGCATACTACCTAAGGCCTATCGCCTTTGGCCTTTATCGGAGATAACACATGAAAACTCAGCAAGACAATCTCTGGCAACGTGAATTGTTTGTGCTCGCTTCAGGCAGTGCAACGCGCAGGGCCATGCTGAAAAATGCAGGGCTTGATTTTATTGCTGATGCGTCGGATGTCGATGAAGACAGCATCAAAAAAAGCTGCAAGGCCAGTGGCGCAAGCGTTACCGAAACCGCTGAGGCCCTTGCGCTCGCCAAGGCGAAAAAAATCAGTGCGGAGCGCAAAGGCATGCTCGTGCTGGGCTGCGATCAAATGCTCGAATGCGAAGGGCGCTGGCTTGATAAGGCTGGCGATGAACGTACCGCGCGTGATCAGCTGACTTTTCTATCTGGCAAAACCCATCAGCTGATTTCTGCTGCTGTGCTGCTGCGTGATGGCAAGATCATTTGGAAGAAAACCGAAACCGCGATGCTGCATATGCGCGCACTGTCACCTGAATTTATCGATGCCTATTGTGCGCAAATGGGCGATGGCCTGTTGGCTTCCGTTGGTTGCTATGCGCTGGAAGGGCTTGGCAGCCAGTTGTTTGAGCGCGTGGAGGGCAATCATTTTGTCATTCTCGGCCTGCCGCTGCTTGCGTTTCTTGATGCGCTGCGGCAAGAAGAGGTTTTACTTCGCTAAAATACAAAATTACAGTCAATTATTATATTGACTAAATTTAGCTTATACTATAAATTTATATAGATTGCTAAATAGGAATAAATTATGAAAAAACATGATTTTCAGAACCCTTTTCGCCCCGGTGCAGGACATGTCCCGCCTTATTTGGCTGGACGTACCGCTGAACAAAATGAAGTACGTAAATTATTAGATCAAAAAATTGTCATGGAAAATATTATCCTGACCGGTCTTAGGGGGGTTGGCAAGACAGTCTTATTGGAATCCCTTAAGCCTATTGCCAGAGAAAAAAAATGGTTATGGGCAGGTACAGATCTTTCTGAATCTGCCAGCATTACAGAGAGTAATATAGCAATCAGGATTCTTGCAGATGTCTCACTTATCACCTCTACATTGCTGGTACGTGAAACACGAACCCAGGGGATGGGATTTACAGGATCTGAGAAGATTATTCGAGAGTCCCTCAACTACGATGCTTTGAAAAGATATTTCGATAATATTCCGGGCCTTATTGCCGACAAACTTAAGGCCACTCTTGAACTGGTATGGGCGGCGCTACCAAAGGAAGACCTGTCAGGGATTGTGTTTGCATATGACGAAGCCCAGAATCTTGCAGATTATGGGCTGCGCCATGAGTATCCACTGTCACTTCTGTTAGAGGTGTTCCAGTCATTGCAGCGCAAGAATATCCCGTTTCTTTTATTGCTCACCGGCTTGCCAACGCTATTTCCAAAACTGGTAGAAGCGCGCACCTATTCCGAACGTATGTTCAATGTGATATTCCTTGGTCAGCTGGATATCAATGACTCGCGTGATGCAATTGTTAAGCCTATCGAGGATTCCTCTTGCCCAATCCAGTTTTCTGAAAGGACAGTCAATAAGATAATCGAGTTTTCAGGCGGCTATCCTTACTTCATTCAATTTATTGGTAGGGAAGTTTATGATGCATGGATTAACAAAATTAATTCGGATGAGATACCGACCGTGCTTCTTGATGATATTATTCGTAAACTTGATACAAGCTTCTTCCAGGGAAGGTGGGCAAAAGCAACTGATCGGCAGCGGGATTTGCTCATGATTATTCCATCACTTCCCAATTGTGATGGCGAGTTCACGGTTCAGGAGATATCCGAAGAATCAAAGAAACGCAGTAATCCATTTTCCCCAAGCCACGTTAATCAGATGCTCTCTTCACTGGCTGAAGCAGGGCTTGTATATAAGAACAGGCATGGGCGTTATTCTTTGGCCGTCCCGCTTCTGTCTAGATTCATAAAACGACAAATGCGTGAGGCCGGAGCGGGCATTGTATGACTGAACAAAATCAAACCATCACCGGAAAAGCAATCATCGCAGGCGTTATGGGCTGGCCAGTTGCGCATTCGCGCTCGCCCTTGCTGCACAATTACTGGCTACGCCGCTATGGCATTAATGGCGCCTATGTGCCCCTCGCGGTTGATCCGGTTGGGTTGCCATCGGCCTTGCGTGCATTATCTGCGCTTGGCTTTGCAGGCTGCAATATTACCGTACCGCACAAGGAAAGCGCGCTGGCGCTCGTTGACAGCGTTGATGCGCTGGCCAAAAAAGTTGGCGCAATTAACACGGTGATTGTCAAAGATGGAAAGCTGATTGGCAGCAATACCGATGTGTATGGTTTTACCACGAACCTGGAAACCGCAGGTAAGGCTTGGAACAAGAAAAAACCTGCACTTGTTGTGGGTGCGGGCGGCGCAGCGCGCGCGGTGATTATTGCGCTTGCGCAAAGTGGCTGCAGCGATATCCGTATTACTAACCGAACGAATGACCGCGCTATTGCCTTAGCGAAGGAAATGAATGAAGCAATAAAAGAAAAATCTTCTTCACTCATCTCTCGTCCCTCATCCCTCATCACTCCCGTTGCCTGGCAAGACCGCGATGATGCGATGCGTGATTGTGCAACGCTTATCAATACCACAACGCAAGGCATGCAAGGCCAGCCGCCGCTTGATATTAATTTGCGTGCGCTGGATGATCATGCGCTGGTGACCGACCTTGTCTATACGCCCCTGCTCACCCCGCTACTGATCGAGGCGCGCCGCCGTAATCACCCCATTGTTGATGGGCTTGGCATGCTGTTGCATCAGGCGGTACCGGGCTTTCATGCATGGTATGGTGTGAAACCAGAAGTTGATGAAACCGCGCGGCAATTGCTTTTGGCCGATATTACCAAAGGTGTTGCATGATTATTTTGGGCCTTACCGGCTCCATCGGTATGGGCAAAAGTACAGCTGCTGCCATGCTGCGTTCCATGCGCATTCCGGTTTATTGTGCCGATGAAGCAGTACATAATTTACTTGGAAAAAACGGTAAGGCGGTTGCTGCGGTTGCCAAACTTTATCCCGCGGCCTTTGAAGAAAATAAAATCAATCGCAAAATTTTAGGTGCGGCCGTGTTTCATGACGCTGCGCTGATGAAACAGCTTGAAGCGATTTTGCATCCGCTTGTACGCGACATTGAACGCGCCTTCATCAGACGCAACCGTGCCCACCAGAATAGTATGGGCAAGAAAATCGTCGTGCTTGATATTCCGTTGCTTTTTGAAACTCACGCAGAAAAACGCGTTGATAAGATCATGGTTGTTTCCGCGCCATCCTTTATTCAGCGCGCGCGTGTGTTATCGCGCGCTGATATGAATGCACAGAAATTTGAGGCTATTCTGGCCAAGCAAATGAGCGATGTGCACAAACGCAGACAGGCTGATTATGTAATTCCGACAGGCCTTGGTCGTGCGGTAACGTTTGCTGCATTACGCCGCGTTATGCGGCAGTTACCGTAGGAGCCGTCTGTTTTGGCGCTGGGGTTTTTGGGCGATAGGGGACTGCGCTAGTGGTCGTTTCTGGCGGCATAAGATGAATATTATACACTCCAAACCTACCAAAAGGTTCCGACATTAGGCGACCTGAGATTACTGCATATCCATTATCTTCGTGTTTGAAAACGGATATAGCGGTGGTTGGATCTTTTACAGGCTTAGCCTCTGTTAATCCGTTAAAGGTAATATGAAATAACGGATCAAGATCAATCGGATCTGTTACACAGAAAATATGTTCTTTCCCATCGTTTGTTTTGGTTCTTACACGCCCTAGGCATTTCCTGCGGTTGGCGTATTGCCCTGACCTTGCATTTGCTGGCGGTAGAGCGCTGTAAAATCGATGGGCTGCAGCAGAAGCGGCGGGAAGCCACCATCGCGCGTTGCATTGGCAATGATATTGCGTGAAAACGGAAATAGTTGCCGTGCAACTTCGACAAGCAATAAGTACTTAAGGGATTCATCATCCAATCCCGGTGGTACGCTGATGATCCCGGCATAGGCTAGCTCGATCAAAAACGCATGCTTGTTTTCAACTGTTGCAGTTGCGCGCGTCTTGAGCGTGACTTCAAACACGTTATTCTCAAGCGGGCGCGTTTCGGCGCTGACCTGCACATCAATCTTGGGCGGGTTTGGGCTGATCACATCGCTGGGGTGCGCTGGCCCTTCAAAGGACAGATCCTTGATATATTGCGCATTGATGCTGAAAGAAATGGGTGCTTGTTCGGACATGGGAGAAATTAGGGGCTAGAGGCTAGGGACTAGAGATTAGTAAAAAAGATGAACGAAACTACTTTGTACAAACACAATATACAATAGCTATTCCTACTAGCTCCTAGTCCCTAGCTTCTAGCCCCTTCTTTAAAGTCCTTCGCGATGATAAATGCCCTTTTTATCGCGGCGGATGATTTGCGCATTATCCGTATCCTTGCTGGTAAGGGTAAAAATAAAATACCAGTGGCTAACCACGCAGGTGGTTTCTTCATCGGGCAGATCGCAATAAAGCTGCTTGAACGCATGAACACGGCGCTCAATATCTTCTTCATTTTCATTAACGCTGGGCCACCATTCGTCTTTTTCAACGCGGGCAAAATCAACCTTGGGCCAACGTGCTTTCAGTTCACTAAGGGGCGTTCCAATATCACAGGTGAACAGACGGCGCTCCCCGGCAAGCGGTTCTGCCATAATATTCTCAATCCCAAGATGGTCGGCAATAATAGTCGCGGTTTGCAATGCGCGTGTATAGGGGCTGCAGATAATGCGCGTGATGGGCTGATGATTTAAATGCCGGTGCTTTAAATGCTTGGCCGCGCCCAGCGCCTGCTGCTGGCCGCGCTGCGTAACAGGGGCATCCAGAATGCCGGGGTCTTGCAGCGTAACCGAATACACCACATTAAATTCAGATTGGCCGTGACGAATGAAATACATGAGGGAGGCCCGAGGGGGTTAGGCCAAAGGCCCAAGGCGTTAGATAATCATATCTATCATTAAAATAAAATGATCTGTTTTTCTAATACCTAATCTCTCGGGCCTTGGGCCTCATTCCTTATTGAACGGGAGCGCCTTCTGGCGCTGCTTCAACAGGAGCCGCTTCAGGTGCAGGTGCTGCTTCCTTGGTCGGAGCTGGTTTCTTGTGGCTCTTCTTATGGTGATGCTTCTTCTTGTGGCCTACCTGATGCACATCGGACTTGGCTGATTGCGCAGCAGGAGCGGATGGAGCAGCAGGCGCAGCAAATGCAGCTACTGGAGCAAGCATAATAGCGACGAGTAATGCGGTGGTGGCGATATGTGCGATTTTCATTTAGTTCTCCTTAAGGTGTTGTCTCAGTGCTTAGCGTGCGAATAAATTATGGCTGAATTCAGGCGCGTGATCGGCCATAGGCCCTAGGCATTAGGATAAAAGAAGGTTATTCTTCTATCGCCTAAGGCCTAGAGCCTATCAAACAATTCATTTCTAACGGTGCAGCTTTGGAAATTCTGATCTATGCAGTCATTGCAGCTATTCTGGTTTATCGGCTCTATACCATTCTTGGTACGCGCGATGGGGCAGAAAACAAAAGAGAACAATCGCGCCCCAACTGGCGCGCGAATGCTGGCAAGCCTGCTGCCAAATCAAATGACAAATCCGCAAATAAAGACGATCTGTTAGCACTGCCCCTGGCATTGCCAACGACACCGCCAACCCAGCCTTCTTTTGCAACAGAACCTGCGCTGGCATCCCTTGCGGGCGCGATCTTTGCTATTCAAAAAGCGGACCCGAGTTTTGATGAGCGCGGCTTTCTTAAAGGCGCCCGCGCAGCGTTTGAAATGATTGTACGTGCCTTTACCACAGGCGATCGCGGCACATTGAAAAATCTGCTTACGCCCAAATTATATGTAACCTTTGAAAGCGCAATTTCAGCACGTGAAGCACAGGGCGAGCGCTGGGAAATGAAAACCCTTATCCTGCGTGATATGGACCTTGTGGATGCGCAGATGGATGGCAGCATCGCTGTGCTGACCGTGCAATGTGTGAGTGATCAGAGCAAGATGATCTATGATAAAAACGGCGTGGTGCTCA
Organism: Alphaproteobacteria bacterium; assembly: GCA_010031785.1. Classification (GTDB taxonomy): domain Bacteria; phylum Pseudomonadota; class Alphaproteobacteria; order UBA9219; family RGZA01; genus RGZA01. The sequence continues at coordinate 8,329 of RGZA01000056.1, forward strand.
AAGACCCCGGCCGCGACATTGAACGCCTGACCGATGTCTGGACCTTCAGCCGCGATACCAAATCATCCAACCCCAACTGGCAATTGGTTGAAACGCATTCGGTGTAATTTAGAGGCGTGTAAGTAGAGGTGAACGTCATCCCGCAAAAATGCTTCAGCATTTTATGCGGGATCCAGAAGTTTCAAAAGCTGGATCCCGGATAACTGCTGCGCAGTTTCCGGGATGACGTATTGGGGAGAGACCATGTTCCACAAATATCTCAAACCCGCGTCATGGAATAATATTCCTCATCCGCCAATCGCAGGCCTGAAACCCTATCAGGTCATTGCGCAAGATGGTTCCGATACAGGCCTTTTTACTGGCTATTTCGAGCCAACCTTGCGCGGGTCTTTTACAAAAAAACCGCCCTATCTTCATCCGGTTTATGCAGCGCCAACGGATATGCCAATCATGCCCGACCGCGCAGAAATTGCAGCCGGTGCGCTTGCCAATAAAAATCTTGAACTTCTGTATGTCGATGATGCGGTCGATTTATTTTTTGCGCATGTGCAGGGCAGTGCGGCTGTTCAGATGGATGATGGAAAAATTCAACGCATATCGTTCGCAGCAAAATCAGGGCATCCTTATACCGCCATTGGCAAGACCTTAAAAGATCGCGGCGCACTGCACCTTCCCATCACGATGGACAGTATCAAGGCATGGCTGCGCGAGCATCCTGATCAGCAGCAGGAGATTTTTAATACAAATGCTTCGCATATTTTCTTCAAACGCAATGATGCAAACGGCCCAGTTGGCGCAAGTGGTGAAGCGCTTATCGCCGAACAAAGCCTTGCGATTGATGATAGCATTTGGCCCTATGGCTTAACGGTAATTGTTAGAACCACCGATCCGCGTGAGGCCGGTAAACCCTTTATCCGCGTCATGCGCACGCAAGATAAGGGTAGCGCCATTCGTGGTGTCATAAGGGGCGATATCTATTTTGGCAGTGGAGATGAAGCTGCGCAAAAAGCTGGCCCGATGAATGCACAAGGGCAGATGTGGGTGTGTTTGCCGGAGTAGGCCCGGGGCCCAAGGAATTAGGCCCGACACAAGCAATTTCCTGTCTAACACTTCACACCTTGGGCTTCAGGCCTTTTTTCCGTTAACCCTTTAATCTTAATACTTTTTCTGCGTGAAAATCGAATCTATTGCTTGACCCAAGACGCATAGAGGGCTTTATTCAACCGAGCATTTTTTAATAGAAAAGTAACCATTCAAGCCACATCGACACCTCAGGGGAAATCATGCAACGCACGCTTTTGAAAACCGTATCTGTTTTGGCGCTGAGCCTTTTTGTACTGCCAGCGCTCGCTGCTTATTCGGATAATGATCCATACGGTTACGACACGGTGCCCTTGCCGCCCCCACAACCGCAAGCTGTTGCATCAACAATGGTGATGCCATCCTATCAGGCGCAACAAACGAGCCCGATGGCACGCCGCTCACCCTATGGTTTGCTTTATGCAACAGCTCCAAGCGTAACACCAAGCACAATTACTCCAAGTACTGCGCAACAGGCATCCAGCGTTGGCTATGTTGTGCAACCACAACAAGGTGGCACGCAGCAAGCTCCGCAACAATACCAACAGCAATATCAGCAACCTGCTTATGCGCAAGCCCAACCGCAAGGCGTGCAAGTTACCACCACGGTGCAGCAACAGCCTTATGGTCAAGCTTCTGTGCAACAATATGCAGCGCCCGTAGCACCATCCTATGGAACGCAAGCACCGCAAATTCAGGTGCAAGCCCCACAGGCTCTCTCGGCACCGCAAGTAACTGCAACCGCGCCTTATCCAACAGCAACCTATGGTGCACCTACCTCAAGCTATACGCAGCAAACCAGCATCACAACGGCGCCAACCTATGATAACAGCGCAGCATCCTATCAGCAGGTGCCACAACAATACGCTGCAGCGGCACCTTCCTATGCGCAACCACAGCCTGTGCAGCAGGCTGATCTTTATTCCTACAATGCACCAGCGCCGCAAGCCACATATCAGCAGCAAACAACAACAACCTATGCGCCACAACAACCAGCGCTCACTGTTGTGCAAAATGATACAAGCGTTTATTCGCCAGCCACACAAACTGCACCAGCCTATAACAATAACGTGTCGCTCTCATCTGAACCTGGCTATAGCCCGTTCTACTTTGCATTGCGCACGGGTTTGACAGTGCCCAATGACACAAAATTCAGAACTGCAACCGCGAATATTGAAAACGAATATACCGTTGGCTGGCAGCTTGGCACGGCGGTTGGTTATAATTTCCGCCCGTTCAACGCATGGCTCTCCCCGCGCGCTGAAATTGAAATGACCTATGACCAGCAAACGGTTGATGCGCACAAAATCAATGGCGTGAAGACGTCTGATCCAAATGCGTATGGCTTCATCCGCAACCTCGACATTCTTGCCAATGGCTTTCTTGATTTCCGCGTGAACCGTATTCTGGCGCCTTATGTGGGCGGTGGTATCGGTCTTGGCTATACCGACTTTGATCGCGTTGGAACCTCGGCTGCAGGCGTAGTCATGGATGATAATGATGTTGGCTTTGTATGGCAGGCGATGGGCGGTCTGGGCATTCGCCTTGCTGCTGGCTCGATGTTTGATATCGGTTACCGTTTCCAGCAAAATACCGGCGCAACACTTAAGGCGCGCGATGGGTCGCAAAGCACCACCGAAGCAAGCAAGCATGTATTCCTTCTTGGCTTCCGCAATAATTTCTAATTAGAAAGCACGTCATCCCGCAAAACGCTTTAGCGTTTATGCGGGATCCAGAAATATACCTAGATTCCGGATAATTGCTGCGCAATTTCCGGGATGACGTTTTTGGTTTGGATCAGGATGACGAATGACCAGAAAAAAATCCTATCGAACCCCCCACTTAACAGATGAAGACCGCGCGCTGTGGAAAGCATCCACGGCCGTAATCACGCCGCACAAAAAAACCGATACGCACCGCAAGAAACGCACGCTTAAGGAAGAGGACGTTGTTTCAGCGCCGCTCGAAAAAACAATTGCAAAAACAGTTCCTAAGAATAAATGGCAACCACTTGCACACAAACCTCTATCAAAGGCTGCGCCTAAACGCGCTACCGCACCTGCTGATAGGCTTGCTGATATTGCACCCGATATTTTCAAAAGCATCGAACATAAAAAACGCGGGATCGATGCACGTCTTGATCTGCATGGCCTCACGCAAGATGCCGCGCACCGCAAGGCGCTGTCCTTCATTCAACGTGCATATGCACAAAAACATAAAACTGTTTTGATTATCACTGGAAAAGGAAAAAGTGCAGTCGCGGTTGCGCCTTTAGGCGCAGAGCAGTCGCACCATAGTATCTTACAGAAAAACTTGCCGCGTTGGCTTGATGCTGATCCAGCAACCGCGCGCATGATTGCAGGCATAACGCAAGCACCTGCGCATCTTGGCGGAGCTGGTGCCTATGTCATTATGCTAAAAAAGCAGCGCTGATTATTTTAAATAGAGAATATGGATCACGAGAGAGAACGCCACTCCCTTGAAGCGCTTTGCACAAAAGCAGAGCGTCATTGCGAGGAGGCCTTTAGGCCGACGCGGCAATCCATTTTTCTTGTATTCACTATGGATCGCCACGCACCCTAAATGTTTAGTCCCGTTTTGAAGTGGAGTGGGTTTATATAAAAGAGTTCAGGGTTTGTTTTCCAATCCTCGATTATTTTTTCATAGGGCGTGAGAAAGCGCA
>RGZA01000057.1 GCA_010031785.1 Alphaproteobacteria bacterium
AGACAAAAACAATGAGCCAAGAATTAATCTTCCAGATCCGCGATCTTCTTAAAGAAAAACTGTTGAAGCTGTGCCAACTTCTTGGCGCATCGTTTCTGGATTTTCTGCAAGCCATGGGCGCGTTTGCCATGTTCGCACTGCGCGCACTTACGCATTGTTTGCGCCCGCCTTTTTATCTGTCGCAATTCATCCGCCAATTAATTGACATCGGTTATTACTGCCTGCCGGTTGTGGGCCTTACCGCGCTGTTCAGCGGTATGGTGCTTGCTTTGCAAAGCTATTCGGGCTTCTCCCGTTTCTCAGCCGAAGGCGCGATTGCAACCGTGGTTGTGTTATCGATTACACGCGAACTTGGCCCTGTCATGGCAGGCCTGATGGTTGCAGGCCGCATCGGTGCATCCATCGCTGCGGAACTTGGCACCATGCGCGTGACGGAACAGATTGATGCGCTCACCACCCTTTCCACCAACCCGATCAAATATCTAGTTGTGCCGCGCATTGTTGCGGGAACCCTGATGTTGCCTGCCCTTGTTTTGCTCGCGGATATCATTGGTGTGTTCGGTGGATTTCTGGTCAGCGTCTATCGTCTTAATTTCAACGCTGCAAATTATATCGACCAGACATGGCGCTTTCTTGAAAATATGGATGTCATATCAGGCCTTGTGAAGGCATCCGTGTTTGGCTTTATCGTCACGCTTATGGGTTGCTATTTTGGTTTTAATTCCAAGGGCGGTGCCCAAGGCGTTGGTGCAGCGACGACCAATGCGGTTGTTTCCTCCTCCATTCTTATCCTCATCAGCAATTATTTGCTGACGGGCATCTTCTTTGCGAAGTAACACACATGGCTGATATACCCAAAATTGAACTAAAAGATGTATACAAAGCCTTTGGTCCTAAAAAGGTTTTGAACGGCATTAATGTAAGCGTTGAAAAGGGCCAATCCCTTGTCATCATTGGTGGCTCAGGCACCGGAAAATCCGTTATGCTTAAATGCATTCTTGGCATTATCGAAGCGGATAGCGGCTCCATCAAAATTGATGGCAATGAAACGCGCGGCCTGCAGGGACGCAAGCGCGATGCGATGCTGAACGAATTCGGCATGCTGTTTCAGGGCTCCGCATTGTTCGATAGCTTGCCCGTATGGCGCAATGTCGCATTCAAACTCATGCAGGCACGCCGCATGCCTGCGCAAAAAGCCAAGGACATCGCGATTGAAAAATTATCGCAGGTTGGGCTTGGCGCCGATGTTGCCGAACTTTTTCCTGCCGAACTATCAGGCGGCATGCAAAAACGCGTATCGCTCGCTCGCGCCATTGCCGCTGATCCAAAAATTATTTTCTTTGATGAGCCCACCACGGGTCTTGACCCAATCATGGCCGATGTCATCAATGATCTGATTATCAAATGCGTGCACACACTTGGCGCAACCGCTATCTCCATCACCCACGATATGGCATCCGCGCGCAAAATTGCCGACAAGATTGCGATGATTTATCAGGGCCAGATGATCTGGGAAGGCAAAAAGGAAGATATCGACCATTCCGGTAACCCTTACGTTGAACAATTCATCCATGGCCGTGCAGAAGGCCCCATTCAGATGCAAATTTTAAAGGCATAAGGAACAACCATGACTGAAAAGGAAATATGCGTCAAACAACTTGAAGATGTTCTAAAGGCTGTTGAGCAAGCCATGAAAGATATTCAGGCCGGAAATTATGACGAAGCTTCCGCAATCCTTGATCAGCTTAAAATTGGCCCCGCTATTGAACAATCTGCCCGTGAACCATTTAATCGCAAAGCATCATAACCGAATGGCATCGCAAAAACTTTCTTTTCATTCTTATATTATTGCGGTGCTCTGCTTCATCTTGTCCTTTGCGTTGCCGGCATCAGGCTCTCTGGTCGATACATCACCCAACAGTTCCATTCAACAGTTGATCCAATCCGGTGCATCACGCAGCGTTGGTGCCAATCTCAATAACGCCTTGCTGAGTGAATTTTATACGCAGCGCCATTTTATGCCCGCATGGCAATTACGTGGTGACAATGCCAAAGTAACGGTCGATCATTTTATCGCGTTTGTACGCGATACACTTGAAGAACATGGTCTTGGTGATCGCGGTTATGCGCTCAAAGCGCTGCAAAGCAACGTTGATAAAGCAACCCAGGATTCCCTTGCAAAAGCCGATATCATCGCATCCGACACGGTCTTGCGCATTGCAAAATCATTATCCGGCCAAGACCCAACACCGATTTCAAAACTCCACACATGGCCACTTAAACGTGCGCGCACCGATCTTGCGGGCGATCTTAACAGGGCAATTGGCGAAGGGCGTGTGCCAGAATTTCTTGACGGTATTGCACCCAACGTCAAAGCCTATCGCAAACTCAAAGAAGCCTTGAAACTCTACCGCGAGATTGCAACCAAGGGTGGATGGACGCGCATTCAGCCTGGCGGCGTCGTGCAGGAAGGGTTTCAAGATGACCGCGTTCCTTTAATCCATGCCCGCCTTGCGCAGGAAGGCTTCATGCCGTTTGCGCAGCAGGTTTCAACGGATAATTTCTATAAACCGGATCTCGTCGCTGGCATGAAAGAATTTCAGGAAACCCACGGCCTTTATGCCGATGGTAATATTGGCCCTGAAACCTTCCGCGCCATGAATGTGCCGGTAAGCGAACGCATCGACCAGATCCGCGTCAATCTTGCGCGTATCCGCCAAAGCCCGCCTGATGCATGGGAAGGCATTGTGATTAATATCCCTGCAGCCCAGCTCAGCTATTACCGCAATGGCGAAGCCGTCTATGAAGCGCCCGTGGTTGTTGGCCGCGTTGATCGCCCCAGCCCGCTTGTTAAAAGCGCAATCTATGAAATGATCATCAATCCATCATGGTATGTGCCAAGCAGCATTGCTGAAAAAGATCTGATGCCAAAAATCGAGGAAGATCCGGAATTTTTACGCAAGCAAGGCATCCATCGCAATGGTGGTGATAGCAGCGAGAGCGGCTTTCGCCAAGACCCCGGCCCGCTCAATTCCCTTGGCCGCATTAAATTTAATTTTGCCAATTCCTTTTCCGTCTATCTGCATGGCACGCCGCATCAGGAATTATTCGGTAAAGATGATCGCACGCGCAGCTCTGGTTGTATCCGTCTGAAAGATCCTGCGGAACTTGCGCTCATCTTCATGAAAAATAATCCCGAATGGACACCAGACAAATTGCAGCGCCGCATCAACAGTATGAAAACCCAGCACGTCACCCCGCCGGAAAAAACGCCGATCAAACTTTTGTATTGGTCATCGATTGTTGATGCAAAAGACCGTGTCGCATTCTTCAACGATGTCTATGGGCTTGATGCCGAATGGGCGAAGTTGTTGTAATATATAGGGAGGCTTAGTATGGATAGCTTCATTACACCCACCGAAGGCTGGCTGGTTTTTCTGGCTTTTGCGGTCTCTATGATTGGTATTGTATGGTTTGCGACACAGCCCCATAAAAACAAGGATGATCATCTCGTTGCAGGCCGCAATGTTGGCACATGGATGGGCGCGTTTTCAATTGCCGTTAGCTGGATATGGGCGCCCGCGGTTTTTATCTGCTCACAAAAAGCCTATCAGCAGGGCCTTGCAGGAATTTTCTGGTTTACCATTCCAAACATTCTCTGCTTTTTTACTTTTGCACCCCTTGCACTACGCCTGCGCCGCCTGATGCCGCAAGGCTATTCAATGCCAAATTTTATATGGCACCGCTTTGGCGGCAATAAACATGTGCATCTTATTTTTGTTGCCATCACGCTCGGTTATGAAATTGGCGCGGTGGTTATCAACGCACTGGCAGGCGGAACATTGATGAGCGCTCTATCCGGCATTAACCTGCAGGTCGCCATTCTGTGCATGACCGTTGTTGCCGCTTCCTATGCGGTGTGGCGCGCCATGCCAGCGTCGATCATTACCGATTTCATCCAGATGTCGGTTATTCTTCTGGTAGCGCTGGTGCTTGTGCCATGGGTTGTTATGAATGCTGGCGGCTGGCAGGTTGTAACAAGCGGGCTTGCAGGCATTTCCGGTTCAACCAATGTGTTTGATCCTTGGATTGTCTATTCGTTTGGCATCCCGGCAACACTTGGGCTTATTTCCGGCCCGATTGCCGATCAGATGTTTTATCAGCGCGTTATGTCCGCACGCTACAAGACTGTTGTAAAAACCTTCATTTTCGGCGGTCTTATTTTTGGAATTATCCCTATCGTCTTATCAATATTCGGATTTGTTGCCGCAAGCCCTATGGTATCGGGCCTTACGATCACTGACCCACAAATGGTTGGCGTTGCAGTGATTGAGCATTTCCTACCGAAATGGACGCTGTTCGTTTTTGCATTCATGGTGCTGTGCGCCCTGTGCTCAACGCTTGACTCCGCTTATATCGCCATTGGTTCAATCTGGGCGATTGATGTGTATCAGCGTTACAAAAATACCAACGCAAGCGATAAGGATATTATCGGCGCATCTAAAAAAGCGATGTTTGTTTTTGCCGTTGCGGGCACGATGATCGCCATGCTTCCTGGTTTAAAACTGCTTTGGGTATTTCTGATTTACGGTGCACTTGCATCGGCTGCCCTTGTGCCAACGGTTCTCTCGCTTTACTGGAACAGGCTCACTGCGCGCGGCGCATTTTGGGGAGCATTTTTATCTTTCCTCATCGGCTTGCCGATGTCGATTTATGCAAACGCTAGTGAAAATCCGCACCTCATCGTTGTCTCTGCGCTGCTAAGCGTAGCGGTAGGACTCATCGTTTGTCTCTATGATGGTCTGCGTAATAAAGGGCCAGCATTTGATTTTTCTGTGTTTGAAAAACAGTCCGCTGCAACTTAACAAAACCTTAACAGCACCCGAATCCTCTTAACAAACCTGCCTTAATCAGCAAAAAGTGATTCAATCTCGCCACAAAATGCGACGACGCGGTTTTTTTACTGGCACTAGGTCTTGCAATTTTATTCACAGCGTCATAACCATCTTATTCCTGATACCTTCTAATACTATTCGGAACTGAGTAATGACATCAAAGCCAGCCCTTAATCGGCGCAAATTTCTCGGCCTGTCGGCTGCCGCGCTTACCGTTGGCGCATCAAGCTTCAGCGTTCCTGCGCAAGCCGTTCCCTTTTACAGCTATCCCGTTCGTCAGCTCAGCTTTTACAACACGCATACCAATGAAATGTATCGCGGTGCGTATTTTTACAATGGCGGCTATGACCGCAAAGTCATGAGCCAGTTCAGCTACCTGATGCGCGATCATCGCAATGAAGAAGTCGCGCGTATTGATTACCGCCTGTTTGATGTGCTGCACTATCTGCAAGCACGTCTGCAAAATTTTGATACCATTCAACTGATCTCCGGCTATCGTTCGCCGCAAAGCAATGCAATGCTTGCCTCAACCCGCAGCGGCGTTGCCAAAAACAGCTATCACGTACGCGGTCAGGCAACCGATATCCGCATGGATGGCGTGCCGACCGAACATATTCACCGCGCCGCGCTCAGCCTTTCAGCAGGCGGTGTTGGTTATTACCCTGCCAGCGATTTTGTGCATGTGGATACAGGCCCTGTGCGCACCTGGGGTTACGGCGCTGGTTAACTAAGCCGCTAAACTCACAAGCTCATTCAAAATCTTTTCAACGCCTTTCAAACGCGACGCTTCATCCACCCATACGCGGATGCAGGTGAGCTTCTGATCAGGCCGCACCTTGATCGTGCCACTGTTTTTCTGAATATAATGCACAAGGCGTTCGGGCTTGGCAAAGGATGCATTGCGAAACCCAATCACTGCGCCCTTTGGCCCGGCATCCAATCGTTCCACACCGCTCTGCTTGCACAGCGCCTTGATCGCAACGGTATCAAGCAGATTTTGTACTTCCGCTGGCAGTGGCCCAAACCGGTCAATCAATTCTGCAGCAAAAGATTCAATTTCATCACGGTTTTTCAGATCTGCTGCGCGGCGATAGAGATTAAGGCGCAAGCCCAGATCCGACACATAGCTTTCCGGAATAAGCACTGACATGCCAAGATTAATCTGCGGTGTCCAGTCATGATCATTCTGGTTCGCGGCTTCCTTGCCGCCAAAGCGCGCTTCATCACGCGCGGTTGCAACTGCTTCTTCCAGCATTTGCTGGAACAGCTCAATCCCCACTTCGCGGATATGACCCGATTGCTCTTCGCCCAATAAATTACCCGCACCGCGTATATCCATATCATGGCTCGCCAGTTGAAACCCTGCGCCAAGCCCATCCAGCGTGCTGATGACTTCCAGACGTTTTTGTGCAGTTGCGCTGAGCGATGTCGCATTATCATAGGTAAGATAAGCATAGCCGCGCTGCTTGGCACGCCCCACCCGCCCACGCAATTGATAAAGCTGCGCTAAGCCAAACATATCAGCGCGATGAATAATAATCGTATTAGCATTGGGAATATCAAGGCCGGATTCAACAATATTGGTGGAGAGCAGCACATCATATTTTGCTTCATCAAACGCGGTCATCACATCTTCAAGCTCGGTCGGGGTGAGCTTGCCATGCGCGGTGACCATTTTAATTTCCGGCACCAGTTCCTGCAATTGCTCGCGCAGCAACGGCATATCTTCTAAACGTGGGCACACATAAAAACTTTGCCCGCCGCGATAATGCTCGCGCATCAATGCTTCGCGGATCACCATTGCATCATAAGGCAGCACAGCAGTGCGCACCGCTAAACGATCCACCGGCGGCGTCGTAATCAGGCTCAGTTCACGTACACCCGTCAGCGCCAATTGCAATGTGCGCGGGATTGGCGTTGCGGTAAGCGTGAGCACATGCACATTGGCGCGCAGTTCTTTGAGGCGTTCTTTTTGCTTCACGCCAAAATGCTGTTCTTCATCAACAATCAACAGGCCAAGATTTTGAAACGTAACATCCTTGGCAAGAATGGCGTGCGTGCCTACCACAATATCCACCTTACCATCGGCCAATAATACTTTTGTTTCCTTGCTTTCTTTTGCCGTAACCATGCGCGACAATTGCGCAATGCGTACCGGCATGCCATTAAAACGCGTCATAAAATTGCGTGTGTGCTGGCGCGCCAATAATGTTGTTGGCACCACCACTGCCACCTGAAAACCTGCATGTACGGCCGCAAAAGCCGCGCGTATCGCCACTTCCGTTTTACCAAAACCCACATCGCCGCACACCAGACGGTCCATCGGTTTACCGCTTGATAAATCATCCAGCACCTGGCCAATCGCGCGTTCCTGATCCGCTGTTTCAGCATAAGGAAAACGCGCAGCAAATTCTTCGTAAAGGCCTGATGGCAGCGTGATCTGCTCACCCTGCTGCACTTCGCGCTCGGCTGCGATTTTAAGCAATGCTTCGGCCATATCTTTAAGGCGTTTTTTAACGCGTGCCTTGCGCCCCTGCCATGATACCGACCCCAAACGATCAAGCGCAACACCATCCGTGTTCGAGCCATAGCGCGATAACACATCCAGATTTTCAACCGGCACAAAGAGCTTATCGCCACCTTCATACACAATGCGCAGACAATCATGCGGCGCACCGGTGACATGCATGGTTTCAAGGCCCATATAACGGCCAATACCATGTTCGGCATGCACCACAAGATCACCTTCGTTGAGCGCAGAAAGCTCCAGCGTGAATTTATCCGACTTGCCATGGCGCGGCTTGGGCCGCTGCAAGCGATCACCCAGAATATCCTGTTCCGATAACACCAACAAATCAGGCGATGTAAAACCGCGCTCCACTGCCAGAACACACACGCTTGGCGCACGCTTATCGCGCTTGGTGGCTTTTTCATAATCTTCCACCATTTCAAGCTGCGTTAAGCCATGCTCACGCAGCACATGAATAATCCGCTCAGCAGAGCCCTGGCTATAACACGCAATCACCACACGTTTATCCTGCTGCGCCTGAATAAAATCACGCACGGTCTGGAACAGGTTTGCAGCATCCTTGGCGCGGATATCCGCAAAATCACGCGCACGCGCCCCCTGACAATCCACCGCATTCTGCGCAATATCCGCAATTGGAAAGGGTGAGAAATGTCCGCTTGTATGCGCCGCTAGTAATGCATCCCATTCCTTGCGGTTCAGATAAAGTTTATCTGGCGACAATGGACGATAAACAATCTGCCCGGATTTTTTATCGGCACTTTGCAAGGCCTTGCGCGCGGAATAAAAATCATCCACTTGCGACAGTCGCGCAGCCGCTGCATCTTCCAATTGTGTATCACACAACAGCACTGCATCGGGCACATAATCAGTGAAGGACACCAACCCTGTGTAAAACAACGGCAACCAATGTTCCATGCCGGGGTATTTACGGCCAGCGCTTACACTTTCATACAGCGGATCTTTGCTCGCAACGCCAAACGCATCGCGATAGGCACTGCGGAAATGCGCAATCGTCACATCATCAAACACGATTTCGGAAACAGGTTTCAGGAAAAAACCATTTTGTGTATTTAATGTGCGCTGCGTGATTGGATCAAAACAGCGGATGCTTTCAATATCATCGCCAAACAGATCAAGGCGCAGCGGCTCCTCAACCCCGGGGGGAAAAATATCAATAATACTGCCACGAAATGCATATTCACCAGGCTCCCGCACGGTCTCGGCGCGGGTGAAGCCATTGCGTGCTAAAAACACCTTCAGTCTTTCAATATCAAGCGTATCGCCCGCCTGCAATGACAGCGATATATCGCGAAACACGCTTGGCGCTGGAACTTTTTGCAGCATCGCCTGAACGGTTGTGATCACAATACGCGGTTGCTTGGGTGTTTCCAGGCACTTGCTCAAACAATCCACGCGCGCAGCAAGAATGCCTGCGCTTGGCGATACGCGATCATAGGGCAAGCAATCCCACGCCGGGAAATTCAAAATCTCAACATGCGGATTAAAAAAAGCGACCAGATGCGCGGTTACTGCAGCCGCCAATTCATCTCCCGCGATATAAACCACGGTGCGTGGCCGCGCTTGACCGGCGATTTCAGCCAGTACGCGCGCATGATGACCAAAGGGCGCACCCGCAAGCGTCACCGATTTTTTAGCATCAAGATTATACGACGAAGCAAACATGTTATGTCTTATTATAAAAGGCGATCAATTCCCGCAGCGCGCTATTGCTTTGAATATAGTCAGGTAGTGTTTCTTGTAATGTTATCCAGTTATAAATATCCGGGTCATTTTCATGCATCAACGCTTCATAGGCTTGCAACTGCTCAGCCCCATAGCCGGGCAATTGCGCATCGGCAAATTTGCCCATCATCAAATCCATCTCGCGCGTGCCACGGTGCCATGAGCGGAATATGAGTTTTTTTCTAAAATGCTCTAAATGATCGTCCATACCATTTTACCTTTATACAAACACCGATAGCCGTCATGCCCGCAAAGGCGGGCATGACGGCTAGTATGAAGGCAAACTAGCAAAATTGTCAGACCGATAAAAGCACCTTATATATAGGTCATGCGCCCATCCCTGCTCGACCCCTTATTTGCATCAACCCAAAGCCTGAAAGGCATTGGGCCGCGCTTTGGCGTCTTCATTGCAAAATTATGCGGGCCATTGGTCGTCGATCTGCTCTGGCACAAACCATTCCGCGTGATTGACCGCAGCGCAGCGCCAGCCATCATGCGCGCATTGCCCGGGCAAACTGTAACGCTGGAAGTCACCGTTGAAACAATCCAGATGGGTAAGCATAGCCAACCCAGCCGCGTGCGCGTAAGCAACGCAACCGGCTTCATGGATATTGTGTATTTCAAAGCACATGAGGCAACGCTCGAAAAACAATTCCCTGTTGGCGAGACAATTGTAGTGAGTGGCACCTTTGATGATTTCAATGGCAAGAAACAAATCACGCATCCTGATTATGTATTGCCGCTTTCACGCAAAGATGAAATTCCAAAGGTCGAGCCGATTTATAATCTCACCGCTGGCCTGCCATCGAAAAGTTTGCGCAAAACCATTGCGCTTGCCTTGCAGTGTGCGCCCGAATTACCCGAATGGATTGATGCCGATTATCTTAAAAAACAAAACTGGCCGATATGGCACAAAGCCTTGCAAACATTGCACAACCCGCGATCCGATGTAGAATGCACATCGCAAAATCCGGCGCGTTGCCGCCTTGCTTATGATGAACTTCTGGCTAATCAATTGGCCCTTGCCCTTACGCGTGAAAAAACCCGCGTGCTGAAAGGCCACGCACTGATCGGTGATGGTAATTTGCAAAAACAATTCCTTACGCAATTACCGTTTGAACTTACCAATTCGCAAAAAGAAGCAATCAAGGAAATCGCTGGCGATATGCAACATGGCAATCGTATGCTACGCATGCTGCAAGGCGATGTCGGCAGCGGCAAGACCCTCGTCGCACTCATGGCAATGCTACAAGCAGTGGAAGCCGATGCGCAAAGCTGTTTAATGGTGCCAACCGAATTGCTCGCGCAACAGCATTTCGCCAGCCTATCGAAAATCACCGCTGGCCTACCTATCACCATCACCTTACTCCATAGCAAATTAAATGCAGCCGCACGCCGCGAAGCGCTGGAAGCGATGGGAAGCGGCACCGCGCATATCATCATTGGCACCCATGCGGTCTTTCAGGATGATGTGCATTTTCATAACCTTGGCCTGATCGTGATTGATGAACAGCACCGTTTTGGCGTGCATCAACGCCTTGCTCTATCGGAAAAAGGCACCACGCCCGATTTGCTGGTCATGACTGCAACGCCCATTCCGCGCACCCTCACCCTTACCACCTATGGCGATATGGAAGTTTCAAAACTCACCGAAAAGCCAGCAGGCCGCCGTATGATCGATACACGAACCATATCCCTAAGCCGTATGGATGAAGTGGTTGATGCCGTTGCGCGCAAAATCAAAACTGGTGAGAAAGCCTATTGGGTCTGCCCGCTCGTTGAAGAATCCGAACTGATTGATCTTGCCGCTGCAACCGAACGTCATGCGATGATGAAGCTGCATCTTGGCGAAGAAAACGTCGCGCTCGTCCATGGGCAAATGAAATCCTTGATGCGCGAACAAGAAATGGAACGCTTTGCCAAAGGCAATGCAGGATTACTTATTGCAACGACCGTGATCGAGGTTGGCGTTGATGTGCCAGAAGCCACGTTGATGGTCATTGAACATGCCGAACGTTTTGGGTTAGCACAATTGCATCAATTGCGTGGCCGCGTCGGGCGCAATGACAAACCCTCCACATGCTTGCTGCTTTTCAGTGACAAGCTTGGCGAAGTTGCCAAAGCGCGCCTTAAAATGATGCGTGAAACCGATGATGGCTTTAAAATCGCCGAGGAAGATTTGCGCCTGCGCGGGCCCGGCGAAGTGTTAGGCAGCCGTCAAAGTGGCCTTCCCGATTTCAAAATTGCGGATCTTTCCACCCATCAGGAATTGCTGCAAACCGCGCGCGATGATACCAAGCTTATTCTGCATAAAGACCCAGACCTTGAAACGCCGCGCGGGAAAGCCTTGCGTCACCTGCTCTATTTATTCCAGTATGATAAGGCGATTAAGACTCTCCGCTCCGGCTAAAAGGAAATATCATGCTCATCAACACCGCCGCCCTCGCCCTTGCAGGCCTTACCGGTTTTTTCCGTCTTGCTGAAATTGTATATGGCGAAATAAAAACCCGCTACATGCGCCGCGAAGGTGGAAAAGAATATGCATCATGGCAACGCTGGCCAATTTTTGTCTGCTATGCCTTATGGCTTGCCCTGCTGCCGATTTATGCGCTCAAGACCACAGAGCCCAACCCGCTATGGCTTGGTATCTATGCCGTCATGGAAGTATTACGCTGGTGGGCGATTGTGCATCTGGGTAGATATTGGACAACACGCATTATGATTGTGCCCGGTGGCAAGCGCGTGACCACCGGCCCTTACCGTTTTCTGCCCCACCCTATTTATATCGCGCTGCTGGGTGAAGTCATTGCGTTATCACTCACCTTTGAGCAAACGGGACTTGCCTTATTCTTTGGTGGCATTACGGCATTATGGATTTTCTTCCGCGTAAAAGCGGAGAATGCCGCCTTGCAAGAACTGACC
>RGZA01000058.1 GCA_010031785.1 Alphaproteobacteria bacterium
TACTTTTTTAAAAAAGTAACTGTCACTGGTCTCTTCCAATCACGGATTATAAACTATTCGTACTATATAATATGTGTGATGCAGCGCGCTGTATTTCTAAAACGTGTTTATCATTCGCAAACAATAATTCGGCGTAGCATGGTTTATGATTAGTAAACACGTTATCAATGCATTTTAACCAATAATTTCATTGTTAAATTGCATGCACCATTAATAGCTCCTAAATGTTTTTTGACTACAGTTGCATTACATAAGAATTTTTCACTTATTTTAGGGATGGATATATCATGTCACCTACGGATAACTCAGTGCCTTCTGGCGGAGGATATAATTCTTCGAATGGCTCGTCAGCGTCAGCTCGCGCCGAAGCTAGCTCCACATCCACCGCGACCCTGAGAAGTGGAATGTTCGGTCATATCAGCAATGGATGGCAGAGTGTCTCCAAGGGATTTGGAATATTTAAGGAAGTAATGGGCTGGGGCTCTACCGCGCGTTTCGGCTGGGATACATTAAAAAGCGTGTTTGGCCGCAGACAACCACAAGGACCATGTGACGGACAGCAAGGGCCTATGGTAAATCAAAGACCGCCTTTTATGGGTATATTATCTAACTTATCGAGTATGGCTGGGCTCGCCATGTCAAAATTTGAAATACAATCACAAGCCCTTCGAATGGCCGCAACGGCAGGGATCGCTGCATTCGGAATGGTGGGCGGTTTTATCAGGAATTGCGTACAAGGCATTAGCAACTGGAGACAGGCTCGTCGGGATCGCCATGCGGCACAATATGCAGCACAAATGTCTTACCAGCTGCAAGGTGGTACCCATGGTGCAGTAAAATTTGCAAGGGCTACTGAATATACCAGCGCAAAAGCACCAAAAAATGTAACCTGCTCTGAAAAAGGGGCTAGTGGATGCAGCAAAGCAGCGCCTAGACGTGGATATGTATCTCACTTAGAAACACGAAGCGTATTTGGATCACCTCGCCCATGGTTCGGCAATAGACAACAATCCCTTGGCGTAGCCTGTGGTGGCGATAAAAGCCAAATTGTCGACGTTCAATATAGATCATCTGGTGGTGAATGGTTAAGAAACGGTTTGAGAAAGATTGGTGCTACATTATTCAGCTACAATAATTTAGGTAACTACAGACAGCCACCAGTGAATGTCACGCTGACGAACTCAGCCTACGCTGCGACTGATACCTCGGCAAATGGTGGCGGCAATGGTGGACCGGGTTGTGCGCCTCCAACAGGCTGTCCGCCTACTAATATGCCACCAAGTGGCGGTACAACAGGTGGCTTTTCCGGAGGCTATAGACAGGCTGTTAGCTACAATCCTAATAACTAATCACTACGAATAAACACGATGGACCTACGCATTGCGCAAAGCAACCGTAGGTCCATTTTCATTTGTAGCCAAATCAAAAAAGGACGACCATATCGGCTTTCACCGGAATGTACGGATGGCACAATATCTTGTTATATTTTCAATTGGCTAAATAATTTCCATCATTTCAAAATCCAGCAAATCCAGTGACAGTTACTTTTTTTAGAAAAAAGTAACTGTCACTGGTCTCTATACTGCTCGCTATACGCTTTGCGCACCAGCTCCGCCACGCGCGCCATTTCATCAAGCGGCGTATGTTGTGGCCAGTTGAGATCAAGCGTTCCATCAAACATACGAATGCGGCCATCGGCCAGCAGATGCTGATGAAACGATGAAAATTTATCCGAATGGCCCTGCAAGGGAATAACGTAAACAGGTTTTCCGGTGCGGCATGCTTCGGATACCATATTGATGGAATCACACGTCACGATAATCGCATCGGCAGAGCCGAGCATCCCGTAATAAGGATTATCCCCTTCTCCATCCCAAATAATATGCCCGCAATCATGCAGCAAGGCAGAGAGCAGCACCATATTGACCTCGCCCGTGCGGCGCGATGGTGTCACAAGCAAGCTGAGATTCTGTTGTTTGGATAATGCCGCAAGCTGCGGACCGAATTTCATCACCGCGCGCGGATCAAGCTTGAACACGGCATTACTGCCACCCAGCAATACTGCTACATGCGGTTTTGGCAGATGCGCAAAGGATGGCGCCCATTTCTGTGCTTCGGATTGCAAGAGCTCCGGCGTTACACGGTGCAATGCACCTTGCATCGAGATTACATTTTTTCCTTCCAGCTTGTCATGTTCAGGCACAATGACCAGATCGAAATTCGATGTCGGGATGGCAGGATTTTGAATTTGTACAAGGAATGTTTTACCGCCGCTCATTTTTTTAATGAGCAGCGCAGGAAGAATGCTTTGCCTGCCTGATGCAATGACGATATCGGGCCATGGCGGCTCTATCGTATCGCCCTTGCGGCTGAAGGCAATGCGGCTGCCAAGGGTGACATAGGGGCTGAGATCGCGCCAGAATTTGCGCAAATGAATACGCTTTATCATCGGCGTAACGCCAAGCGCCTGCGCAAGACCAATGCACTGGCTTTCCATGCCAGCCTTGCCATCAGTTACAACCCAGATCGTTGGCGTAGACGTTTGCACCAGTTAGTGCTTTACAAGAAACAGGGCCATTAAACCCACCAGTACAAACACGGCGATGACGCCGAACGTGGTGGCCTTGGTAAAATTGCTCCAGTAGGTGCGGTTATTTTCAACAAGCGGTTGCAGTTGTTGTTCAGTGGGTTGGGGGGCGTGAGAGCTCATGGGGTTATCCTTTCAAGTCAGGGCGTTATTTTTCAAGAATGTATGGCAGGATTCAAGAGGCCATTTTGGCACATAGACTCCATGTCGTTTCGAATAACTTTTCCATCCTGATAGGTGATCTTACCTTGTGCAATCAGCCTTACGGCCATGGGGTAAAGTTGATGTTCTTGCTTTAACACGCGCGCAGCCAAGCGATCTTCGGAATCATCAGGAAGTACAGGCACCACCGCTTGCGCAATGATTGCGCCACCATCCACCGCTTCTTCGACATAATGGACTGTGCAGCCGCTGAACAAGGTGCCCGATTGCAATACGCGTTGATGAATATCAAGACCCGGAAAAGCTGGCAGCAAGGATGGGTGGATATTGATCATCCGCCCACGCCATTGATTGATCAGATAAGGGCTAATGATACGCATGAACCCCGCATTGCAGATCAGTTCAACGCCTGCCTTGCGGTGCGCTTCATCGATTGCTTTTTCAAACGCCTCGCGGTTAGGAAATGTTTTATGTGGCAGTGTGAGGGTTGGAATATTCGCGCGCTGCGCACGGGCAAGCCCTTCCACATCCGCGACATTCGAAATAACCAGCACGATTTCTGCCGGAAAATCTTTGTCTGCACATGCATCAATCAGCGCCTGCAGGTTACTGCCGCGCCCGGAGATTTGAATGCCTAATTTCAATTTTTTCATTCAAACCTCTTATGGATCCCCGCCTGCGCGGGGACGACTAACGTCGGTTTTTTTACGGACATAATTTTTCTAATCCGACAAAATGCATGATCTCATCATTGCTTTTGCGCGCTTCGACTTTGCCGATAATTGCATTTTCAACACCAGCAGCCTTAAGTTGCGCTTGCGCAGCCGCAGCATCGCCAGCTTTCACCACCACGATCATGCCAATGCCGCAGTTAAAGGTGCGCACCATATCGGTTGCTGTAATGTTTCCTTCGGTAGCTAACCAGCCAAAGACCGGGGACAATTGCCATGCCGTGCAATCAATAGTTACGCCTAGGTTATCGGGTAAAACGCGCGGAATATTTTCAAGCAAACCGCCGCCCGTAATATGCGCCATGGCATTCACATTCACCGCCTTGCAAAGTGCAAGTAAGGGCTTCACATAGATACGTGTGGGACGAAGAAGCGCTTCGCCAAGCGTTACCGCTTTTTCAAATGGCGCAGGCTTTTTATAATCATGCCCGCCATCGTTTACAATTTTACGCACAAGCGAATAGCCATTGCTATGCACACCATTTGACATCAGCCCGATCACTACATCGCCTGCCTGCACATTTTTTCCGGTGATAACTTCATCACGTTCTACCGCGCCAACCGAAAAACCGGCAAGATCATAATCATCGTTGGTATAGAGCCCCGGAAGCTCTGCGGTTTCACCGCCAACCAGCGCTGCGCCCGCTTGTCTGCATCCTTCGGCAACACCCGCGATCACGCGCTCTGCCACGTCAACATCCAGTTTGCCGCATGCAAAATAATCAAGAAAGAACAGCGGCTCGGCGCGGCTTACCACCAGATCATTGACGCACATTGCAACGCAATCGATCCCGATGCCATCATGAAGGCCGGTTTCAATCGCGATTTTCAGTTTGGTGCCAACGCCATCATTGCTGCTCACAATCAAGGGATCTTTATATCCGGTTGCCTTAATATCAAAAAAGGCACCAAAGCCGCCAAGGCCCGCATCGGCGCCACGGCGCGCGGTTGACTTAGCAAGAGGCTTAATCCGCCGGACGAGCTCATTACCAGCATCGATATTTACGCCAGCCTTTGCATAAGCATCTTTGGAAAGTGAGCTATTTGTCATTGAAGGTCCTGTTATAATAACTAGAAATTGCCATAAAATTCGCTATGATGAAGCTCCCTTTTATCCGAGCTTGTGACATTTGCCAATGCTGCGTTTTATCTTTATTTTATTCCTGTTTTTAGCAGGTCCTGCCTTCGCTGCAACGGTTGGCGCGCCCCAAAGCGCATCTGCGCCGGTTCCGCCTGTTGCAAAACCGATTGGCCCCGCCGCGCCTAACGCGGCCCCCGCAATTGCACCCGGACAAACCTATGATATTATTGTTTCAAAACCGGCGACCATTTCAAAAGTCGGACCTACCACCGTCGAGACGATTGAGAATGCCGATCCCTACACCATTCGCGGGATCAAAGTTGATATCAGCGCCGAGACATCCCTTAAGGCACGCGACAAGGCATTTTTGCAAGGCCAACATGCTGCGTTCGAACAGCTTGCTAAAAATCTATCGGCAGAAAATGCTGCAACGAATATTGATGAGGCACGCATTGGAAAACTGATTAAAAGTTTTGAAGTAGAAAGTGAACGCGCATCGGGCACGCGTTATACTGCTACCCTTACCTATCATTTCAAGCCGCAGGAAACAGCAGCCTTGCTTGGTAAAGGCGGCGACATTGCAAGCGATCCGAATAAAACAAAACGTCCTGATGGCGGGCTTGCGCTCAGCGCGACCACCATGCCTGTGCAACGTACGCTGGTATTACCCATTTTACGTAGCGCGGAACGTAGCATTTTATGGGAAGAAAAAACCGCATGGCATAAGGCATGGGATAATGTGTTATTAGACCGCCCCAATCCTAGCCTGATCGTGCCTGAAGGCACCATTCAGGATGTTGGCGCCATTACGGCAAGTGAAGCGCTCGCAGGGCTTAACCTGCCCCTTACCCGCATCATGCATAAATATCAGGCGCGTGAAGTATTGGTTGCAGTATTGGTGGCCAATAACACCAGCCCACAACCAAGCCAAAACCTTTCGGTGCAACTTGCGCGCTTTGATGCGCAAGGCAAAATTCTTGAAACCGCAACCATGCCAGTGCCCGCGCAACCAACACGCAACGATATGCAATGGCTGCAAGCCAATGTTACCAGCACGATTGCGGTGTGGCAGGACATTCTGATGAAGGAAAAACAAAAAGCAGCGATGCAGCCACTGGGACAGCCAGGGGGCGTTGCAGCGCCAATCACGCCCAATAACCCTGCTGGCCGCCAATCGGTGCGTGTGACGCTCACCGTTCCGTTTGCAACGATGGATGAATGGGCCGCTAAGCGCGATACACTGCAAACCATTCCCGGCATGGCATCGCTCGAAGTTTTGCGCATGAACCGCTATCGCGCGGTAATACGTCTTGATTATACAGGGGAGCAAACGCAGCTTGATCAGGCACTCACCACACGCAACATGGTTATTCTGCCAAGCAATCCGCCGGATGGAACTTATGTGCTGAGCAGCACAGGGCAGCCCATTAATAATGGTATGCCCACACAGCCTGTCTTCACTACGGTTTATCCAACACCACCACCGGTCATCGTGCAACAGGGACAAGTGCCAATCCAGCAGCCACTTGCGCAACCGCCACTTCAAATGCAACCCGCACAGATTCAACCAGTAGGCCAGCCTGAGTTAATGCAAGAGCAACCCATTCAAAATCAGCCCATTCAAAATCAGGATGAACAGTCCGAATGAAAACAGAATCCTCCACTGATTATCAGTACTGGCGCTTCTGGCTGTTTGCGGTGCTTGGCTTTATTGGCGCGCTGTGGCTGCTTTCGGGCATGCTGATGCCGTTTGTACTGGCGCTGGCGATTGCTTATTTGCTCAATCCGCTCGTTAGCCGCATGTGCACCTTTGGCGTGCCGCGCTGGCTTGGCGCATTGATTGTATTATTGCTTTTTATAACCATCATAACAACAGCGACTATTCTGCTTGCGCCAATTGTGCAAACACAGGTGGTCGAACTTGCCAACTCCCTGCCCGGTTATATCGAAACATTGCAAAAAGAATTATGGCCACGCATCAAGGATGTTCTGGAACATATTCCTACCGTTGATGCAACCAAGCTGCAGGATACATTCAGCCAATACACCAATGACATTGTTAAATTCGTTGGCAAGGTATTGGGGCAAGTTGTTACGGGCAGCATGGCGCTGCTTGATATTCTGGCGCTGTTGGTATTAACGCCCGTGGTTGCATTTTACCTGATGCGTGATTGGCCAAAGATCCTTGGTACTGTTGATGGGTATCTGCCGGTGCGGCATGCCCCTGCCATTCGGCATGAGTTGCAAAATATCGATACAATGATTGCAGGATTTATCCGTGGCCAGGCGATGGTCAGCCTTGTGCTTGCCATCTTTTACAGCATCACGCTTAGCCTTGCCGGATTGAAATATGGTATGGTGATTGGCCTGATCAGCGGTTTTTTATCATTCATCCCGATCGTTGGAACGCTTACCGGGATCATTGCCAGCCTTATCATGGCGTTCGTCCAGTTTGATCAGGCGAGCCAGATTGGCGTGATTGCCCTTATCTTTTTGATCGCGCAAATTCTCGATGGCTATTTTCTTACCCCCAAACTGGTGGGTGATCGCGTAGGCCTGCATCCGGTATGGATTATTTTTGCAGTATTGGCGGGTGGAAAACTTCTTGGGCTGGTCGGTGTTATTCTTGCGGTACCCTTTGCTGGAACCATTGCGATCCTTATCCGCCTGATGCTGCGCCAATATCGCCGCAGCCGTTATTTCAGCCCTATTCCGCCATCGGGCGTGTAAGATGCCCGCGCAGCAAATTCCTCTCGCACTGCCTGTTGACCCCAGCATGGGGGAAGATGATTTTCTGATTACACAAAGTAATCAAACAGCGGTTGTACAACTGAATAATCACGACACGTTGTTGCTGCTCGGGCCCAAAGGAACTGGCAAAAGCCACCTCGCGCGCATCTGGCAAAAACGCCATAAAGCAACGTTGTTTGATGGGATGAATGTCGCAACATTGAATAGCGCAGTATTGTGGGAAGATGCCGATCGCAGCGCATGGAATGCGCAAACGCAGCAGAATGCGTTTCATTTATTGAATAGCGCGAAGGAAAAACAGTTTCCATTACTTATCACTGCGACAACGCCGCCCGCACAATGGCCGCTCACGCTTGCTGATCTACGCTCGCGCCTGCTCGCGGTTAGTGTTGCGCAGATGGAAATGCCCGATGACATGCTGGTTGCAGGCCTGCTGTTAAAGCATTTCAAGGATCGCCAATTGCGCGTGAGTGAAGAAGTACTGAATTATATTCTGCCACGTATCGCGCGCGATGGTGCAGTGATTGAGCGATTTGTGAAGCAGCTTGATGAGGCATCGCTGGCGCAAACGCGCGCGATTACTGTGCCGCTTGTGAAGACTGCGCTCGATTTACTCTAGGCCCCGCATGCAGCACAAAGACACTTAAGCCCACCCTCTTTATCGACCAGAATTCTGAAGCCATCTTTGACAACGCTCTCGGTTCCTTGATCAATTGGAGAAACAGACATCCATGAAAGAGAAGCAAAGCCAAATTCTATTTCGATGTCAGGAGCAATAATGGTGTGTCGGCTCCAAAGCTTTCCATAATCTTGATCATTCCAATCGGTAGGGCCGCCACCTATGCCATTCCAGTCAATCTCCGATAACCAATCACTATTGCTCTTAAATAAAAGCGGATCATGAACAATGAAAACAAAATCAACATCACTTTTGGAATGCTGAGTGCCACGCGCCCAAGATCCCGCTAATGCTACCGCAAAAATATCCGATCTTTTTTCTGACCATTTAATGATGGAATCTAAAATCAATTGAAATGTTTCTTGATTCATCCATCAACTCAATCGTTAGTTAAGCCGCACACGCACCAAAGCCACGTTGCAGATCATCCACTGGCAAATCGCGGCCGATGAACACAAGGCGGCTGTTTTTGTTTTCATTGGCTTTCCATGGGCGCTGGAAGCTGCCTTCCTTGACCATATGCACGGCCTGAAACACAAAGCGGTCATTCTGACCTGCCAGGTTCAAAATGCCTTTGGAGCGCAGAATATTCTGCCCGTGATTGGCCAATACATCGCCAATCCATGCATCGAATTTTTCGGTATCGAGCGGCTTTTCGGATGACAATGAAATACTGTCAATACCTTCATAATGGGTGTGTGCTTCTTCATGATGATGGTGGTGATCATGATCGTGATGATGGTCATGACCACAATGTTCATCATGCACATGATGTTCTTCATGCGCCCCATCATGGGAATGATCACATAGAAAATGCGGGTCTGCTTCCAGAATGCGCGCAAGATCAAACGCACCACGATCCAGAATTTTATCAAGCGCGACGTTGGAACGCTGCGCGTGATGGATTGGCGCAAAACGATTGATGCTTTTAATGGTTTTTTCTACTTCTGCGAGCGCTTCAGCGCTAACAAGATCAGTTTTATTGAGTACAATCACATCCGCAAAGGCGATTTGTTCAACCGCTTCCTTGCTATCTTTTAAACGCGCGGGAAGATGCAAGGCATCGACCACTGTCACGACTGCATCAAGCTTTGTACGGCGCGCAACATCTTCATCAACGAAAAAGGTTTGTGCAACCGGTGCTGGATCAGCAAGGCCTGTTGTCTCAACAATAATCCCATCAAAGCTGCCTTTACGTTTCATCAGATTGCCGATAATGCGAATAAGGTCCCCGCGCACGGTGCAGCAGATGCAGCCATTATTCATCTCGAACACTTCTTCATCGCTATCCACGATCAGATCATTATCAATGCCGATTTCACCAAACTCATTGACGATCACGGCATATTTTTTGCCATGCGGCTCGGACAGAATGCGGTTGAGCAGCGTGGTTTTGCCCGCCCCCAAATAACCGGTCAGCACTGTAACGGGAATTTTGTTATCCATGATATGTCCATATTTTATATAGCCTCGATGGCTTCTTTCTCATACAATCTCCCCAGTAAGTCTAGTGTTATATGAGAGCATTTCAATATGTCCAAAAATATCCTTGTTGCAGGCGGCGCGGGTTATATCGGTAGCCATTTCTGCAAACTGGCCGCAGAAAAAGGCTATACGCCGATCACGATTGACCGGTTAACAAGCCCATCTCCGCAGGTGGAGCAGTTCCGCCGCAGCGCCGTGCAATGGGGGCCGCTGGAAATTGCCGATATTGGCGATGAAGATGCGGTCTTGAGCATTGCCGAAAAATACAAACCCGTTGCGGCGATCTGTTTTGCGTCGCTGATTGAAGTTGGTGAGTCCACCCTGCAGCCCGATCTTTATTGGGACAATAACTATTACAAGGTGATGCGTTTTTTCAAAACGCTGGAGCGCGGAAAATTACGTCATCTGGTCTTTTCATCAAGCGCTGCTGTTTATGGAAACCCCACCACAGCGCAACCCTTAAATGAAGAAGATGACCTTGCACCCATCAGCCCCTATGGCATGACCAAGCTATCGTGTGAGATTGGCTTACAGGGACTCTATGCGCGGCAGGGATCATCCGATGGATTTATTGATGAAATGGCGCGCCGCGCCTTAAAGCTTGATTACACCTATCCTGAATTTCGTATGTCGTTTTTTCCATGCCTGAAAAGCGTGATCTTCCGTTATTTCAATGCGGCGGGCGCGGATAAAAGCGCAACGATTGGCGAAATGCATGAACCGGAAACGCATCTGATCGCCAATGCCGTGCTCGCAGCGCAGGGCAAAAAACAATTCACGTTAAACGGCAGTGATTACCCAACAACGGATGGCACATGCATTCGCGATTATGTGCATGTGAATGATCTGGCCCGCGCGCATATTCAGGGCCTTGAATATTTATTGGCAGGCGGAAAAAGCGATGTGTTTAACCTTGGCACTGGCAAAGGCTACAGCGTGCAACAGGTGATTGATAGTGTGAAGAAACATGTCGGTGATTTTGCCATCACCCACGGCCCACGCCGCACGGGCGATCCGGCTTTTCTAGTTGCTGATGCAAGCAAGGCAAAACAAGTGTTAGGCTGGGAACCCACCTATGATCTGGATGCGATTATTAAAACCGCAGCAGCGTTTCATAAAGATAATTAGGCAGTAAGCACTGGCGGAGAAGATACGCCTGATAATTGCGGGCGATCGACAGGCAAACCTAAAACCATCTTGGCCGTACTAAACGCTTGTTTTTCTGCGTCGGATTTCCAGTAAAATCCCCGACCTTGTTCATCATATTTGAAGTTTATTGGAACGCTAGTGAAAGTGCTTCTTCCTTCACTTGCATGAAGTCTTACCTCAAATGTTTTATCGCCTAGCGCCGTAACAACAAAATCCATATCACTATAACTGGCCCGACCAGCAGTAACAGTAAGGGTATTGCTTCTAGAATATTTGCTCGATGGGAGCCTGCTGCAGTGAGCTGCGCCTATTTCAACATTTCCTAAATGGGATGCAACGAATTGGGATGCCTCCATCACGCGCTGCTCCGCTTCAGATACATGGTGAGTCCCAGCAGCAATACGCGGCATAGAGCCAGTCACGGTTGCTGCGCCTCCATCTTCCATAGGGAGTAACGTCAATTGCGTCACAAGCAGACCAGCCGCAACAAAATGTGTGCTATTACTCATTCCAATATCCCCTAAAGATAACTGGCCCAATAATAACGGATCGGGGGATAGCGCTACAATCACAACAATAGTTTCATTGTAATTAAGGCAGGCGTTTAACCATATATTTTAATAATACATCACGCCAATCTTGATATTTTCCTCGCCATGTTCACGGCGGCGCTTGTTGGTATCGCGCAAGCTATAGATACAACCACAATATTCCTGCTGGTAAAAATGCTCGCGCTTGGAAATGGTGATCATGCGTTCTGACCCGCCCTGTTTGCGCCAGTTATAATCCCAGTAAGACAGATTTTCATACCGTGCCGCAGCGCGGTGACCACAGCCATTAATCTGCTGCATATCTTTCCAGCGTGAAATACCAAGGCAGGATGTAAACAGATTAAACCCATGCTCATGCGCATAAAGTGCGGTGCGTTCAAAGCGCATATCAAAACATTCAGTGCAGCGCTTGCCTTTTTCCTTTTCCCATTCCATGCCTTTGACGCGCGCGAACCAGTTATCGGCATCGTAATCGGCATCAATGAACGGGATATTCATTTTCTCTGCAAAGCGGATGTTTTCCTGTTTGCGCAATTCATATTCTTCGCGCGGATGAATGTTGGGATTATAGAAATAGATGGTAAGGGCAAGGCCGCTTGCGACCATTGCTTCCATCACTTCGCCCGAACAAGGCGCGCAGCAGGAATGCAGCAACACCTTATCAGCGCTGCCGGGCACTGGAAGTTTCACACGGTTTTCAAGACTATCAAGCACTACGTTTTTCCAAATTCAATAATTTCTGTTTACGCGAAAGACCGCCCGCATAGCCAACCAGCTTTCCATTCGTACCAATGACGCGATGGCATGGCACCACAATGCAAATCGGATTTTTATTATTGGCATT
>RGZA01000059.1 GCA_010031785.1 Alphaproteobacteria bacterium
CATGGCATCACCATCAAACCCGGCAGCTGGCTTATCGAAGGCATTGGCGAAGATTTTGTTCCCACCAATTGCGATCTATCGCTGGTGCGTAAAGCCTATACCATCAACGATGCAGAAAGCA
This sequence comes from Alphaproteobacteria bacterium, assembly GCA_010031785.1. Classification (GTDB taxonomy): domain Bacteria; phylum Pseudomonadota; class Alphaproteobacteria; order UBA9219; family RGZA01; genus RGZA01. Next base: position 122 of record RGZA01000059.1, read on the forward strand.
TCACTACCGCGCGGCAATTGCTGGAAAAAGAAGGCATTTTGTGCGGTTCATCATCGGGCGCATTACTTGCCGCAGCACTGAAATATTGCCGCGAACAAAAAACCCCCAAGCGCGTTGTCACCTTTGTGTGCGATAGCGGCAATAAATATCTTTCAAAAATTTATAACCCCTATTGGCTTGATGATCACGGCCTTGCCGACCGGCAAATCACGCATGATCTGCGCGATCTGATTTCCCGCTCCTACTTGCGCGGAGAAACCGTATGGGCAGCCCCCAATGAAACGCTGCGGCAGGTTTATAAAAAAATGCGCACCTTTGATATTTCGCAAATTCCGGTCATGGATGATCGCCGCCTGATCGGCATGATTGAAGAAACGGATATTCTTCTCACCGTCACAGGCAATCCATCCGGCTTTGATGCAGTTGTGGGGAAAGTCATGCGCGATGCACCGGAACTGATTGATGTGCAAACACCCATCACCGATTTGCTGCCGATTTTTGAACGCCACCATGTTGCCTGCGTTACCGACAAAGGCCAGTTTATTGGCCTTATTACCCCCATCGATCTTCTTAATTATATGCGGAAAAGGACAAGCCAAGCATGAGCACATCGAACAAAGATAAATGGCAATTCGACACACGCGCAATTCATGCAGGGCAAGAACCCGACCCCACCACGGGCGCGGTGATCACGCCGATTTACGCAACCTCAACCTATAAGCAGGAAGCGCCCAACGTACATAAGGGTTTTGATTATGGGCGCAGCCATAACCCCACGCGCTTTGCCTATGAACGCGCGATTGCCAATCTGGAAAATGGTGATGCTGGCTTTGCCTTCGCATCCGGCCTTGCCGCCATTGCTGCTGTTCTGGAAATTCTGGAATCCGGCTCGCACATTGTTGCAACGGATGATCTTTATGGTGGTACCTACCGCCTGTTCGAGCGCGTGCGCAAACGTTCCAGCAATCTGCAATTTACCTATGCCGATCTAACAAGCCTTGATGCATTATCGGCGGCTGTTAAACCTGAAACACGCATGATCTGGCTTGAAACGCCAACCAACCCAATGCTGAAACTGCTTGATCTGGAAGCAATCATTGGCTTTGCCAAAAAGCGCGGCATTATCACTGTAGTTGATAACACCTTTTGCTCGCCGTGGATTCAGCGCCCGCTCGACTATGGCGCAGATATCGTCGTGCACTCCGCAACTAAATATATCAACGGGCATTCCGATCTCATTGGCGGCATTGCGGTAACGACCGCAGCCTTTAAGGAACACATTGGCTTCTTGCAAAACTCCATCGGCGGCATTGCAGGCCCGTTTGACAGTTTCCTTGCGCATCGTGGCCTTAAAACCCTTGGCATCCGCCTGCAACGCCAATGCGAAAATGCAATCACCATCGCATCATGGCTTGAAAAACATCCGCAGGTAGAGCGCGTGATTTATCCCGGCCTTGCAAGCCATCCGCAACATGTGCTGGCCAAAAAGCAAATGCCAAAATTCGGTGCGATGTTATCGATCGTGCTCAAAGGTGGCACGCCAAAGGTTGTTTCTACCCTCAAGCGCTGCGAAGTATTCACGCTTGCCGAAAGTCTTGGTGGCATCGAAAGCCTGATTGAACACCCGGCAACCATGACTCACGCATCCATCCCCGCCGATATCCGCAAGAGTTTAGGCATTGATGATGGCCTTGTGCGCGTATCGGTGGGCATCGAAAACGCACAGGATCTGATCGATGATCTGGCGCAGGCATTAAACTGCTAACATTGCTCCATTAATCAAATTCCTGAAATTAGTTTTATATCTGTATGATAGATTACGTACATGAGTGAATTTTTAACATATTGGTCAACGCTTTGAAGGCAAAAGCATTTATCTGCCCTGCATGGAAGAGTGGCCGCTACCATACTATGTTTGATACGCATTTTTCTGATGCGTATTTATGTCTCAAACATATTAAGCAAGCGGTAAGCCGCGAAGTGCACGTGTATTCGTTTGACGAATAACACGGCTTCAGTCATTAAATTATTTTATGAAATATGCGATTTATAAAACAAACCCAACTGCGCGGCGCGCAGCGCGTACCAATAGATTAGGTCGCTGTGATGCGGGCTGTTCTTCTAACTTAGAATGAACCATAAATGCACGATGACGGCCATGTGCGGCGGCGTGCACGGCAAGACTTGCACCATTTAACGCATCACCCACTACAAACAGCCTTGGATCGCTGGTCGTACCATCAGCGTGTACCGTTAAATCATTTATTCCAAATATTTTACCGATGTCAGGCTTTTCAAACCCCGTAGAGCCAACAATCACATCCCCTTCAATAACCTGCTCGCCGCCATTTGTGCCATTTCGTAATGTTAAAGCAAATTTTCCGCTAGCCCGTCGTTTAATCTCTATGGGATTAACCTGAAGCTCAGATTCAAGATGAATGCCCTGGCCTGCAAGCGCTGCAACTTCAGCTGTTGCAAAGGCTCTTTCTTTTTCAGCGCCACGGAATTCGATGCCACGCAGAATTACGGTTACCGATTGAGCACCTGCACGAAACGCGGTGCGCACAACATCAAACCCTGTGTCGCCACCGCCGATGACAATAATATCTTTTCCTGTTTGATCAAGATGCGCTGGCAAGTCAGGATTGCCAGAAGCCACATGATCATTATAAGGGAACAGAAAACTCAACCCCGTAATGGCAAGGTCACTTCCAAGAATTGGCTGATGAGTATCCGGGTGAAGAATGCCGCGTTCTGAATAGGTGCCGCCTGCAAATGTCACCATATCATATTTATTCAGCAAATCATCAATGCTGAGATTATGACCTCTCTTCTTGGTCCATTTTTGCCATAGTCTCTGTATAACATTACCCTTGATGGTGAATTCGCCGCGTTTGCCGATGCGGCTCTTTGTGGTGATCAGCGCACCCGCTCTCTTCATCAAACGACGAATAAGTGGAAAATCTTTTTTTGATAGTTTGAAATCCGGCAATCCTCTTTGCAGCAATCCACCAACCTGGTCATTTGCTTCAAAGAAATGAGCTTCATGGCCAAGTGCATTCAAGGTCATGCCATGATAAACACCCCCAGGCCCTGTGCCAATAATAGCCACACGTTTTCCCGTATATTTCAATGGCTTTGGATATTTGAGCCATCCGTTCTTTATTGCCTCTTCCCCAATCGCAGCTTCTGTACCACCAATAACAACTGTATTTGTTACTTTTGTACCTTTGGGTGCTCCAAGTAAATTAATGTGGCCAACCGTACAGGAGCTTTCACATAAGCGTTCCAATTGCGGGCACACTGTCCCCAACTGCCAGTACAAGAAGCTGTATTGTCCACCACCTCTGTGAAACGCGATATTATGCGCGCCATACATATCTCCGCGTGTAACTGCAGCCTGATATGCAGGGATATCCTGTCCTAAAGGACAGCCTGTATTGCATCCTGGCGAACCACAGCTCATGCAACGTGTGGCCTGTACCTGTGCTTCTTTTCCTGTAAGTGCAACAACCACCTGATCCCAATTACGCGCCCGCTGAGCGGGATCCAGCGTACCAGGAGGTGTATAGGTAATTTTCCAAAATCCATCTGCTGACATAATATTCTCCTATGCTGCTAAGGCTGGTGCAGAAGCCGGAACTTCTACACAACATGGCCTACCCCGGAATAATTGAGGTAATTGCAGTTGATACTTATTGCGGTGGTTACTAAGATTGATCACTTCCTTTGGAAGGATCATTCTGAATTTATCTCTCTCCATATCCCAGTTAGCTAAAATATGCGCTGCCCTTGCAGATCCTGTTTCTTCTAGCTGACTTTGCACCATCTCTCTTAAGTTGGCCTCAAACTCATTAACCTGATAGCCAAGTTTTTTTGCAATATGTTCATCTCTTAGCGTGAAAATCTCCACATCGGTTTTATTGATACGTTGATCTGCGGTGCCATCCTCATCATAGATAAATGCCACGCCACCTGACATGCCAGTGGCAAAATCATGGCCTGTCTTTCCAAGCACAGCGACTGCACCGCCTGTCATATATTCACAGCCATTGTCGCCAACACCTTCCACAACGGCAACTGCGCCCGAATTACGCACGGCAAACCGTTCGCGAACCGTCCCGGCAATATACATTCTGCCACCTGTTGCCCCCATGAGGATGGTACTGCCCGCTATTTCATGCTCATGAGGCGCAGCAGCCATCATGCTGCCTGCAGCCGAATGGATAATAATTTTTCCACCCCTCATGCCTTTGCCAACATAGTCATTTCCAAAACCTTGAAGTTCAAACCGCATACCTTCGACCAGCCAGGCACCAAAGGACTGACCTCCATAGCCAGTGAAGGTAACGGAAAGCGCATCTTCCTTTGGCATCTCAAATTGGAAGTTTGCAATCGCAGCCGCAACCGCATCAGGATCAAGACTACCATCCGCACCTCGAGGCAGATCGTTTTTACATGCGGTTAACTTGTTCAATACAAATTCGTGAACAATCTCCCCGGCCAAATGGGCACCGGTTGATAGATGGGTATTATTAATCTCTGCTTCCAAAGATACATATTCGCCTTTTTTTAATTTTTGAATAATTTCCTCTGGCGTTAACGACAATGCTTCATCAAGCGATTTCTGTGGTGGTTTACGCTCACCAGGCTTTAGTTTTGAACCGCTCGCTTGCGTTCCTTCACTCTCATGACGCGCAAGAAGACGGTGATGACTTACCCCGTTACTAAAATTCACCTGTTCAAGCAAATCGGTACGTCCGACAATATCTTTCGGGTCCCTAATGCCTAGCCGCGCCAATATTTCCCGTTCCTGCTCGGCAAGTAATGTAAATAAATTTTCTACATTCTGACTGTTGCCCTTATAAAAAGGATCAAGCGCTGGGTTTTGCGTTGCAATAGCGGCCGGACAATTATTGAGATGACATAGCTTTGTCATAACGCAGCCGAGCGCGATAAGACACGCAGTACCCAAACCAACAATATCTGCGCCCAGCATTTTTAGTTTTACGATATCGAATGCTGTATAGACGCTACCATCGGCAATCAATGTCATATTATCGCGCAGACCGTTTGCCTTTAGCGCCTGATGGACTTCTGCGACCCCGATTTCAACAGGACAGCCAGCGCCCTTGATACTGGTCTGGGGTGATGCGCCGGTACCACCTGAATGCCCGGATATATGAATTTCATCTGCCCCTGCCTTGGCTACACCGACCGCGATATTTCCAATACCTGGCTGGGAAACGAGCTTGACGCACACCCTGGCTTTTGGATTTACTTTTTTAAGGTCATTGATAAGCTGGGTAAGATCTTCAATCGAATAAATGTCATGATGCGGTGGCGGTGAGATAAGGCTTACGCCAGGGGTCGCATGGCGTAATTTTGCAACCAACCCTTCAACCTTCATCGCCGGAAGCTGACCGCCTTCACCAGGCTTTGCGCCTTGCGCAACCTTAATTTCAATCGTCTCTGCACTGGCTAAATATAACGCATCAACACCAAACCGGCCGGATGCGATTTGCTTAATTGCGCTGCCTGCATCTTGAAATTCACGGCCAATAATATCTTCGCCGCCTTCGCCTGAATTACTGAGTGGCCCCTGCCCTGTGCGTGACTTCCTACGCATATTATTCATTGCCATGGCAATATCACGATGCGCCATTCGGCTGATTGCACCAAGACTGATCCCTGGCGCACGATAACTATCACGAACATCTTCAACGGGCGCGACCTCGTCAACCAAAATAGCTTCTTGTGCGGATGGGAACCGAATGCCCATCGCGTTTCTAACACCAATAAGCTGTGTTTTTTGTATCTCCAATAATTGTTCAAGTGCCTTTGGATCATTGTGGAAGGCAGCTTGCTGGATTGCTTTAACAACCTCAGGCGTCCATAGGTGCGGCTCATCAAGCTCATCGTCAATGCCATTGGGCTTCATGCCACGCAAGGACGTTCCTTGGGATAGCCTATAATCACCGTTTTGTTTTCCAAGACTCACAACCTGCTTTACTGCATGCGTATGGGTTTCTTGGCGCGCCTGGATAGCTTTCAAATCCAAGCCGTCAATCGGTGAATCACGCCCTTCAAATTCAGAATCTGCTACCGATTGATGTATTCCAACCAGAGAAAAATTTCTCGCTCCCACGTAAGACGCAATGCGGGGAATACCCAGCTTTGCCATAATTTTCAGGATGCCGTCATCAAGCGCCTTGCGGTAATTGCTATAAGCCTTTTCAAGATCGCCCTTCTTAGTTATTTCACCTTTTGCTGAACGCTCATCAAGCTTTCCTTCACGAACACGCTGTGCAATTGTTTTTTCAACCAAGTAAGGAACAACAAAATTTGCACCATTGGCAACAAGCATGGCTAATGCATGTGGATCAACCAGATCTCTGGTATGTGCATAGATTGCAACGCCTTCCAGTATTTGCTCACCGGACAAATGCCCATGCGCCGCACTGATCGCCAATGGCATTTCAATTGGGATTAATTTCTTATTGTTGGTTTCTTGTGAAATGACAATTTGTGATTTGCCATTACGAACATGTTCTGCAACTTCAGCGCGAAGGCGCGCGAGCGCTTTTTCAAGAGCGTCTTCTCCATCCGCAGGATCATACGCAGCAACAACGCGCACAAACTCATTTTTATGATTTTTTTCCAAGCCCTGTAATTCGCTCGTCCACAAGACAGGCGAAGGCATCGGCGCACCAATTCTGCCAATTGGCACATCCAATGACTGCTTACCATTTACGATGGAAACCATCACACTGCGCCCTTTTACAGAATCGATAGGAGGATTGGTAACTTGTGCGAATTCCTGTCTGAAGAAGCGGTAAAACCAGTTGGGGGACGCAGCCTGATTATAGACTTCCAGCGCACTGTCATCACCCATTGATGCGGTAGCTTCCTTGCCATCCTTGAGCATAGGATCAAGAATGCCATCAAGATATTCTTGCGTATAATGTGCGTGTGCCTGTTCGATAAACAGTGTTTTTCGGAAAGCGTCTACAACTCTCCAGATCTTGGCCATTATCCGTTGTTTTCTGCTCTGCTTTCCTGGGTTATTGGCTTGAAAATGAAAATTTCTTTCTCTTTTTGAAACTGCATCTGCAATAGGCTTTAATTCTTTCGCAGCGAATGCTTCTACTTCTGCCGGTGTAAGCATTCTTCTTTGCTTAAGACCAAAAACCAGTTTTTCGCCAGGGCCAAGACGAATAGCTTTTTTAATATCCTCCAGACGCACTTTCGCCATGCCGGTCTCTGATCCAGCAACAATTATGTCATCTTTTGTTTGAAGGATACGCATAGGTCGAAGTCCTGCACGATCCCGCACAAGGATGATATGCTCTTCATTCGCTGCAGCGATAGCAACGGGTCCATCCCAGGGAACAGTGATATCTTGCGCAGCTTTAAGAATGGTTTGATGATGTACTGGATTAATCCCATAGGCGCTTGGGATCATTGCCGACATAACCGTTGGAAGGCTCATTCCTGAACGGTTCAATGCTTCTGCGATCATATCAAGAGTCCCGGTGTCGGAACTGCCAGGCTGAATAACATTTACAATTTGATCTGAAAATTTCCCTGCAATACTTTTTATAAGATCTTTCATCTTACTCATAAACTGAGCGATGTTTCCTCTAAGCGTATTGATCTCGCCATTATGCGCTATATACCGGTAAGGATGCGCCTTGTCAGCCGTAGATACGGTATTGGTTGAAAAGCGTGCATGAAATTGTGCCCATTCAATTAATTTAAAAATGACGTGTTTCAAATCAGGATATTGGAGGCCAACATTTTCTGATAATGCCATTCCTTTATAATCAATTGAGTCTGCAGAAAGTGAACAGAAATAACCATCACTTGGTGATTTAGGATTGAACCCTGCTTTTTGCCAATCGCGTTCAATAAGCAGCCGCAAGATATAAAGATCTTTCTCCGTTGCAGGATTAATATCGCCATGGGGAAGAACCAATTGTTCTACAACAGGTTGGCCAGCTAGTGCTATGGGACCAAGATAGTTGACATCAACAGGTACCGGACGCCACAAAAACTGATTTTCAGTATAACCATGATCTTTTAAATATTCTGCGACGCGTTTTTCAGCGATCGCTTTAAGTTTAGCGCGCTTGTTATCATCAGTACTTAAAAAAACCTGGCCAATTGCAACGTACGGCGTAGCACCAATGATGTTTTGAACATGTGATGCACCAAGATCTTCTTCAATAAGACTACGAAAATTCCGTGGAAGCTGACATCGAATACCAGCACCATCACCTGTCAATCCATCCGCTGCCTTGGTACTACGATGCTTTAAATTTCCAAGAGCGCCTAAAGCATATTCAATAACCTTTGGCGAAGGACCGGTTGATGAATAAATTAATCCTACACCACACGCATCATGATCTGCTTCAGGCTTGTAGAGACCTGCAGCATTGTAAAATTCACGTAAGATTTCAGAGTTAGCTTGTTCTGGAGCAAAGTCAGACATGAAATCCAATTCCTAAAAAATCCGTAAATTATAGTTATAAAATTATCTAATTCCACACTCGTCAGTGCATTTTTTTATAAAATACATCTGTTGATATTGATCTGCTTAAAAACGGCAACTAAACAAGCCAATTCGGTTCCAACTTTAATAATCAATAGCTGAATGTCAAGCAGCAGATTTCATTAATAGTTTCATCTATATGGTAATACGGAACACCCCTTCGCAAAAGCCAAATAAAGGGGGCACACTCGCATACAGCCCAGCAACATAAATATTCTATAAACTTGCCCTGTATATGTGTTTTTCCAGAATTTTTTAGCGCAAGGATATATGCCGCTACACGCTTAACCCGTGTCCCTTGGTGCACCGCCCCCCCCCTTTACTTGTGTGTTTGGTTACAGCCATGGTTAGAGCATAGCTTTACTTCAGTCTCAGGAGGGAGAATCTCGGCGCAGAAACGCGCACATAATTTTGTGACAGAAATAGACAAAAATTTACAGAGATATATCTGCTGGGTAGCATATAGGTAGCATACAAATTTTCTCAGGGATTGATAATCAATACTAAGCTATTGATTTAATTGGTTGCGGGGACGCGATTTAGCTCTAACTTTAACGACGACCGCCCTGCCCTGATTGTTAGTTTCGCTAATAGAAGCAAAAACCGAAAATATTAATCTGAATTTTGTTTGAATTGTTTTCAAAAACGCGAGCGGTTGCTGATTATACGTTAACCGTAAGCAAACGCTTCATCATTTGAACTGTTCGACGCAAGTAAATCACAAGGTATCTTTACGTTGACATCAACGGGCCAGAGAGCCCCCAATGCTCTATCAAATTCTGGCGGATCGAAACTTGCTCGACCGTTGCTAGGCGTAAGTGTTAGTTCGCCAAAATATATCCGATCAGCCGTAGCATAAAAATCGGCACGCACAAAACCGGTCAATCCCGTTCCTTGAGCTAATGCTTCAGCGGCCTTAATCATATCGTCAAGTCGCGCTGGCTTTGGAATATCTGTGGTCGGCTTGCATTTTCCTTCAAATGTACTTTTTACATCAAGCTTATTCCAATCACGATCGTAATAAGTAAAAGCTTCTCCATCATCCATTTCTACGTTAGTTTCAATAAGATGTACTTTTCCGCCAAATACCCAAAGTTTATAATCAACTGGCGCTATCGATGATCCGTCATCAATAAATTCTTCAACAACAATCTTTGGGGGTATATTTTTGTACTGCCATTCGTGGCATTGCATATAAAAGTAAAAATTCTGTTTCAACCATTCATTGCATTGCTCTATTAATGATTGTCGTGCTGCTTGTCCTTCTGTACTTGACATATCAAATTCTGATTTATCACGAACCACCCGCACCCAGCCACTGCCATGCGTAGGTTTAATGACAAATTTTTGCGGCAAGTCATCAAATGGAATATCCTCCGGGTTATCGGTAACATGATATAGTTGTGTAAGAATATCTGAAGAACCTAAGATGCGTTCTACAATACCGCGGACTGCAAACTTATCTGCGATTTTTGTTAGCAATGGATCGCGATTAAATAATATTCTATGCAATACTTTTTCATTAAAGGTTCTCGGATCAAAGACATTCGGAAAAACATGGTGCGAGCGATGATGCGTCAGTATGTTGGTAACGGACGCTGGTATTTTGGCTTCTTTTAGCGTGCTACCTCTGAGAGATGGCCTTATAGGACCTTCAAGCGCATCCAATAATTCACTAAAATCACCATGTATTACTCTCGTTGCTCCAACCAAGCCAAGTCTGGCTTCATAAGTTTCTGCATCAAGGCCATTAAGAGCAGGATAGTAAGTTGTGCCAATTCTTACAGGCACACCGAACTGAGCTGCATTCATCATGTCAAAGAATCCATCGCCGACAATAGCCATATGTTCTGGTGCAACGTTAAAACGTTGGGAAATTTGCAATAACATATTTGCGCTTTTGTGTTTAGGAAAACCGCTTACATCCGCATTAAAAAGACAATCATCAAAGTAACGAAGTAAATTTGTTCGTTCAAGAAAGGCACGGGTCAATTTGGCCCGACCATTCGACCAAGTAACAAGAATTTTTCCTTGATCGCTCAGTGCACTGAGCGCCTGATTTACTCCCGGTACCACATTAGGTTGATCTGTTAAAATTCTGCTTACGGCCATTTCAACGTACAGACTTGTGAATGCAGCTTCGCAGATGGAAACGCCAAAAATATCTGAAATTGCAGCAAGCCCTTCGCTTGCTGACTTTCCGCTGAAGTACCTGGCATGAAATGCTTCATCTACTTGGGAAGCGCCAAGCTGCCTAAGGGTGTCAAGGGTAGCATCCCTCATGGCGGGTTCCATATCGCCCAGCGTCCAATCAACATCAAATGCTAAAAGTTTTATACCTTCATTCATTTTTATAGGTTTTTCTAAAATTATTCTTGTTTTTAATTATATTCGCAATGTATAAGCTCCTCGATCGCAGCTCAAAAATTGGCTCGCAATACCGCAAGGCGCTTGAAAAAAGGTGTTACACCAAGCATAGCCTGCTATAAAGTAGCGGAAATATATAATATATGTAAGATGTATTTTCTACATTAAATTTTATGGGCTTTTTTATATCATGAATTCTTTGACTTTACCATTAGCGGCAAATTTAGATGGCCAAAATCGCTTAACAATTGGATTGCCAATCCTGAATGAAGAAAAAAATCTTCCCACCTACCTTAATGCACTGGTGGAAAACGTTAATTTTTCAAGAGAAACGTTAGGTGTCACAATTGACGTTATTGCATGTTTCAATGGCACGACGGACGGCAGCAAGGAAATAATTGCAGTGTTTAATTCTGACTCTAGCCATGGCTTTCAAATCAAAACACTGGAGTCAAATCGTGGTAAATTTTTGGCAGAATGCACAATAGTTAAGGCTGCTGAACCAGGATCATATTTTCTTTTTGCTGATACCGATACACGGCCACATCATGATTGTTATGCCAATTTACTTAAATTTTTAATCGAGCATCCAGATGAACCCATCGCATATGCTAGGGGACTGGCTGTCATACCAGAGGGCAAGCCCGAAACACCATTTGTTAGGATGCAGCAGGCTTTCTATGGTCTGCGCGATAAAGGCATTCTACGCCAAAGAAATCACCTTGTTGGAAGAGCATTCATAGTTCGGGATAACCGCTATCACAATTTGGAAGAAATAGGTTTTGAAGAAAGGGTCCGATCTTATGTAGGGCGTGCCAAAGATCGGGGGCGCGCGATAG
>RGZA01000060.1 GCA_010031785.1 Alphaproteobacteria bacterium
AAGGTAACCAAAAACCAGATTGCGCCCTCGGCTTTTGATAAAAAGCTTTCCTCCGCACCCTTTATGCCCGGTTCGATGCGAGAGAATGAACCATCTTTGCAAGAAGGGTTCGGGTATTATCCCATCCATGAGCTGGATACCATTGCCGGCGCATCACAAGAGCATCTGCATAAGTATAAAAAGCTTGAACCGCCCTTCCCTATTCCCACCGCTAATCTGCAAGAGACCAGCTATAGCGATATCAAAAATCTTTATATCATCCGCATTTTTGGCGATGGCATGGAGCCGACCTTAAGTGATGGCAACCGCGTAGTGATTGATACCGGCATCACCAAACCGGACAAGCCAGGCATTTATGCATTATGGAATGATACGGGTCTTACGATCAAACGCTTGCAATCGCTATCGAATGGCATGGTGCAATTGGTCGCGGATAATAAAAATTATCCACTGGAAACGGCCGCATTAAAAGATTTGAAGATTAAAGGCCGGATTATTTTGATTGTCAGTCAGATGGTTTAAGGCTGAGGACGACCCATAAATGCTAGGATTTCTGACAAATTACCAGGCAATGGTGGTGGCGGCTCTGAAGATTTCAATTGTTTAGATAGAATTAAATGAATACGCTCTTCGGTATCAGCATCAGCCCAGCTAACATTTGCTTTAGCTGCAGTATATTTCATCGACACACCAACGCCCGGCTTTGATCCCTGTGATACTGTGAAGAATATACTGCGCACTTCTCCTTTTCGTCTGGCAGCAGCGTCATCCCTTTGAATGGTGACTATAAATGCTATATTAAAACTTGCTCCATTCTTTGGGACTGTTACTCGAGCATCCGCAAAAAGATGATGGATCTTATCTTTTCCACATTCTTCTGATATTACCCATTCAGAAAAAGTGACGGATGGCTCAAGTTTTTGAATCGTATCTTGAGCACACTGTGCTGCCAGTGCCGTCGCAAAGCAGCCAAGCTCGTATGATTTATCAAGTGTTCTTACAGCTGCAGTAAACTTTTCTTTCAATGATGAGACTGGTGCAGTAGGCATAGACATTTCCTTATGAAGGAACCTGGTAGGCTATGCCGCATCATATGATTGTTATACTTTCGAAACAATATTTTTTTATGGGCTGGAAGCTGCTCGATTTCTCTAATCAAGAATCATCTGTAAAATAATATTATACAATATGTATATTTTAGGCAACTTTGTTGCGTGCAACAAGGCGCTGATCCTCGCTCTCATCTACAAAGCGTTTTATGGATTTAAGAGCAACATTGGCGCGGTAGTAATTAAAATAGCTCTGCTCCGCCTTGGCAATCTCCTCGCAGATCTTGATTGCGAGCGATGTGCCGTAGCGTTTCTCGAGTGATTTAAAATCTGTATCCATTGGCCTATCCTGCTTTCTTACCCAGTCATGCCCACGAAGGTGGGCATCTACGACAAGCACCAAGCCATATCTCTCCGGCCTATCGTGGATCCCCGCCTTCGCGGGGATGACCATTGCGCAAATGTCGCGCGATGAATCTAGTCTGGGCGAATATCAGTTAAAATCTTATTAATTTTAAGAACAAACGAAGATTTTACGAATCGTAACCCAGTTCATATGCAGGAATTTATGCTCAATTCCTGCTTCCTTCCCTTGATACAATAATGCTCGCTGCAAGTAATTACAGTTATTATGCTAGTAATATTAGAAACAAATAATATTGAAGACTATTAGATATGACCAGTGCTGCGCCCCTGATCGCGATATCTTCAGACCATAAGCACATCAAATCGATTCTACGTCCTCGCTTTCATAAAAAGACCGCGAGAAGCCGTATCAATGCCCCGGAGTTAAAACCTATTGAGCGGATTGCAGCAGTAGGAGCAATTTACAGGAGAAATGGTTTTTCTTTACGTGATCAATTTTTTCTGCGCGCTGCGCTTGAAGCATGCCTAAGAAATGGGTTTCCAATCGCAAGAACATTCGAAGTCATACCTGTTAATCTAGCAACAGGCCCCGACACAGGAAATGGCCATGATTTTCTTGATCCTGAGTTTAAAATTCAAGCCGATCTTGTGATAACTTGCTTTGTAATTAATGCATTCAATGTTGAAGGGCAGCGAATGGCCGAATCGTGCACCCATTATGATCAAGGCGCAACGAGCCCTTTCCAATCTCCAGATGTATGGGCACAAGCGGCAATACGTGCCAACGCTTCATATGTTACCACTCACACCTCCTTCTGTGACCCGGGAGTGGAAGTAGATACACGATGTTTTATGCAGCCCAGTTATACTCGTGAGCCATTACGTCAGCCTTTATATGTGCATGTGCGTGATAGTTTGTGGTATGGTCCGAAGCAACGAAACCAAGCCACCCCTACAACTCCCTTTGTCACCTCACTACTGCGCCGCAATAATCTTACTCTCTAGTCGTTCTTTGCAATCGCCGCCCCCCCATTAAATCAGCAAAGAATCACAGAGCATCCAGATTCTATTCAATTTTTACATGGATTCTTGCGAGTAGCTTTTTCTGTCTATGGTAGTGCCTCCTTACGCATTCTTACTTATTCGCTCGGTAGTTATTGAACACCGATGGATTTTTGGAATCTTCAAGCACTTTTGAGCAGCTCTTTTTACTTTTTTTGGTTTCCTCAAAAAGCCCACAAAAAACTTCACGTTTGAGTCTGCCTTTTTTTGAACAAAATCAAATCTCCCCCATCCTTAATCCTATGCTTTTCTGTCACCGTAACGGTGTGTTTAGGAGGTGACAGGGGCACTAAGTTTGGTATGATCCGTTCCACTGAGCACAAGATGTGGTATGTTTTGGACTTATCCACAGTTAGTTAGTATGGCATCTTGTACATAACAGTGGATGAATACGGACTTCAGAGATTTAGGGCCTATATGTCTATCATAAACCTTCAACAGAGCTGTGCAGAAAGCTGGGGACATCTCTCCTTTAGGGCGGTGAATAATGCCCTTCAGGGCATCGGCGGGGTTGTGATCAGATATGCAAGCCACTTTAAGACCAAAATCGTAAAAAATAGCAGCAAAAACAAGGCTTTATTAGAATTTGCGTTTGCTGCAAAATCAACCATCCGACTTGATTCGGAATTTTCAGGAGAATAGGCATATGTTTGATATCGTTCAGGTTGAACAAGGCCCCAAGGTCATTATTGATCGCTCACGCAACAGCCGTTTGACTGCTTTTGGTCAGGCAACGCTAGCCGACCGCTATCTTATTCAAAACGAAGACCCGCAAGATATGTTTGCCCGGGTGTCGATGCAATATGCCGATGACACGGCCCATGCACAGCGCATGTATGATTATATCAGCAATCTCTGGTTCATGCCCGCAACCCCTGTGCTCAGCAATGGTGGCACCGAACGCGGCCTGCCGATTTCCTGCTTTCTGAACGAAGCATCGGACAGCCTTGATGGTATTGTTGGCCTATGGAATGAAAATGTATGGCTGGCATCCAATGGCGGCGGTATCGGCAGCTATTGGGGCAATCTGCGCTCAATCGGTGAAAAGGTAAAAGGCGGCGGTAAAACCAGCGGCATCATGCCCTTCATCAAAGTGATGGATGCGCTTACGCTCGCGATTTCACAAGGCAGCTTGCGCCGTGGTTCGGCTGCGACCTACCTGCCCGTGAGCCATCCTGAAATTGAAGAGTTTATCGAAATGCGCCGCCCAACCGGTGGCGACAGCAATCGCAAATCGCTGAACCTGCATCACGGTATTGTTATTCCCGATGCCTTTATGCGCGCTGTTGAAAATGATGAGGAATGGGGTTTAACCAGCCCGAAAGATGGCAGCATCATTCGCCGTATTTCTGCACGTGGCTTATGGATCCGCATTCTCACCGCCCGTATTGAAACAGGCGAACCTTACATGCTGTTCATCGACCATGTGAACCGCGCAATCCCTGAACATCACAAACTTGCAGGCCTTAATGTAAAGATGTCAAACCTGTGCAGTGAAATCACGCTGCCAACCGGTATTGATCGTTTTGGTGAGCAACGCACGGCGGTGTGTTGCCTCTCCTCACTCAACCTAGAATATTTCCTTGAATGGCAGGATCACCCGACCTTTATCACCGATTGCTTACGGTTCTTGGATAATGTTCTGCAAGACTTTATTGAAAATGCACCAAGTCATATGAGCCGCGCGAAATATGCCGCGATGCGTGAACGCTCCATCGGTTTGGGCGTGATGGGCTTCCATTCCTTCCTGCAGGCACAAAATGTTCCGTGGGAATCGGTGATGGCCAAAGTTTGGAACAAACGCATGTTCAGCCATATCAAACGTCATGCGGATCAGGCATCCATCATGCTTGCTGAAACCAAGGGTCCCTGCCCTGATGCCAAGGATTACGGCATCATGGAACGCTTCTCCAACAAGATTGCGATTGCGCCAACGGCATCGATATCGATCATTTGTGGTGGCGCTTCGCCAGGCATTGAACCGATGGTTGGAAATTCCTTCACCCACAAAACATTGTCAGGCTCCTTCCCTGTGCGCAATAAACATCTGGAAGCGGTTCTTGAAAAACATGGCCGCAATGATGAAGGCACATGGAGCAGCATCACCACCAATGAAGGTTCAGTGCAGCATCTGGACTTCCTTGATGAGCATGAAAAGACCGTGTTCAAAACTGCGTTTGAAATTGATCAACGCTGGGTCATTGAACTTGCTGGTGACCGCGCACCCTTTATCTGCCAAGCGCAAAGCCTCAATATCTTCCTTGCCGCCAATGTCCATAAGAAGGATCTGCATCATATCCACTTCCAGGCATGGAAAAAAGGCGTGAAGAGTCTTTATTACTGCCGTTCCCGTTCGATCCAACGGGCAGAAAATGTCGAAACGGCTAAAACTGGTTTTGGTGGAGGGGTTAACTTCACTGCCACAAATCAGGCAAAATATGCTGCTAACGATGAACCAAGGCTTCCGATGGGAGTTGGCCTGGCAGTTGCAAGTGCAGCAGCGTCAATGACTCAGCCCTTTGCACATGAAAATAATGATGAAAGTAATAAATACGAGGAATGTCTGGCTTGTCAGTGATATACTCAAATTGTTAAGGGGTATTGATCATTGGTTAATAACTGATAGAAAAGAGCATAATATATGAAAAAATCAGCATCACTTCTGCCATTGACCCCTAATACAATGATCAATTTCCGTCAGGAAATTCTGATTGATACCTCTCTCCTTCTGCAAAAAGCCGTTAAAAAGCAACTTCACGACAAGCTACCTGAATTGACCCAGGAAGGACGCGATATGTCCTATCTTGCCGCGTTCGAAGCCTTGCGCATGTTCCGCCACATGACCCATGACCAACAGCAGCATTATTCCGAGCATGAAAAAGCCCAGCTCGCCGAAGTTGAAGTGGAATGGTGCCTGGATATCCTTGGCCGTCTGCAAAGCAAGACTGGCGAATAGTTTTAGTTAATAGGGACTGGGGATTAGGGATTAGTTTACCCTTCCTTTTCTCACGATTCTTCCCGAATATATTTTCACTTATCCCCGATCCCTAACCCCTTGTCCCTGCATATGTCCAATCTTCTCACCGCAAATCCGGTTTACAAACCTTTCCGTTACCCTTGGGCCTATGAAGCATGGCAAAAACAGCAGCAGCTGCATTGGTTGCCCGAAGAAGTTCCGCTCGCGGATGACGTCAAGGATTGGCACAAAAAATTGACGCCGGGTGAGCAGAATTTGCTCACGCAGATTTTCCGTTTCTTTACGCAAGCCGACGTTGAAGTGAACAACTGCTACATGCGTCACTATAGCCGCGTATTTAAGCCAACCGAAATCTGCATGATGCTTGCTGCGTTTTCAAATATGGAAACCGTGCATATTGCCGCTTACTCGCATTTGCTTGATACCATCGGCATGCCTGAATCCGAATATTCCGCATTTCTTAAATATAAGGAAATGAAGGACAAATACGATTATATGCAAGGCTTCAGCGTCAAAAATCCACGTGAAATTGCGCGTACTTTGGCGGTATTTGGCGCCTTCACCGAAGGGCTACAGCTCTTTGCGTCCTTTGCAATTTTGATGAACTTCCCGCGCTTCAATAAAATGAAAGGCATGGGGCAGATCGTGACATGGTCGGTGCGTGATGAAACATTGCACTGCCAATCGATCATCCGTTTGTTCCGTAGCTTCGTTGAAGAAAATCAGGATATCTGGGACGAAGATTTACAAAAAGAACTCTACAAATCCTGCGATACCATCGTGCATCACGAAGATGCGTTTATTGATCTTGCATTTGAAATGGGATCGATCGAAGGCTTGACCCCGCAGGAAGTGAAAGATTACATCCGCTACATTGCTGATCGCCGCTTAACGCAACTTGGTTTGCAGCCGATGTATAAGACCGATAAAAATCCGCTGCCATGGATGGATGAAATGCTCAATGGCATGGAACATGCGAATTTCTTTGAAGCGCGCGCAACCGAATATTCCAAGGCTGCAACCCAAGGAAGCTGGGAAGAAGCATTCGAATAAGACAACCCAGTTTTTTATTGCAAAAAATCCGAATAAATAGAGCTGCTAGTTGAAGGCGCAAACGACGCACAACCACGGGTTGAATACATTAAACGTTATTGAAACTATTACACCTCTAGCCGTAAACCATCCTGCATGAGATGGTTTACGTCATGGATGGGTTACGTTTTAGATCAAGTATTTTTTTAAGACATCATACGCTGTGCGACACATTCGCGCTTACGGCGGCATGCCTGTTGATGCCTGTTGCGGCCGGCTTGCTGATCCCCCTTATCGCGCTAAAAAATCAATTACGCTTCACGCAAAAAACAATTACACAAAAAGCAATCAAAAGAAAAACAAACAGAAAAAAACTCCGCTTTTACCTGAAGCGATATAAAATCCCCTGCTTAATGATCGCTGGATCACTTGTATCGCTGCCCCTCATCGCAAGCATGGATTGCTTTGGCCCGGAACGCATCCCGTTTGAAACCTCCGCACCCCGGCATTCGCCAACGATTGGTGTTGTCTTTTCTGGTAGCAGCAATCGCGTGCCTGCAGGCCTCGCGCTTTATGATGCTGGTGTAGTTGATACCTTGCTTATTGTCGGCACACCTAAAAGCTCTGCCAAAGTTTATATGAATAAGCGTGCCAAGGATCGCACCGATAATAAAACAGGGCGGAGGCTCAGAAGCGATGATGGAATTATCTTTGATGGCTATACCAATCAAGACACTCTGGATGATGCACAAACAGCTATCCAATGGCTTTTAAAAAATGCAACCCAGCCTGGGGTACGCTACAATGTCGTGATCATCACAGCGCATTGGCACAGCTATCGCTCCAATGATGCGGTGCATGCGGGCTTCCTCACCACACCGGGCATAGGAAACAATTATCGCGAGTGCTATAATATATGCCTTTATCAATTGGACGATGAGCCTGCCAAAACAGCTCGGCAATGGGCTAAACGCCACGCCGAGCCATTTGACCGAGGCGGAAGACGAATTTGGCGCGCAGCAGATTATTTCATTCATCATCTGAATTTCTAAACGAATCTTGCACGGCATCTTTTATCTAACCTAAGCTTGAAAAAATACTCCCTTCCATCTGCTTGGTAATGACATGCTTGATACAATTTTCACTCACGAAAATCTCACAGTCCTCAGCCATATCAGTTACGCAATCCTTGCGGGTGCATTTATCGGGTTTGAGCGCAGCTATTATGGTCGCCCGGCAGGGTTTCGCACACACACCCTTGTATGTTTGTCATCAAGCCTGTTGATGGTATTGACGGTCAATCAACTGGAGTGGATGGGAACCTCACCGCAAGATATTGTTAAAACCGATCCTACGCGTTTGGCGCAAGGCATTATGACCGGCATCGGTTTCCTTGGCGCAGGCGTTATTTACAAGGAAGGCTTTACCATTCGTGGCTTAACAACTGCTGCTTCCATCTGGATAACGGCAGCCATTGGTATTTTATTTGGCGTTGGGCTTTATTTCCCCGCAACGCTTGCAACAATCGTTACCGTTGGCATTCTCTCCCTCTTCCACCATGTGGAACGTTGGATGCCCAAGCATAGCTATGTGCATTTCAATATCAGCTTTGATCGCAAGCACCGCATGCAGGAAGAAGAATTGCGCACGGTGTTAAAGGAATATGGCTTTAGCATCGGCAATATCAGTTATCACATTGTCGATGATGGGGAGATTTCGGAATATCGCTCGGTTATCCGCACCAAGGATCATAGCGCGGTAAAACGCCTTGCCGAGCATCTGATCGCCCTTGAGATCGTGCATGAATTCAAGATCGCGCCCTCAGGGGATTAATAATTATAAAAAGCTAATAACATCAACATCATTTTATTAATGATCATCTGTAAATACATATTTTTACTTTTGTAATAATATGGTACTTTTCATTACCATGTCTTTTTAGTTGATAGTTCGTTTTTTAAAATCAAAATGAGCATGCAAGATGATACGATGTAAGCGTCGCAGTTTTATAAGCATGCTTGCTCAAGCAACTGGAGCTTC
This sequence comes from Alphaproteobacteria bacterium, assembly GCA_010031785.1. Classification (GTDB taxonomy): domain Bacteria; phylum Pseudomonadota; class Alphaproteobacteria; order UBA9219; family RGZA01; genus RGZA01. The sequence continues at coordinate 8,527 of RGZA01000060.1, forward strand.
AGCAGTCTTTGCAAGCCGCCCTGTCCCTCGTCAGTCCATACAACCATCTGTCGAAGCAGGGATGGCCTTTCTGAGGGCTCATAGAAATACTTCTACACCAATAGCAATATGTGTAGCAGAAGGCTGGGATAACGCTGTAGGAAATACGTTTACTGTAAACCGGCGAAATCCCCCTTTGGACTATCAACTTCAAAAAGCTGTAGAACTCAAAGGCACACTACCCGGTAAGCTCCTTGGTGAAGCATTGCGTGAAGTCAGTTTAAGAGCTGCCAAAGAATTTGGATGCAAGGTTTCGTATGTAGATGAAGCATCAGAATGGGATCTCGGTCCGGTGCGCCGCGATACACGTCGCCCAAATTGGGCTTATACTGCGGTCATTTATTTAAATAAGCCTGCTGCCGCTTAAACTGACTGCCAACCCGTCCGATGGTTACCGAATAATCTGTTCCGCAGCGCAGTGACCGGAATAGATTGCGCCTTCAATCGTTGAGGGCAGCTGTGTATTGGTCCAGTCCCCAGCGACCACAAGGTTCGTATGGCGCGCAGCGATGATGGGACGCCGCATAACCTGATCGGGCGTGGCAGCGAACGTAGCGCGTTTTTCTTTTACAATGCGGTGCGGCGGAATAGCAGCAGGATCCAGCCCATATACCTTGGCAAGATCGCGCCATAGCAGCGTAGCAATTTCATCGGCTGGCAAATCAACGATTTTTTCAGCCGCACTGGTGGTCGTGGAAAGCATATCCGGCTTTTCAAACACCCATTCTACATTGCCGCCAATCAACCCAAGAATTCCTGTTTCGCTTTTTGCAGGCGCAGCAATTTTGAAATGCGCATTAACGATGCTGCGGAATTCCGTTGGCGTTGGCAACGATGGCAGCATATCATTAATAACCCATGCGGGCAGCGCAAGGATTACCCAATCCCATGGCTCCAGCTGCACGATCTCATCGGCGAAACGCAAGGTTGTAACTTCATCATTTTCAAGACCGACTGAGCGTAAACGCTTGCCATAGTGAAGCGTCGCGCCATGCTCTTTTAAAAAACGTTCCGCAGGCTGTACAAAACTTTGCGACAAGCCTTCTTTAACAATGACAGGCTTGCAGCCAATGCCGCCTGCACCAAAGGCTTTACGCAGCACATTGCCAAACACTTGCGCGCTGGCCTCTTGCGCCTGCGTGTTCATGATGGCAACGGTGAGCGGCTGCCAAAAACGTTGATATAAGGTGGAATTTGTATCAAGGCATTGCGCAACGGTTTGCCAGCGATCTGCTGATAAAAGTTTAAATCCATCCAGATAATCATGCCATGCGGTACCCGGCACGCGCGCTTTTTTATTAAAAATCCATGAAGGAAAGTGCCCCTCATTCATTCGCACGGTCCAGCGCTCGCCGCTATCAAGATCGGTGAATGGAAAGATTGGGCCCTTAGCAATTTGCAGCGTGTCTTCTGCTCCGATCAGCATCAGGTATGTCAGTGCTTCCTCATTACAGGACAGCATGAGATGATTGCCATTATCAATCAGGCAATCGAGCTCCTTGTCATGGTAGGAACGGCAGCGGCCTCCCGCATGCTGGCCCGCTTCATAAAGCGCAACCTTGTGCCCTCTTGCCGTCAGATGTACAGCACTTGATAATCCTGCAAGGCCTGCGCCAACGATATGGATTGTTCCGATAGGCATTTAGAACCACGATTTGATAAGAATGCCAATTTTCTCAAATGCGCCAAGGCGAACGCGAAGGCGCGGTGCATCCCATCCCGTTTCAAGAAGCGCACGCAAGATTTTTTCGTAATAATCGCCCATGAGCCGCGCAGGCTTCATGGCAGTACGGTTGCATTTTTCCATCGCTTCGTCCGCTGCATCAAAATGCTCCACCGCGCGGCGAGCTACTGCACGACATGCATGGTCAAGATGCCCATGTGTAAGAATGTGTGCAAGATTATCAAGCGGAATACCTGCTTCTTCCAAGGCTTCGCGCGGCAGGTACAGCCGCCCGCGCAATGCATCCTCATCAATATCACGTAGAATATTTGTTAATTGTAACGCGCGGCCCAGATGATAGGCAACATCGCGCCCGGTCTCGGACGCTTCGCCAAAAATGCGCACGCTGATGCGGCCCACCGCGCTGGCTACGCAGTCGCAATAGGTATCAAGCTCATCCCAGCTTGGCGCAACGATGATCTGCTGCGCATCCATTTCCATGCCATCAATGATCGCAAGAAAATCATTTTCCTGCAGATTGAATTCCTTCACTGGCTCCAGCAGCACCTCCATGACCGGGTGGCTCGCCTGCCCTTTAAATAAATTGGCGGTGTGATTGCGCCATTCTTGCAGCATGGCAAGGCGTTGCTCGGCGGGCAATTCGCTATCGGCAATATCATCGACCACACGGCAGAATGCATAAAGCCCAAACATGCCAAGGCGGCGTTCATGCGGCAGCGCCATCATGCCAAGTAGAAACGAGCTGCCGGAATTTTTGACGTGGGCGAGTACCTCATCAGCATTCGCAGCAGTCAGCAAAGGAGAAATAATCGGATCAGTCATTAGAAAAACGCGCGCATCATACCGTTGAGGATCGCCATAAGCATGGCAGGCTTGGAGAGTTTTACAGTATCACAAAGTGGATCACGCTTTGCCAGTACCTTTATCAGAGCTTGCGCAAGCGCATGAATGATTGATGTTTCAAACTTCAGGCGGATATCGGGCACAAGGCGCGGTAAATCACGCGCGGTGATCATCATTGGCACCAAGCGCTCCAATTGCATATCAATTACCTTACGCAAGGCAGGGCTAGACGCACTATGCGATAAATGTGCAGGGTTTGCTTCGGCTTTTTCCATATCATCCAGCGATAAATAAACGCGATCCACCTCGCGGTAATCATCGGCGCAATCCTGAATATGATTGATGATTTGCAAGGCCGAACACAACGCATCATTGGCTGGCCATGCTTTTTCGCTCACGCCATGCAGCGCAAGCACATAACGCCCAACGGGCGACGCCGAATAGCGGCAATAATCGAGCAATTCCTGCCAGTTTTGATAGCGGCGTTTCACAGCATCCTGTTTAAAAGCGCGGATGAGATCAAGCGCATGCTGCGCTGACACCTTTGTTTCATTTAAACTGGCACGCAGCGCCACAGCCACCACAACATCATCGCCATTCCCCTGCAAGCATTCTTCAAACCGTGTGAGGCGTTTGAGTTTTTCAGCTCCGTCCATCAAGGGATCATCGCCAATATCATCGGCAGCGCGCGCAAAATTATAATAGGCGTGGATATGCGGGCGCAGATCTGCGCGGATCAGGAATGAACCCACCGGAAAATTCTCGGTATTCTTGTTTTTTTCTTTCAC
>RGZA01000007.1 GCA_010031785.1 Alphaproteobacteria bacterium
GGGTTTGGGTGACAGCTCCTGCAATGATTTTTTGACCAGCGCATCAAAATCAATAGTGTTGTCATTGCCGATCACGGCCATGACGGTGGCAAAGGCTTCATCGCGGCGGAAACCCAGATTGGTAAGGGTTGAAACGGCATCCCCAGCGAGGTTTGGAACGGCCACGGGTGATTTAATGCTGGCGTGAAAGTTTGCGACATTACCTGCACCAATTTGCGCGACTTTGTCTTTAAGCTCGGTCATCAGCCGTGCGGCGAGTTTGGGGCCAACGCCATCGGCTGAAGATAGCAGCGCCTTATCGCCATTGATAATCGCAGCGGATAATTGCTCACCCGAAAGCGTGGAAAGAATAGAAAGCGCAACCTTGGTGCCAACACCTTGCACGGTGGTCAGCACTTTGAACGCGGATTTTTCTTCGATATCTGCAAAACCGATTAGCGTAATCGCATCTTCGCGCACTTGCGTTTCAATGAGCAGCGATACGTTGCTGCCCACAGCGCCAATGCGGCGCAGTGTTTGTGCAGAGCACAGCGTGACATAGCCAACGCCATTTACATCAATCAGCGCCTGATTTTCATTTACTGCATCCAGCCTGCCGGTCAGCTTGCCAATCATGCACGTAATCCTTTTAGTAATGCGTTACTCGCGCGGTGGTGGGCGTGGCATACCGCAATCGCAAGTGCATCCGCTGCATCGGGCGATTCCAGTTCTGCTGCTGGCAGTAGCATTTTTACCATCTGCGTGACCTGATCTTTATCAGCATGGCCGTAGCCGCTGATTGATTTTTTGACAAGGGTTGCGCTGTATTCTGCAACGCTTAATCCGGCATATGCCGGTGCAAGCATCACAACGCCGCGCGCCATTCCCAGTTTTAATGCTGATAGTGCATTTTTATTCATAAAGGTTTCTTCAACAGCAGCTTCGCTGGGTTGGTGTGTTTCAATAATAATGTTCAGTGCATTATAAAGTGTCGTGAGGCGTTCACCCATTGTATCGGTTTTCGCCGCCGTTGTAATGCGCCCGCATGCAATATAATGCAGGGCGTTGCCGCTTGCATCAATAATGCCCCAGCCCGTGTGGTTCAGTCCGGGATCTAGACCGATGATGCGTACAGTATTCGACATGATTCGATTCATCCGCTCAGCTTAGCGGTTATTCCAGCTGTGGTTAAGGGGGCCGTGGCCATGGCCATAACTAGGCGCATGTTTAATTGCACCGATGACATAATCGCGTGCCCGGCTGATGCTTTCCTTGAGCGGCAAGCCTTGCCCTAAACTGACTGCTATAGCACTGGCAAGGGTGCAGCCTGTGCCATGGGTATGGGGCGTTACGATGCGTGGGCTTTGCCACTCGTGGATTTCTTTTCCATCCCATAATACATCGGTGATCACATCGCCTTGCGCATGACCGCCTTTAAGGAGCACAGCGCGGCTGCCAAATTGTGCGAGTTCGCGCGCAGCGTCCTGCATGTTGGTGATTGCATGACCGAGCAGCGCTTGAGCTTCAGGAATGTTGGGCGTGATCAGCGTAGTAAGTGGCAGGAGTTTTTCTTTAAGCGCATTAATTGCATTGGCATGCAGTAATGCATTGCCGCTTTTTGAAATCATCACTGGATCAATCACTGATGGCACATGCATGGCTTTTTCAGTGATAAAGTTGGCAACGGTTTCAATTACTGCGGCATCATGCAGCATGCCGGTTTTAATCGCATCCGCGCCAAGGTCATCAAACACCACGCGCATTTGCGCATCGATAATCGCGGTAGGAACAGGATGTACACCACTGACTGCAACCGTGTTTTGCACGGTGATGGCTGTGATCGCCGTCATTGCGTAACCGCCAAGCGCGCTCACGGTTTTAATATCACCCTGAATGCCTGCACCGCCGCCGGAATCAGAGCCGGCAATGATCAAAATGCGGCCTTTCATGCGGCTTTTTGAATGAAGGCGCACAGATCGCTGACGATGCTGTTTATAAGCGCTTCATCATCGCCTTCGGCCATCACGCGAATGAGCGGTTCGGTGCCAGATTTACGCACCAGCAAACGCCCTTGTGACCCCAAGCGTTTTTCTGCTTCGGCAATGGCGTTTTTTACCGGGCTTTGTTCGAGAATGGTCGTAGTGGTCACGCGTACATTAGTCAGTTTTTGCGGCACAGGCATGAAGAGACGCAAGGCGTCACTGGCTTTTTTCTTATTCTGCACCAGCATGGCGAGCACTTGCAACGCAGCCACCAGACCATCGCCAGTGGTATTAAAATCGCTCATTACAATATGGCCGGATTGTTCGCCGCCAAGGTTGCAACCGGTTTTTGCCATTTGTTCAACCACATAACGATCCCCCACCGATGCGCGGTGGAGTTTTATATTTTGCGCATTTAAAAAACGCTCAAGGCCCAGGTTAGACATAACGGTGGCAACAATCGCATCGCCACGTAGCAGGCCACTTTGTTTCCAGCTTTGTGCAATCAGCGCCATGATCTGATCGCCATCAATGCGCGCGCCTTTTTCATCCGCAAGTATGAGGCGATCTGCATCCCCATCAAGCGCAATACCAAGATCAGCGCCATGTAAAATAACGCTTTCCATCATGGCTTGTGGTGCTGTAGCACCGCATTGTTTATTGATGTTTACACCATCAGGCTTGGTGCCGATCGCGATTACCTCCGCGCCAAGTTCCCATAACACAGCAGGGGCAACCTTGTAAGCCGCTCCCTCTGCGCAATCGATGACGATTTTTAAACCATCAAGGCGCAGGCCTTTTGGAAAGGAACTTTTTACAAATTCAATATAGCGGCCCTTGGCATCATCAAGGCGCATCGCGCGACCAAAACTTTTTGGTTCTACCAGATGCTGCTGCATATCATCCTGCATCAGTTTTTCAATTTGCATTTCTGTTTCATCCGAAAGCTTGTTGCCATCGGGGCCAAATAATTTAATGCCATTATCATCAAACGGATTGTGCGAAGCAGAAATCATCACGCCCATATCAGCGCGCAAGGAGCGGGTGAGCATGGCAACCGCAGGTGTTGGCAGCGGGCCGAGCAATGTCACATCCATACCCATGGATACAAAACCGGAGGTAAGCGCGGGTTCAATCATATAACCCGACAGGCGGGTATCTTTACCGATCACCACATGGTGGCGGTGATTGCCGCGGCGGAACTGCATGGCGGCAGCCATGGCGAGTTTGAGCAATGTGGGGGCAGTCATCGGCTCCTGATTGACCTTACCGCGTATGCCGTCTGTGCCGAAAAACTGTCGTGTCATTAATACCCCAATACGCCTGTTCATAATCACGATTACGCTGGCTGCTTTTCGCGTTTTTCTGCGCTTTCCTCCTTCGCCAAGGCTACGGAGGACAAAGCGCTTTACCATCCGAAGCTTTAGCGTAGGATGGCCGGTGCTCACATACCCAAAAGTACGCTGCGCGCCGGTTCTCGAAAACCACGAAAATCATCTCAGCGTAACGAGATTCTGACAGGCTCTAAATGATTATCTACCATAAATTATCGTAATGGCATTGTAACATCACGCTTTTTTACAGAGTTTTTCATGAAACAGGGTGATTCCCTGCGCTAAGCAGGCTCAAAAATTCAAGGTTTTGTTAATAGCTCATCTTTAGAGTTTTAAGGCACGATATCATGCATAGGCCTATGGACCCACAAACCGCATCCACTGAACCTTTAATCGAGGTTGAAACAACTCCCCAGCCAGAGGGCATTATTGCCACGGCTGTAGTTGACAATGAACATGATGCGAGCACGCATTTTGCATTCAAGCACCGGATCTTCTCGATTGAGCATTGCCGCTTTGCCTTGAACGGCAAACACAAGATGCCATGCTTTTATATTCCAATGGGCGAATTGATGGTGGCGATTGAGCTCGCCAAATTGCAGCAGGAATTTAATATCCCCGCAGACTCGGTTGATGCCGCCTTGTTACTCAAAGTGCAAAAGGGATTGAATTATGTTCCGGAGATTCGTCCGGGTGACAGTATCCCGCGTGAAATTCTCGATGGCAGTGCGTCATGGTCAGTGGAAGAACATCATAAGGAAGCCGCATTAGCACGGCTGCAGATGGAGTTGATCTTCTGGCTCAATGGCATGCGTGAAGATATGCCGCCCTTGCAGATGATGAAGAATATGCAGAATTCAAGCAAGGGACGGGGTGAGATCAGGGATGCGCATGCCAAGATGGTGCAGCTATTGCGCCTTGATGATATGAAAGTGTCGCGCGACCGTCTTGCACAGGTTGCCCGTGAAACAACGTATATTGAGGCATTACGTGAACGCAGCTTGAAACTCGGGGATATTCTGCAAAAACTTGCGTCATTCTATACGTCCTTCAAAAAGGAGGCGGCCTTTGCTGCTGAAGTGAGCCGGATGCAGGAACTCACGCGCCGCGCGGCCAAGCAGGTGAATGAGCGCTTTGTGAAATGCGACAGCGTGCTCAAGGAAATCCTAAAGGTAATGAATGATGTTCCGCTTGCGGTTACCGCGATTCGTCAAGTTCGTGATGAGACGCATCTGGATCTTAAAAAATGGGATGATTATTTTGCCAGATGGGCTGATATAAAAATTGAGCGTAATGAAGTGAATGAAAAACTCTTCCGCAATTTCTACCGCTTTCTGGCGGAGAATTATATGGAACAGCAGAGCTGGGGTAGCGGTAAGAAGAAATAGTTCCTAATTCTTCTTACCCTTTACCAATTCATCCACCACAGCTGGATCGGCCAGCGTAGAAATATCACCCAATTGATCGGCTTCGCCATGCACGATCTTGCGCAAAATGCGCCGCATAATTTTTCCTGAGCGTGTTTTGGGAAGGCCGCTGGTAAACTGAATATAATCAGGCGTTGCAATGGGGCTGATTTCCTTGCGCACCCATGTGATCAGTTCCTTGTTCAAGGCATCGCTCGCGGTTTGATCGGCCTTTAAGGTAACAAACGCATAAATACCCTGGCCTTTAATATCGTGTGGGAAACCAACTACGGCTGCTTCGGCCACGGCCTTATGCGCAACGAGCGCGCTTTCAATTTCTGCGCTGCCTAGACGATGGCCTGCAACATTGAGCACATCATCCACCCGCCCTGTGATCCAGTAATAACCATCAGCGTCACGACGCGCACCATCGCCGGTGAAATAATTGCCTTTATAAGTGCTGAAATAGGTTTGCTCAAACCGCGCATGATCACCGTAAAGCGTGCGCGCTTGCCCGGGCCATGAATCCGCTAAGCATAGATTGCCTTCAACCGCGCCATGCAATAGGTTGCCATCATTATCAACCAGAATAGGTTTGACGCCAAAGAAAGGCAGGGTAGCAGAACCTGGTTTTAAGGCTGTTGCGCCCGGCAGGGGCGTAATCATATGACCGCCCGTTTCGGTTTGCCACCATGTATCAATCACTGGGCAGCGTTCATCGCCGACCACGCGATAATACCAGTTCCATGCTTCGGGATTAATCGGCTCGCCCACTGTTGCAAGAATGCGCAAACTGGCACGGCCGGCTTTTTTAACAAACGCATCACCTTCACGCATCAGCGCGCGGATCGCGGTGGGCGCTGTATAAAAAATGCTGACCTTGTGCTTGTCAATAATCTGCCAGAAGCGCGAAGCATCGGGATAATTCGGCACGCCTTCAAACATTAAACTGGTTGCGCCATTGGCGAGCGGACCATAGACGACATAGCTATGCCCCGTGACCCAGCCAATATCGGCGGTGCAGAAATAAACATCATTTTCCTGCACATCAAACACCATTTTGTGCGTCAGCGCCGCATAGAGCAGATAGCCTGCACCAGTATGCAAAACGCCTTTGGGTTTTCCGGTAGACCCTGATGTATATAAAATGAAAAGCGGATCTTCGCTATTCATGGTTTCTGCGGGGCAATCGTCCGACGCATCTTTTACAAGATCATGATACCAATGATCACGTTTTTCGTTCCACGCAATCGATCCACCGGTACGTTTGACCACCACAACATGTTTGATACTGGCGCAGTCTTTGAGCGCTTCATCGACATTTTGCTTGAGCGGAACGGTTTTACCGCCGCGCAAGCCTTCATCAGCGGTGATGATCAGCTCTGATCCGCAGTCATTGATGCGCTCCTTAAGGCTGCTTGGGGAAAAACCGCCAAACACCACGGAATGCACTGCGCCAATGCGCGCACAGGCAAGCATGGCAATGGCAGCTTCGGGGATCATCGGCATATAGATCGTGATGCGATCACCTTTTCTAGCGCCAAGCTTTTTAAAGATGTTGGCGAGCTTGCACACTTGATCAAATAATTGCTGATAGCTGATATGGCGGGTGAGGTGGCCATCATCGCTTTCCCAGATAATAGCAGTTTGGTGCGCGCGCTGTGGTAAGTGGCGATCAAGGCAATTCGCTGCGACATTTAATGCGCCATCTTCAAACCAGCGAATGGAAACAGGTGTATTAAAGGATGTGTTTTTTATTTTTGTAAACGGTTTGATCCAGTCAAGGGTTTTGGCCTGTTCGCCCCAAAACACATCGGGTTGTTCGATGGATTGCTTATAAAGCTGCTTATACTCCGCCTCATTGATCCCTGCATGCAACGCGATGGAAGGTTTGATTGGAATAATTTCAGAATCGCTCATGAAAACCTTGTGATGCTGGAGAATTTTTTATTTAACACTTTGTTTAAGGTGCTTGATAAAAAATTACTAATCCACATAAAACGTTTTGAATCCTATGGTTGGCTGTGCACTGCAATAAAATCTTTACGTTTTTTTACGCTATAGAAGCAAAAAAGCTTAATAATTCAGCAAGTTATCTTTAACTACGTTTTAGCACTTAAGCGGCATACTGATGGCATCACGAAGACAAATTCATGTCAGTTTTTTAGGTTCTCAGGAGAAGTACATCATGTCACGCGAAACAGAATTCACCTTTGCAAGCGGTGCAGATGATACGTTGGAACGTTTGGTTGCAATGACCAATCAGACCAATCTTGTTGCGCTTGATAAAACGATTGCTGCAATCCGTCGCTCACCTGTGACAACCTATGCAGCAGCAGCCGCACGTTGTGGCAGCATTGGCGAACGTATTGTACGCGCAGCGACTGAAGTAGGCGCTACACTTCAAGGTCGTTAGTCTAAACAGATTTTGATAATTCGAGTATTCTTTTCCATTCAGTATCCGTCACAGGCGATACGCTTAAGCGTGACTGCTTGACCAGCGCCATATGCTTTAACACAGTATCGGCTTTGATATCTTTTAGCGTGATCGTTTTTTTAAGCGCTTTCACCGGCCTTACATCCACCATTACAAAACGGCCTTTTTCATCGGTGGGATCGGGGTGGGATTCCTTGGTAACTTCCATAATCCCGACAATTTCGAGCCCTTCATTGGAATGATAGAAAAAAGCCTTATCGCCTTTTTTCATGGCTTTGAGGTTATTAGCGGCCTGATAATTACGCACGCCATTCCAATGGGCATGGCCATCCTTGAGCAGTTTTTGCCAGGGAAACGCATCCGGTTCTGATTTCATCAGCCAATAAGCCATGATTGTTCCATCCTTTTATTTTGCGAGCGATTACCTTATAGCTACGCTTATGAATATATGCATCATCAACACTCTTTTTCCACCGCATATTATGGGCGGTGCAGAAAAGACAACGGCACACCTGGCCAAAGTGCTAGCGGCGGCGGGCCATCAGGTCACTGCCATTTCGTTGCATGATGGTGCAGAAGAAAAAATTGAGGATTGGCATGGCGTGCGCGCTATTTATCTTCCGCTTGATAATATTTATTGGCCGTTCACAGCGAAGCAGAAGCCGCCAGCATTCAAACGGCTGTTATGGCACATTATCAATATGTGGAATTTCAAGGCAGCACGACGGATCGGCGCACTCCTTGATACCATCAAACCCGATATTGTGAATACCCATATGATTACGGGTTTTTCTGCCGCCATCTGGTGGGAAATAAAAAAGCGTAAGATCCCTTTAGCGCATACGTTGCATGAATATGGGTTGCTGTGCCCGCGCATGACGTTGTTTAAAAAAGGTGCCATGTGTGCCAAGCGTTGCGTTTCATGTGTGGCGCTTACCATTCCCAACTATGTTGCATCGCGCTGGGTGGACCAGCTTGTTGGCGTGAGCGCTTATACAAAAGACCGGCATCAGCATTTTGGATATTTTCCCCATGCTGCGCACCGTGTGATCCACAATATGGTTGAAACGCCTTTGATGCAGCCTCATGCAGTGCCTAATAGACCTTTCAGCTTTGGATTTATTGGCCGCATTGAAGAAGAAAAAGGTATTGAGGTTGTGCTCAAAGCTGCTGCACGTTTGCCGCATAAAAACTGGCGCCTTGTCATTGCCGGACGCGGGCGCGGGGATTATGTGCAGCATCTTAAAAAAACCTATGCGCTTGCCAATATTTTATGGCTCGGCTTTGTGCCGCCCGATGATTATTTTAATCAGATTGATCTTTTGATCGTTCCTTCCATCTGGCCGGAGCCGTTTGCCAGCGTAGTTCCACAGGCAGCTGCTCGGGAAATTCCGGTGCTATTATCAGATGTGGGTGGGATGCCTGAATTTTTGCGCATAGGCGTGCGCGGGCAATCGGTTCCTGCCGGGGATGTTGATGCATTGAGCGCTGCAATGCATGAAGCATACGAAGGCAGAGGCGTGATGGCATTGCCGCCTGCACCCAATCCCGCATGGCAGGATTTATTGAGCGAAACGACAGTAAAAGATGCTTATCTTGCGTGTTATTACGAAACTGTGTTTGATATAACCCATGAATTCCGCTGACGATCTCCGTAAAAAAGTTATTCATAGTTTTGTATGGGCCGCTGCGCAAAGCTGGGGCAGCAAAATTCTGACTTTTTTGTTGTTTTTAATTTTAGCGCGATTGATTTCGCCAGCTGAATTTGGCGCGGCTGCTGCTGCGTTCCTTATTCTCAATATTCTTGGCATTCTTACCGAGTTTGGCTTTTTCGAAGCCTTGATCCAAAGCCCCGATTTAAACGATAAAGATGTTAACCTGCCTTTCTTTGTGTCCATTGGCGCATCGATTATTTTATCGGCTTGCATGGTGTGGCAAGCACCTTTAATTGAGGAGTGGATGGGCGTTGCGGGTCTTGGCCCTGTTATTACAGCCTTGGCGTTTATTACGCCGCTTGCCAGCCTGGCGCTTTTTCAGGAAGCGCTTTATCGCCGTCATTTGATGTTTAAATCATTGGCGTTGCGCACCCTGCTTGGAACAGCACTTGGTGGGATCATGGCGTGCATTACCGCATTCATGGGCTGGGGCGTTTATGCACTTGTGGTGCAAACCTATGTCACAACCTTGGTGAATGTCACATGGCTGTGGGCGCGGCCTGCGTGGAAGCCATCCTTTGAGATTGTACCGCAAACCTTCCAAAAAATTGTACGTTTCAGCAGTTCCATTTTTGGTGTGCGCGTTCTGGATTTTGTAGCGGTGCGCACGGCGGATATTATTGTGCTGACGCTTTTTGGCACGGTCACGCTGGGCCTTTATACCGCAGGCGTGAAGCTGTTGCAGGTATTGCTGCTGTTGTTCCAATCGGTGTTATCGGATGTGGCGCTTACGTTTCTTGCCAAGATTGCCAATGACCGGGCGCGGGTCATGGCGCTTTATATCAAGACAACCAGCATGAGCATTGCGGTGCTATCGCCTGCGTTTGTATTGATGGCAGCGGTAGCCCCTGAATTATGCGATGTGATGTTTGGTAAACAATGGATCATGATTGACCAGATTGTTCGGCCCTTTTTACTGCTGGGCGCTGTGCAATGCGTGCAATATCTGAATGGCGCTTATTATACGGCGCTTGGCCGTCCGATCTATTCGTTCTTACTTCAACTTATTCGCATCGCTGCGCTGGTTCCGGTATTTCTGTTTGGCAGGGATGAGAATGTGTTTCTGTTTGTTACCTTTTTCTGTATCGCACAGACCTGCGTTACAATCCCGAGCTTCGTGTTCATCAGGCGCGTTTTGGGTGTTGATCTTGTTGAGCTGATAAAAGGTTATGTACCGTTTATTCTGTCGTCTGCGATCAGTTTCTTTGCGGTTGAATTGATCCATGATGATGTTGCAGCGTTTATTCCGGGTAGCTTTTTGCGCGGGATGGTGCTCGGCGCCGTGTTTATGATTGTTTATGCTGCAGGCGTTTTGATCATGGCGCGCAAGCAGGCTTATGCGATCATCACATTCTTAAAAAACCTGCGTGCTGCAGCGGCTTAATTCGATATACAGCGCGCGGGTATGCCAACGGCCGTTGCATTTTCTGGCACATCGCTAAGGACGACGGCATTGGCACCGATCTGGGCATTTTTACCGATAATAATGCCGCCAATGATAACAGCGCCTGAATGAATGCACACATTGTCATGAATGACAGGATCGGCAGGATCATTTGGCGTGCGCCGCCCGATGGTGACATTCTGGTTGATGCTGACATGATTGCCAATTTTTACCGATGAACCAATGACAATGCCATAGGGATGCGGAAAATAAATTCCTGCGCCAATCGATGCATGCGGATCGACATCCGAGCCAAAATAGATAGTGGTGATATACCATGATAGTTTGCGCAAAGCTTTTCCAATGAACGGAATTTTTGCATAAAGACGTTGCAGGCGCAGCGCGAGCGTAAATTGAAAGCCCGGGCAAAAAATCAGCAGCATCATCAATCCAACTATGGATTTGCTATAGCCGGGATAGCGTGCGCGATCGGCATTTAAACTGCTGAAAAATCCCTGATGAGGCATGATCTAGCTCGCAAGACGTTGGTAGGGTGGGTTTTTCCGGATAGGTTCACTCGCTTTTCCCATTAGCATTCCAAAGACAAGCAGGCTGGTTGAGTTTTCAACCACATTTGCCGTCATGCCAATCATAACCACAACAATACTGAACGTAAAATACATTAAAAGCGACTGTGTATTGCTGGCGCATCTGCGCAGGCTTTTCATGAGATAGTAAATAAAGATAAAGCTGCCAATCCCAAAGGTGACATAGAGATAGATAAAAAGATTATCCGCAGAATTCTGATACAGCGTTTCAAAGAACGTTTGCGGAGTACCAATGCCGCCAAGGCCACGCCCCAGCACCATCAGAACGGGGTTGTTATCCTTGAAAAGGAGATCCCATGCGCTTGGCCACATCCAGTACATGCGCTCAAACATCGATGATAATGTTAAAAACCCAAAGCCATCGAACGTGCCAACCTGTGAGCGCGTGGTGAGTAATAGAATGGGTGCGAGCACCATGATTGCGGTGAGTGTAAAGAGCAGGGCATAGGCAGGGCGGCCGGTTTTTTTGGCAGAAGCTTGGACTAGTAGGATCAGCAATGGTGTGATGATCATAATCAGCAATGCTATTTTGGATGTGGTCAGATAAACGGCAATAATCGACAGCGCCCATATGCCAAATTTTTTCCACCTACCCATGGGAAGGCACAGCATCACCATGCAAAATAACGCAATCTGGTTTGATGCGGCAAAGCTTGCGCGCGAGAAACCGGCGATACGGAAGATGCTTTGTGCCCACCATTCACGCGAGGTTTGCAAGGTTTTTCCAAAGGCCTGATAATCCTCACCAACCCATGGAAAATCGATTTGTGAATTTAAAAACACACCAGCAATTGCGCATAACCAGCACATAAGCACATATTTTTGAAAGCTTTCCTCGCATTTAAAAATGGCAACAAGCATGCCAAGAAAAAACGGTAGCCAGATATAAAGGGCAAAGCCAACTGCCATTGGCTGCCTTCCGATAAACATGGCATAGATTGCATTAAAAAGAAAAAGCAGCAGAAAAACGCCCATGGCTTTATGCCAGCGCATAGCAAAGCCATAGAGCAGGTAATAGGCGCCAACAACTCCGCCAGCAAAAAGAACGGGAAGGAAGGATAAAAATAATAAGGATGATCGGGCGGTATAATATTTGATTACGCCACCAAAAATATCATTAGCCAGCAGCACCAGCATAGCGATCGTAATGGCGTGCTTTATAAATGTAATGTGCTTGCTGGGAGAAGGTGAAGATATGGCCATGTTCATTGGGCATTACTATAAATAATAAGCGGCATAGTGTGTAGTTCTAATCGCGTCCGCCCGGATGGCAGGGAAAGATCAAACGGTTGCGTTGTTTTACGTGTTGTCCATGCAGCAAATGCAATCTGTTTCTCTTTTTTAAAACGTAAACAATAAATGCCATTGCTGCTATGCGTCATCGCATCAAAACGATAACCGGCAAGCTGCTGGCTGAGCATATGGATTGCTTTAAAGGCTGGTTTTTTTATGGTTTCATCACCGGGATCAATATCGCCGTAACGCACAAGGCCATATTGGTGTTCCGGTTCGTTGTGATCATTGCCAGCTTCCTGCCAGTTATACCAGATGGAGAAGGGCATGTGCAGCGCACTGGCTAATAAAAAAGATCGCGCGGCATAGGCGGCTTGTGTTTCTTCATCAATATTTTTTGCGGCAGTGTGATAGCCCCATTCTGTAAAAACAATTGGCGCGGTGATGCCGTGCTTACGCAGCAGGCGTTTTAGCTTTGGCATTTCGTTTAGAATAGCTTCAGGTAGGTCTTGCGCGCGGTAGGGATGCACGCTGATCGCAGACCATTGCTTTGCAACAGGATTATGCAAGACAAAATCAAGATAGTGATAGCTACCATTAGCTTTTGCAGGCTCGGTTGTCGGACCAGCAAGGGCGGGGGCGAGAATGGCCTGATCAGGAATAATCTGTTTTAACGCACGCGTTACATCCGTAGCGAGTGCGATATAATTATCCACGTGCGGCATGGGTTTCCAGAAACCGATATTCGGCTCATTATAGATTTCCCACGCCACCTGTTTTGTGGCGTAGCGCTTTGCAGCTGCTTTGGTAAATTCCACAAACGCCTTGCGCCCCTCAAGCGTATAAGGCGAAAAATTATCGTCATAATGCGGGTTGGAATAATCAAGGATCAGCAAAACCTTGATGCCTGCATGATTGAGCGCATCAATCTGTCGGTCATATCTTTCGAAATTATAAATTCCTTTTTTCTGTTCGATGCTGCCCCAATCAAGATCCTTGCGCACCCATTTAAATCCAGCTTCCTTGAGTAGCGCGATATGCTCATCAAGATCTTTATCCAGAAAATGGATATTTACGCCAAAACTATCAGGAATGGTTGTTTCATTGAACGCGGCGCCATAAGCAGGCATGCAGAAAAGCATCAAAACAAAGAGGAATGTTTTTAAACGCATAATTGGTCCTCAATCATGCGCGCGATGCTGTGCGCATTCTTCTCCCATGTAAAAAGCTTGACGCGCGCAGCATGTTTTTCTGCGAGCGCGGCACGATTAATCGTTCCATCCAAGGTCTGGCGCATAAGCTGTGCAAGCGCATTGGCATTATGCGGATCAAAATAGGATGCAGCATCGCCGCATATTTCCTGTACGGCTGGCGCGGTGGTGGCAAGAACAGGGCAGCCATGATGCATGGCCTCCAGTGGCGGCAGGCCAAAACCTTCATAAATGCTCGGGAATATAAAAGCCTGTGCGGCTGCATATAACCCTGCGATTTCAGCATCGCTTAGGCGGCCTGCATGGATAACATTGTTGGCGCTTGGCAGTTCTTCGCTGCCAAATATTGTTTTGTTGCCTCCACTCACAATAACAAGCCATGCGCTTGCGTGATTTAATTGTTCAAATGCCTTTACAGCAAGGCGTACATTCTTGTTTTTGGTAAGCGAACCAATGCACAGAAAGAAAGGTGTTGCTTGCAGTCTTAATCGCTCAATAATCGTGGTATTCGCCGTGATATGGCGCAAATGATCCGCACCATTATAAAAAACACCAATGGGGGATGCGGGTGCCAATAGCGCAGTAAGCTCGCTCCGCGAAAAATGCGAAACAGTGCCGATGATGGAATTGCGTGCCAGTAATTTTCCTAATAGCTGATGCAGCAGCACATAAGGCTTGCTGTAAAATTCAGGATGGCGATAGACACAGGCATCATGGATCAACACAAATTGACGCGGATGAATAATCGATCCTGTGTTGCAAAAATTGAGCAGAATATCATTGCGCGTAGCATGATAGAGCTCCGTTTGTTCCCATGCATGGCTTTGTAATATTCCTGTCTTGATATGGGTGATGGCGCGCAGGGGCAGCGAATATTGCGCATTTTTTGGCGAGAGCAGCACCCATTCATAGCGCTGCAAGGCGGGTGATAATTGTTGCTCTGCCAGCAGCCGATCAAGCGTCATCACCATCTCGCCCGCGACCCGTTGCACGCCCGTGAGCGATTGCGTTAAAAAACGCCCATTAATGATTATTTTGCGGACAGGTTGTTGCAAGATATGTCTATTATGCTGGATAAGGCATGGGGCTCATGCTACCAAATTCGTACAAAAGCATCATACTGATTCCGCCGAAAGGCACTTATGCGCGTTGCAATTATTCATGATTGGCTGGTGACCAAGGCAGGCGCAGAAGCTGTGCTGGAACAGTTGTTATTGCTTTACCCGCAGGCAGATCTGTTCACCATCGTTAATTTTTTCAATGACGAGGATGCGCGCATGTTAAAAGGCGTGCGTTGTACAACCAGTTTTATCCAGCATCTGCCTTTTGCCAAAAGCCATTATCGCGCCTATCTTGCATTCATGCCGCTTGCCATTGAGCAATTTGATCTTTCCGGCTATGATCTTGTCATCAGTTCGTCGCATGCCGTTGCCAAGGGAGTGATCACGGGCCCGGATCAGTTGCATATTTCATATGTGCATAGCCCCATTCGTTATGCATGGGATTTGCAACATAGCTATTTGCGTGAAGCAAAACTGACCCATGGCCTTAAGAGTATGATTGCGCGGATCATCCTTCATTATATGCGCATGTGGGATAGTCGCACTGTGAATGGTGTTGATCATTTTATTGCGAATTCACGCTTCATCAGTAAGCGGATTAAAAAACACTATCATCGTTCCAGTGAAGTGATTTATCCGCCTGTCGCGTTGGATGAATTTGTTGTAGGCACGAAAGAAAAAGAAGATTTTTATCTCACCGTCTCCCGTTTCGTGCCCTATAAAAAAATCCCCATGATTGTTGAGGCTTTTGCGCATATGCCGGACAAGCGCTTGATAGTTATTGGCGATGGGCCGGAGCGGGATGCTGTTGCAGCGGCTGCAAGGCCCAACGTTACATTCCTTGGACATCAGCCGCGCTCAGTCGTTGTGGATTATATGCAGCGCGCAAAGGCCTTTGTTTTCGCAGCGGAAGAAGATTTTGGCATTGTGCCGGTAGAAGCGCAGGGCTGTGGCACGCCTGTGATTGCGTTTGCTAAGGGCGGCGCTTTGGAAACAGTGATTGATGGCAAGACAGGTTTGTTTTTCGATGTGCAGAATGTGACTTCGTTGATTGATGCCGTAAAACGGTTTGAAGCACATACATCGCACTTTGACCCTCAAGCCATTTGCCAGAATGCCGAGCGCTTTGCAAGCAACCATTTTCAGGAAAAATTCAAAGCGTTCGTTGATAGCGCATTACAGAAAAGGGATTAAATCCTATGGAACAGCACGATGATTTTATTTCTTCTGGTGAATTTTTGAAATTCTGGTTCTTTGCCCGCCGTAATGCAAAGCTGATCGGGAAGATTATGCTTGGTGTGGTTGTGTTGGCGATGCTTTTCGCCTTTATCGCCAAGCCGCGTTACATGAGCGAAGCTATTGTAATGATGGATAGCCGCAAAACACGTGTAACGAATATGGAAGCAGTAGTTTCCAATGTATCGCTTGATACATCGGCGGTGCGTTCTGAAATTGATATTATTTCATCGCGTGCGGTGATTGACCGCGTGCAAAAACAGCTCAAGCTCAATGAAGATGCGGATATTAATCCGAATTTGCGTGGGTTTGGATGGCTTGCGCGCTTGCTCCCATGGAAGAAGAACGATGACGAAGCACAAAAAAGCGAAACCGCCGAGCGCACGCTGATTGCCACGGTTCTCAAAAAGAATCTGGAAGTCGAAAATGATGGCCATTCCTATAGTATTGCTATTCGCTACCGCGATGCGGATGCAGAGCGCGCAGCACGCATTGCCAACGCCTTTGCTGACCAGTATCTTGTGGATCAGCTGGAAGTAAAATTTGATGCAAGCCAGCGCGCGAATGAGTGGCTGGCCAAGCGTTTGGAAGGATTGCGCGAGGAGCTGCGCACAAGTGAAAAAGCGGTAGAGGATTTCCGCGCTGCGCATAATCTGGTGGGGGCAGCTGAAGAAACCATCACCCAGAAACAGCTTGCTGAGATTAGCACCAAACTTATTCAGGCACGCGCAGAGTTATCGCAAGCGGAAGCCAAGCAAAAAACCATCAGGAATTTGAAGGAAAAAGGTAAATCGGCATCCGTTGTGATGGCATCGCCGCTTATTCAGGAACTCAAAAGCCAATTAGCCGAAGTGCGCCGCAAGGAAGCCGATTTATCGGCGCGTTATGGTAACCGCCATCCGACCATGATCAATGTACATAATGAATTGCGCGATATCACCGCCAAGGTTGAGGAAGAAACGCAGAAAGTTCTCAGTGGCGCGGATAGTGATCTGGATATTGCGCGCAGCAAGGTGAAAAGCCTTGAAGAAGGTGTTGCTGCGCTTAAAAATCAGACGGGCGAGGGTGATCAGGCGATGGTTACCTTGCGCCAACTGCGCCGCGAAGCGGATGCGAACAAGACGCTGTATGAAAGTTTCCTTGCGCGCTTCAAACAGGTTGCCGAGCAGCAGGATTTACAAATGGCCGATGCGCGTATTGTCGCAAAGGCCGAAGTGGCGCTAAAGCCTTATTTCCCTAATCCTGTGATTTTCTTTGTGCTTAGCCTTGTTTTAGGTGGAATGATCGGTTTTGCCGTTGCGTTTATTCGTGAATATATGGAGCGTGGTTACCGCGATCTCAATGCGTTGGAAACAGCGCTAGGCGTTGCAGGGCTTGGCATTGTTCCGCTCATGGATTGCAGCAGCCAGTTGCCAACCGATTATGTGTTGGAAAAACCATTATCGATCTATGCGGAATCCATTCGCAGCATACGCACGGCGGTGCATTTTTCTAATGTGGATGCGCCGCCCAAGGTGATTATGGTGACAAGTTCGCTGCCAAATGAAGGTAAAACCATTTTCGCCATAAGCTTTGCACGCATCATGGCAAAATCGGGCGCGCGCGTGTTGCTGATTGATGCGGATATGCGCCGCCCGCGCGTGCATAGCGTTGCTGGGCTTGATAAAATCCAGCCGGATCTGGCGCGCATTTTATCGGGTGAGGTGCAGTTGGCGCAGGCCGTACAGAAAGATATCAGTGGTATGGATGTATTGATTGCACGCGCAAAAACCCCAAATCCACATGATCTGTTGGCATCCAAACAAATGGAACGGCTGCTTGCTATTGCGCGCGAGCAGTATGATCTCGTGATTATCGATACGCCGCCGGTGATTGCAGTAGCGGATAGTGTGGTTGTCACCAAGTTGGTTGATACCACCGTGTATCTCGTGCGCTGGGCGACAACGCCGCGCGAAGTCATCGCGCAAGGCATTAAACGCCTTACCGATTGTAATGCAAAAATTGCTGGCGTTGTGCTTAACCAGGTTAATCTGGAAGAACAAAAGAAATATGGCGATTACGGTTATTATTATGACAAGTACAAAGATTATTACACCAACTAATCTTGGCATCACTGCGTTGGCCGTTCTGCTCTTTGGGTTTGCTGCGGTTAATCTGTGGGCTGATTTCAGGCCGACTGCGGCTGCGAATGATCGCATTGCCCATCAGATCAATCAAAGCAGTGCGCTGGGTTTTGCACCACGCCTTACGCTTTTATCGGATTTACGCGAGAAGCAGGAAGCGCTATTGGCACGAAACCCGATTGATTCCTACGCATGGATAAGACTGGCTTATTTGCGGCAGCAGACGATGGGCAACCGTCCTTTCGCATTCGAAGCTTTACGTTTTGCCGATATGATTTCTTACCCCGATAATCTTGGCGGGATTGAGCGTATTTTAATGTGGCGTGATTATGCCGATATGCAGTCTGATGCAGAGCGCAGCCATGAAAAAGACATGTGGCGTCTTGGCTATCGCCTAAACTGGTATGATCTTGAAACAGTAGCAACGCAGCGTGGTTTAAGAGATGTGCTGGTTGATGCGATTAAGGATGACCCGGTGCTTCATCAGCGCTGGCAGACACGGCATAAGCATTAGTCTTTTTGCTTAAGCCCCAACTTTGCGCCAAGCCCATGCCAAGCAGCATTGCAAAGGGCATCGCAACGCCCGGGATTTGTAAACTGAAATCAACAGCGCTATGGCTGAGCACCATTATTGTGCTAGCAATCGCAAGAGCTGGGAAAATGCCATATCTGCGCCGCTTGAAAAGGCCGCGTATCAATCCGCTGATAAGTAGCAGGATGGCAGCCCATAGCAGTAATCCTGCGGGTAAGCCCAGATCAACGAGGGATTCCAGTATATCGCTATGCGCATGATTGAACGCAATGGAAATCGCTTGATTATACATACGGAACACGGCCTGAAATGAGCCCAGCCCATAGCCAAACCATGGATTATCGGCAATTGCTTGCAGACATAATTGATAAGCAGCAAGGCGTACACCCGATGACTGATCGGTAAATAATTGGGCGAAATGGTCGGAATGTTGGCCGGCAATCCATGCGGTTGCGCTGATGATAAGGATGGACGCAATGACGATCTGCCCTGCAATATTCCAGCGTTTTTTATAAAGCTGGTAGCAAAAGAAGAATAAGGACAGCCCCACGATGCTCAGCATTAATCCTGCGCGTGAATGACTCAGCACGATGCTTACAAACACAGATGCGATAAGAAGTAGTGGGATGAATGCTTTAGATTTTTTACCATCACGCCATGATTGATAAAGCAGGGCAGTGCCGCACAGCATTACCATCGCCGCATAGATCGCATAATGGTTTTTATTGATAAAACTGGCAGTAAAATCGCCCTGATATTGCGTTTTGGCTTGCCATAATACGGTGTCACTAGTTGTAAGACTAATATAGCCATAGATGCATATCGCAATGCCCGAATACCAGAGTGCTTGCACCATCAATCGCGCGCGGTTGTGATCCTGAGCAAAAATGTAGGCCAGAATACCTGCAGTGATATAGGTGATCAGCCGATTAAAGTTATAGAATGCTTCATCATGCCACAACGCAATGCTACCGCTCAGCGGTTTATGCAGGATTTTTTCTGCCTCCCACCATAAGGGGTGATGCCATTCACCGGGCATGAAAGATTGCGTTTGTAGTAAACCCCATAGCGCCACCACACCAAACAGACCGAGCGCCCATTGAATGCGCTTTGGCCAGAAGCATGCGCAAAGAATCTGCTGTTCTTTAAGCAGCAACAGCGCGCTAAGCCCAAGCCCGCACTGTGCCAAACCAAAAGGCAGATCGCGGTTGCCACCAAAGCCGATTGGCAGCAGCGTAATGCTTAGGATAAAGCAGGCAAAGGCGGCATCGCTTAGGGAAAGGGATTTCATGCAGCGATGATAAAATATTATTTGTGATAGATAAACCAATGTTTTCTTGATAATTTCATAGCATGAGCGAGCAATCCGAATTGGAACGAAAAGGTAAGGCGTGGAGCGTTGAAGAAGAACGCAGGCTTTATGACGCCTTTGTAGAAGGCAAAACGCTGGGCGCATCTGCCAAGGAGCATGGCCGCACGACAGGTGGGATTGGCGCACATTTAAAATTGCTTGGCTTGCTGGATGAGGACGGGCGCAAGATTGTGCCGGCGCCAGAATTTACGCCATCGCCAGCTGCGCAAAAACGCCATGAGAAAAAGGAAGCCAAGGCGGTAGTGCGCGCGAAAGCCACGGTATCAACGGGCAGCGAAATGGCCTTTTCGCCTGAGCTCAATGAGCGGTTTAGCGAAGCGCTCGCGGTGATGGAGGATACCAGCAAAAATCTGTTTATCACAGGGAAGGCCGGAACGGGTAAATCAACGCTCCTATCATATTTTTGCGCGATGACCGATAAAAAGCCGGTGGTGCTTGCGCCAACAGGCGTTGCGGCGCTGAATGTTAAAGGCCAGACGATCCATAGTTTTTTTAATTTCTATGTCGATGTCACACCGCAAAGCATCCGCGCACGTAAAACCAAACCGCGCGAACCCAAGCTTTATAAAAAACTCAAAGCAATTATCATTGATGAAGTATCGATGCTGCGCGCTGATATGCTCGACTGCATTGATGAGTTCTTACGGCTTTATGGCCCGCATGAAGAACTGGCTTTTGGTGGTGTGCAGATGATTTTCATCGGCGATCTTTATCAGTTGCCGCCGGTGGTAAGCCGTGATGAACAGCCAATTTTTGATGGGCATTATGCAACGCCGTATTTTTTCAGCGCGCATGCCTTACAGGAAGAGCCGCCGGAAATCATCGAACTGACCAAGGTGTATCGTCAGAAAGATCAGCGTTTTGTCGATTTGCTCAACCGTATTCGCAGTAATTCCATCAAGGATACGGATATCAAGCATCTCAACAGCCGCCATGGTATTGCAGAAAGCGATAGTAAAGAAGGGCGGTTTATCACGCTCACCACAACCAATCTGAAAGCGGATGAGATTAATAATGCGCATCTGGAAGCGCTTAAAGGTCGTATCCATAAAAATAAAGCCGTAACCGAAGGGGAGTTTGGCAAGGAATATTTCCCAACTGCGCCAGAGCTAACCTATAAAATCGGCGCGCAGATCATGATGCTCAATAATGATAGTGACCGTCGCTGGGTCAATGGAAGTATTGGTACCATCGAAAGCGTTGAGCATGATGCCGATGGTGATGAATATCTCATGGTACGTCTTGCCGATACGCGCAAACGGGTGGAGGTGCGTCGCCATGCGTGGGAAGTCTATCGCACTGCGCTTGAACAGGGTGCGCTAGTATCAGTACCGGTTGGCACCTTTACGCAATATCCGTTTCGTCTAGCATGGGCGATTACCATTCATAAAAGCCAGGGTAAGACCTTTGATCATGTGGTGATTGATATTGGAACGGGAACGTTTGCCGCAGGACAGATTTATGTGGCGTTGAGCCGTTGTACAGCCTTTGAGGGCATTATTTTAAAAACCCCCATCCGCAGCCATAATATCCGTACCGATGAACGTATCGCCGATTTCTTTAATGGCCGTACGCGTATGCTTGATAACGGTGTTGCAGAAAAAGTCGCGCTCATCCGTAAAGTTATCAATGAAAAAGGCCGCATTGAAATTACCTATCTTAAGGCGAATGACACGCAAACTACGCGGATTGTGATTCCATCCACAGTGGGGGAGGCGCGCTATCAGGGGCAGATTTATCAGGGCATGCGCGCCCATTGTACCAAGCGCGATGAGCCGCGTTTGTTCCGTGTGGACCGTATTTTGGCGATGAAACAGGTCTAGTTATAAACCTGTTGCACTTTCCCAAAACTCCAGTAAAAAGCGGCATGCTTTCAATTCATGATCTCACTTACCGCATTGGCGGACGCGCCCTTCTTGAACATGTCTCGGTCAATATACCGGCGGGGCACCGTGTTGGCCTTGTGGGTCCCAATGGCGCTGGAAAATCCACGCTGTTTAAACTCATCGCTGGCGAGTTACAGCCCGATGGCGGTGAGATTTCTTTTATCAAAGGCACGACGATTGGCATGGTGCGCCAGGATATTCCTGATGATGGTACCTCGATTTTAGATGTTGTGCTCAATGCCGATACCGAGCGCGCAAGTCTGCTCAAAGAATCTGAAACCGCAAGTGATCCGGAGCGTATTTCTTATATCTTTGATCGGCTCAATGACATCAATGCCTATGATGCGCCATCACGCGCTGCGACCATTTTGGCGGGGCTTGGCTTCAGTGATGAAGCGCAGCAAAATCCGATCTCTTCTTTCTCGGGTGGTTGGCGTGCGCGCGTTGCGCTTGCAGCTGTTTTATTTTGCCAACCCAATGTGTTGATGCTTGATGAGCCCACTAACCATCTGGATTTTGAATCGATGGTGTGGCTTGAAAACTTCCTTATGCGCTACCAGCAAACGTTGATCATTATCAGCCATGACCGTGATATTCTGAACAAAACGGTTACGCATATCCTGCATCTTGAGAACAAGACACTCAATGCTTATACTGGTAATTACGACAGTTTTGAACGCCGCCGCGCCGAGCGTCTGATGAACCAGCAGGCAATGCATGAGAAGCAAACGGCGCAAAAAGATATGATGATGAAGTTCGTCGAACGCTTTCGTGCCAAGGCAAGTAAGGCGCGTCAGGCGCAAAGCCGCCTTAAAGCCATTGAGAGAATGGATATTGTCGATGCAGTGATTGCAGACCGCGTGACGGCCTTTACCTTTCCTGAGCCTAAGCCCATGAAATCGCCGATTATACGGCTTGAGCAGGTGGATGCAGGCTATGCGCCTGGAAAACCAATTTTAAAAAAGCTCGATCTGCGTATTGATATGGAAGATCGCATTGCGCTGCTGGGCGCGAACGGCAATGGTAAGTCCACGCTGGTGAAGATTTTATCAGAGCGTCTATCGCCTTTACAGGGTGAATTGCATAAATCCGGCAAGCTCAAGATCGGTTATTTTGCCCAGTTCCAGACGGATGAGCTCGATGTCAATGTCACGCCATTTGAAACCATGATGCTGGCGATGAAGGACAAGACCGAGGTGCAGGTACGCTCGATGCTTGCGCGCTTTGGATTTGACCGCCACAAGGCGGATACCAAGGTCGGTGGTCTTTCGGGTGGTGAAAAAGCGCGATTGCTCTTCTGCCTGATGAGCTTTGATGCCCCGCATATTATGTTGCTTGATGAGCCGACTAACCATCTTGATATTGATGCGCGTGAAGCCCTTGCGCAGGCAATCAATAACTATGAAGGCGCCGTGATTTTGGTAAGCCATGATGCGCATTTGGTAAAGCATGTGGCCGATCAATTGTGGCTTGTGGCCGATGGCAAGGTAACCGCGTTTGATGATGATCTGGATGCCTATTGCAAGCTGGTGATCCGCCAGCGCAAGATGGAGCGCGATAAGCTCAAGCAGGATGCACGCAAACCCAAAAATGATAATGCGCAAGCCGTGGATGTGTCGGAAGCTGAAAAGCAGGCTGCAGTGCTTGAAAAGAAAATTGCCGAATTGCAAAAGCGCAAACAGGATCTGGAAGGCGAGATGGCGGAGTTTTTTGCCAAGCCCGATCATGCAGCAGAGCTGAAACGTTTAACGGCAGCGCATGGTAAGCTAGAAGATGAAATCAGCTGCCAAGAAGCGCTGCTCGAAGAGCTGATTAAAACAATCTAGGCTTTTTTCAAAAAGCAGGTTTTAAGCACAAGACCGCGTACTTTTTCGACATTGCATTCGACGAGCTCATCATTATCGGTGAGGCGAATATTCTTGACCAGTGTGCCGCGTTTTAAGGTCACGGAGGTACCTTTTACAGGCAAATCCTTGATAGGCGTGACATTGTCGCCATCGGCTAAACGTGCGCCATTGCTGTCTTTTACAATCAGTTCGTCGTCCAAGATATGTTCCTTATTTGGGGTAGCTAAGCGTGCTGGCGGGCTCAACCTTTACATCTTCCAGTACTTGCCCGCCTTTTTCAAAAGTGAGAGTGAGCGGGAATTTGTCGCCTGCTTTTAAGGGCTGCTTGAGTTTTTTGAGAACAATCACAGTGCGGTTGGGTTTGAGCGTAATGTCTTTTCCAGCAGGAATAGTCAGGGTCGCAAGCGGCTGCGATTCATTGACGCCATTCACATTGCTGGTTTCAGCCAGGCTGATATCTTCTGCGACATAGCTGGTAAGCGTTAGCAAGGTGTCTGCAGTATCCAGACGATTTTGAATTGTGAGATAGACTTCTGCAGTTGTTGCGCCAGCAGGCGTTGCACGTGACCATGCTTCTGTTACTTTCATGACCTTGCCAGAACAATCAAGCCCCACAAAGGTGAATGCGATTGTAATAATGGCCCAGATAATTTTCCACATAAGATTATTCCGTCGGTGTTTTGATTTTTTATAAGTGTGCAGAAAGTGCAGTATTAATGCAAATAATTAAAAAAATCCTAGGAGCAGTGCAAATGCAGCTTATTGCAGCGCAACGTGCTCAGTGATCTGATAGGTATTCTGGCCGATTTGCGCATTAATTGCCGCATTCCATGTGCCGGGATGGGGCAGTTTTATTTGCCCGCGATAGACCCCTGGCTCGACCATCGGCAATGAAAGAGTAATATTGCTTTGCGTGAGTATGTCTTTTGTTTGTGATGTGCTGGACAATATAATTTTTACATCAGCGCCCTTGATGGGGTTATGTTGCTTATCGCGAAGCATGAAGCGAATGCGCGTGATCGTATTTTCTTTTTTATCAAAATGCAGTTCGCTGCCCCAGCCTAACGCATCCTGCATCATTTGTTTGTTATCGGTGCGCTCCTGCTGCTGGGTTTCATAATTTTTTTCCACCATATACTGCCATGCTGCGCCCGCAATGAGTACAATTGCTACGACAGCGACGAGGCGTGGCAGCAATGGAGAGGATTTTTTCTTCATATCAACCAGCGCATTTATGGCTGGTCATTTGCGATGTCATTTGTACGTGGCGCATGCGATAGCGCGCTTTATCAGCATCGCTGGTGGTGGCATGGCAGTGATGGCAGGAGACGCCCGCTTCGTATAAGGCATGGGTTTGATCGGCTTCATTTAGCGCATAACCGCATGAAAAACACATCGCATGCGCGCCAGTTGCAAGGCCGTGGCCAACGGCCATGCGGCGGTCAAACACATAGCATTCGCCATTC
Source organism: Alphaproteobacteria bacterium (assembly GCA_010031785.1). Lineage (GTDB taxonomy): Bacteria > Pseudomonadota > Alphaproteobacteria > UBA9219 > RGZA01 > RGZA01. The sequence goes on from RGZA01000007.1 coordinate 24,813, forward strand.
CATGTGCTTTGTTCCTGTGGAATTTCCTCAAGATATTTGAGAATGCCACCTTTGAGGTGATAAACCTCCGGAAAACCTTCTGCGAGCATGAAGGCCGATGCTTTTTCACAGCGAATACCGCCGGTACAATACATCGCAATCTTGCTATGCTTGGTGGGATCAAGGGTTTCACGTACGAAATTTGCAAAATCGCTGAATTGCTCAATGCCGGGATCAATCGCGCCTTTGAATGTTCCAACCATGGTTTCGTATGTGTTGCGTGTATCAAGCACAACAACCGATGGATCATTGATCAATGCATCCCAATCCTTAGGTTCAACATAGGTGCCAACCCGTTGATTGGGATTGGCGTCAAGTTGATTAAACGTAATAATTTCTTTTTTCAAACGCACCTTGAGCCGATCAAACGGTTTGAAGGGGGAGGTTGAAAATTTCACATCTGCGCGCGGCAGGCCTGTGGTTTGTGCCAGCAGCGCCAGCATCTGGTCCACTGCCGTCGCACTGCCAGCGAGCGTACCGTTAATTCCTTCGGGGGCCACTAGCAACGAGCCGCAAATGCCAAGCTCGGCAAAGGCAGGCTTTAGCATAGCGCGAAGCGCGGATGCATCAGCAATGGGCGTGAAGCGGTAAAGGGCCGCAACGGTGTAAATCTCAGTATCAGTCATGAGTGGCAGAGTATGCTTTTTACGGGCATCTTGTCAAAAATAAAACCCTATTTACTCGATATGTTTTCTTACTTAAAGTCATAATTTGCTCGTTAATCATAGGAAATTCCATGCTGTCGATGAAAGCCAAATATGCCCTGCGTGCCCTGACAGTGCTTGCAAAAAGCAAGCAGGATATGACCCAAAGCAAGGTAATTGCCAGGGAGGCGGGTGTCCCTATCAAATTTCTTGAAAATATTCTGCAGGAACTGAAACGCAATCATTTTGTCGAAAGCAAACGCGGTGTGTTTGGTGGTTATTATCTTGCGCGGCCTGCCAAGGATATTTCCGTTGCTGAGTTGATGCGCGTTATCGATGGGCCGCTTGCGCCGGTGCGTTGTGCAAGTTTATCGGCATACCAGAAATGTGATGATTGCAAGGATGAGCGCAGCTGCCAAATTCGTAAAACCATGAAGAAGGTACGCGATGCGATGGCGGATGTTCTGGATAAGACATCGATCCTTGATATGACGGCGTAAAATAATTCACACGATAAAAACGACGGTAATAAAAAAACCCTTCTGAATGAACAGAAGGGCTTTTTATTATTCTATAGCGAGCGTCTTATCCAGCAGCTTGCTGCTTGGTTAGATCGTAAAGAAATAAATTTTCAGCCTATTAACCGCAGGTAAGTATTGCGTATGCGGATACATGACGCGAACGTTGGCGCGGTATAGAATTGGTCGGCAGGGATGCTGATATTATTTCGCTTCCTGCACTTCTAAAAGCAAGTATATGTTCTAGTCTTTTTGATTTCCGTAATACTTTCCAGTGTTCGAGCCCTGCTATAAATTTACGCGCTATAGCGCCACCTCTGTTCTCTTCAATGCCAAGTTTGATCTCTTCCCAAGACTTGAAATTCCCCTGCAGGTCACTGGAGGCACGCTCGGCTAACCATTCGAACACACACTGCCGATGGATACTCTCAGCTGTAGCTCTAGGATTTCTTCTATTCTCCTGCTTTATATTTTTAGCTATCCCCTCTAGTATATATCCAAGATCGTACTTAGAAGTAGCCTTAGCTATATCATTGTTCCAATCCGTGTGTAGCCTTAGGTCTTGCTCTATGTTTGCTAAGGTTTCTGTGCAGGAATCATCTGAAGATAGCCGCAGGGCTTCTCTTGCATCGGCTAGCAGCGATCCAAGATGATCAAATGAAGTCATATCAATTCCCCGCCTTATTATTTAAATTTTAAAACCATGATCACTATAGCCGTTCCTTTTGAAAGTAAAAAATAAAAAAACCGGCATTCTCGTTTGTACAAGAATGCCGGTTTGATATCTTAATTAACCTTATCCAGCTGCTTGTTGCTGCTTGGTCAGATCTTCGCCGGTTTGCTGGTTCACAGCCTTCATCGAAAGGCGAACCTTGCCGCGATCATCAGTGCCTAGGCACTTAACCTTCACAACATCGCCTTCCTTCACAACATCGGTAACTTTACCAACGCGCTGGTTAGCAAGTTCGGAGATGTGCACAAGGCCATCCTTACCGCCAAGGAAGTTTACGAATGCGCCAAAATCCATGATCTTCACAACCTTACCTTCGTAGATCATGCCAGCTTCTGGAACCGCAACAATGCCCTTGATCCAATCAAGCGCAGCTTTCGCTTTTGCTTCATCGTTGGATGCAACCATCACGCGGCCATCATCTTCAATGTCGATCTTCACGCCAGTCTTTTCGGTGATTTCACGAATAACCTTACCGCCTGAACCAATCACTTCGCGGATTTTATCAACCGGGATTTGAATGGTGGTGATGCGTGGCGCAGTTGCATTCAGTTCGGTACGAGCACCGGTCAGAGCCTTTGCCATTTCACCAAGGATATGCATGCGGCCTTCTTGTGCCTGCTTAAGGGCAACCTGCATGATTTCTTCGGTGATCGAGGTAATCTTGATATCCATTTGCAAGGAGGTAATACCCTTATCGGTACCGGCTACCTTGAAATCCATATCGCCAAGGTGATCTTCATCACCCAGAATATCAGAAAGCACGGCATAACCCTTTGCTTCCTTGATAAGGCCCATGGCAATACCTGCAACGGGGCGGGCAAGTGGAACGCCTGCATCCATCAATGCAAGGGATGAACCGCACACGGTCGCCATCGATGATGAACCGTTTGATTCCGTAATTTCGGAAACAAGGCGGATCGTGTAAGGGAAGCTTTCCTTAGGTGGCAGGATAGGATGCAGGGCGCGCCATGCAAGCTTGCCATGGCCGATTTCGCGGCGGCCTGGGGTGCCCATACGGCCGCATTCACCAACCGAGTAGGGAGGGAAGTTGTAATGCAGCATGAAGTTTTCGGTGCGATCACCGGTCAATTCATCAATGCGTTGTTCATCCTGTGCGGTGCCAAGGGTTGCAACAACCAATGCTTGGGTTTCACCGCGTGTGAACAAGGCTGAACCGTGGGTGCGTGGCAGAATGCCTGCTTCGCTAACGATTGGGCGAACAGTTTTGGTATCACGGCCATCGATACGCTTCTTGGTATCAAGGATCATGTTACGCATATAGTTATATTCCATATGCTCAACTGTTTCAGCAACAGCGCCTGCACAGAATTCGGTTTCAGGAATGCTCTTTGCAGCTTTATCCTTTAATGCAGCGATCTTGCTTTGGCGATTTTGCTTGATGGTTTCAGCGTACGCTGCCTTAAGATCAGCCCCGATGATGCCTTCCAGCTTCTTTTCGCATGCCGCTTTATCAAAGGAAGGAACAGGCAATGCCCATGCTTCTTTTGCAGCTAGTTCAGCAAGCTCAATGATCGCTTGAATAACCGGTTGGAAGTTTTTGTGTGCGAACATCACGCCTTTAAGCATGGTGTCTTCTGAAAGTTCCTTGGCTTCTGATTCAACCATCAAAACGCCTTCGGTTGTACCCGCAACGATCAGATCGAGCTCACTGCCAACCTGTTGTTCGATTGTGGGGTTGAGGATGAATTCGCCATCCTTATAGCCAACCTTTGCACCTGCAACCGGGCCCATGAACGGAATACCGGAAAGGGTAAGGGCAGCAGAGCAACCAACCAATGCAACGATGTCGGATTCATTGACAAGATCGTGCGAGAGAACAGTCGCCACAACCTGAACTTCATTCAAAAAGCCTTCAGGGAAGAGGGGACGGATCGGGCGATCAATCAAACGGCTGGTAAGGGTTTCAAAATCGGAAGGACGGCCTTCGCGCTTTAGGTAGCCACCAGGAATTTTACCAGCAGCATAGGCTTTTTCCTGATAGTTCACGGTCAGAGGAAAGAAATCCTGACCTTCCTTGGCTTTCTTTGCGCCAACAACGGTGCAGAGCACGGATGTATCGCCATAGGTTGCAACAACCGCAGCAGTTGCCTGACGAGCAATTTTACCGGTTTCTAGAACCAGCTTACGGCCAGCCCACATGATTTCTTTACGATGGATATTAAACATAGAGAGTTCCTTGTATTGTTAGGTTTTATAAGAACGCTAAGGAGCAAGGAGAGTGACCTGAATAAAGGGCATTCGTTTATAAAATGCATTTTATTCAAGACACACGCCCCCGCCGAATCCTTAGCGCGATTGGCCACATTCTTAGGGCAATCAGCGTACGGAGTAAAGAGACGCGTAAAGCGCTCCTGATGATTGTTTTTGCTGGATAATTTTTAAAAATTATAGCTATAAAAGCGAAGTAACTGTTTCTATGCTATAGTAGCTTAGCTCGTGCAAATACTCTTCTAATGTTACAAGGCTAAGACAGGGCATTACTCCTTCAAGGGGGAAGGTTTTGTCGACTAGTTTTTTAGCAAGAATGATAGCAGGAATGGTTGGAATATTGGGGCCATGACCATCGCGCGCAATGATAAACCACGTTATACGATGAGATTGGCCGTGGTGATTTTTGCCCGAAATGATCATATGCATTCCACCATCGGCTGAGCCAAAGCGATCAAACCAATTGCTGATCTTCAAAAGTGGTTCTGCATAGTGTGGCAGATAAAGCGGCAACCCTAAGCGCACCAACCAGCTTACTATCCATAAGCCAAGATGTAGCGGCCATAATTCTAGCCCTGCAGAAAAACGAACAGATTTCAGTCCATAATACTGTGGCAACAGATCAAGATCAGGAATATCGCAATTTGCCATCCACCGCATGCCAAGGCCAGGATAGTTTTGCAGATATATATCTTGCCAGCCATAGCGCATATGTTTTTGCCCAGCGATTATTTTCAGTGGCTTGCCCACATACGATAAAATGGCCTGGGTTGTGGCAAGGCCACGTTCAGCTTTCTGACCAGGGCTGATGCCAAATGTTAAATCATCAAAAGATGAGAAATCTTTTTTAAAATGTTCCAGCACGGCTGAAGAAAGTCCGGGCACAGTGCTGGCGCCGCTAATGATTGCAACATGATGCTGTTTTGCCTTCTCATCAAGTTGCGTAATGCCTGTTACAAAATCGCGGCCATCCGCCAGATCGATATAATGTAAGGATGCTTCAATGCATATGTTCGCAATGTGGTAATCGCTATTCTGGAATGGGCCGCATGTATTGATAACGACCGATGGTTTTATGAGTTTTAATTGATCTGCGAGTTCACGCCGCACATCAAAAATCGCAGTCTGTACCAATCCATTCGGTAGCTGCTGAGCAAAGGTTTCCGCCTTTTCCTTATTGCGCCCGGCAATGATAATTCTGTAACCATCGCGGCATAAGGCTGTTGCAATGCGTTTGCCGAAATTGCCATAGCCGCCAAGGATTAATATAGGGCCGCGCACGACATATCCTTTATTCTAAATTCACCGGTATAGGCAAAAGTTACACCAAACCACGGATGCTTGGCATGCATCCACATGCTAAAGCTATTATCAGAAATGGGTGTTTCTTCTGCGTGTCCTTTTCCGATTATCCATTCAAATGGCAAGGGGATAATAATATTCATAATGCGCCAAGCATAACCGCGATGGCTTAAAATAACTTTCTGACCATTCCAATGATATATACATCGCCAGCAAATGCCAAAACGCATAAATTCAATTACTTCATCTTTGCGGTATGGCTTCATCCGCGAAAAAAAACGAACATCTTTTTTTGGATAATGGAAAACTCGTTCAAAACGAAATACATCGGAATGTATGCCGCTCCGGAATGTTACTGTGACAGGAATTTGTTTTCCGGATTCTGAAACCAGCACGCCCGATAATCGCGCCATTAAGCCAACGAGCCATGACACGGTAATATCTAAAACCCCTTCAACGACTACACAATCATTACTATGGGGCTTGATGGCATAATGTTTTTTGAGAACAATAGGTAATATTTCCCATGTGTCGCCAAAAATTGATTTGAATATTGGTGTATTGTGATCGGGCTCAATGGGAATTACGCCCATAATTATTAATAGATAATGTCGGATGAATTTGAAAAGCGGATAAAAGAATGCTGAAAGAATCTTCGATCTGAAGAGAAAAACATTTATCTTATTAATGATATCAACCTCGCTTCCCAGCATTGCCAGGAGATGCATGGCATCTTTGCCGTAATACGATTTGCCCTGATATTTAATTGCAATCCCTTTATTTAAATCATAGCCTTGTTTCTTTGCTTCTTTAACAAGTGCGTGTTCTTCTCTGGCATTGATGATTTCCATATTACCAACGGCTTGGCGGAGTTTGATAACTTTTGCGACTTGGCTGCATAATGGGCATTCGCCATCGTAAATCAGATAGAGTGTTTCCTTCGTCATAGAGTCTTCTCTTTGAAAATGCCTTCTTGCAGGAACATTAACCCAAACCATGGATGGATCATTTCTATTCGTACCTCAAAGCGATCATCGCCATAATCGCTATGCTTAATCATGGCTTTTCCGGGTGAAAATATCATTGGAATGGGTAGGCGCCACTCTGCAATTTTGATAAAATAATGTGTTGTTTCAAAGTGCAAGTTACCATTTATGGCATACACATTCATTGTCATGCCAAGCCATGAATTTACATATTCTTCAAATTCATTCTTGCGATTAAGCGCCATGTAAGAATGAACCTGAAATGGTTTCCTGCCTGTAAAATAATAAACCCTGCTCTTATGAATACTGGGATCGCCATTCTCCTTATAAACCTTCACATCAATAGGGACATTGGTTTGGCAATAAGGTATCAGAGGAGCATTAATCAGCTTTGCGCAATATGCAAATAGCTTGCCGAGAGGAGAGCAGCGAACCTCTGTCATCACTCCATCATATTCTTTTGGTTCGGTATAGAGTGGGTCCTGCTCAAACCGAGCTTGTGTTTTTGAGGATAAATTCTTCCATTGCTCACCAAGCGCAAGCTTTATAAGCTGTCCTTCAGTTTTGATGTTTGGGTCATTAAGCATGGACTATCTAACAGTTAAGTTAATTCATATAATAAGTTCAACCATCCTGTTTGGCACAGGTATTGGCAGTGCATTTTTTATGTTTATAGCCAATCGCCGCAAAAATGTTTCGGATATTTATTTTGTTACGCGTCATGTTGTGATTGCTGATTGGGTTTTTACGACACCAGCCATTATTATTCAGCTCGCATCCGGTATGGGCCTTGTTACTCTTGGTGGTCATATTGTAACAGATTTTTGGTTAATAACAGCGCTCATCCTATTTTTCTTTGCGGGTGCGTGTTGGCTACCTGTGATATGGCTGCAAATAAAGATGCGTGATATGGCCAAGCAAGCCTTCGATATGCATATCCACTTCCTGATCGCTATTGGGAATATGACCGCTGGTGGATATTTCTTGGTGTGCTAGCTTTTCCAAGTGTTCTTATCATTTTTTATTTGATGGTTTTGAAGCCAATCGGCTTTTGAAAGCAAATAGTAGCAAAAACTTAATATGCCATTTTACAAACTAAAATAAAAAGGGGCGCTATAAAATAGCGCCCCTTAAATGAATACTTATAAAAAAGCTTACTTACGAATACCAAGCTTTTCGATAATGGTTTTGTAGCTTTCTTCGTTTACAGACTTCAGGTAATCGAGAAGGCTGCGGCGTTGGCCAACCATTTTGAGAAGGCCACGGCGGGAATGGTTATCCTTTGGGTGCAATTTCAAATGGTCTGAAAGGCAGGTCATCTGGCTGGTGATCAGCGCGATTTGCACTTCTGGTGAGCCAGTGTCGTTTGCAGAACGGGCGAATGTTGAAACAATTTCTTGTTTTCTGGTTTGGTGTAACGACATCGGGTACTCCTTTTACGAAAGGTGAAAGACACGCACCGGGTGAACGATATGGCCATCGACTTTTGCAAGCGCCACGCAATCCTCACCATGTTTGACCATAATGATATCGGTGCTTTGCATCAGCGCTGTAATGCGCAACGGGTGCACAATCACATGTTGACCTTGCCGCAAGCGGCGCGTCTCTACCTCATTGACAGCCAGAGCCGGGATGTCGTCCAGCACGGTTGCAAGAGGCAATAATACGGCTTGGAACCTTTCCAAACCGCCCTCCTTTTGCCCGATTTTTTCAATGGTTTCCAGTGAAATCGCGCCTGCCATGGTAAAGGGGCCGCAGCTTAAGCGTTTCAAGGTCTTAACATGGCCATAACAGCCTAAAACCTGCCCAAGATCACGCGCCAGGGAGCGGATATAGGTACCCTTGCTGCATTCCACGATGAAATCAGCGCTGTGCGCATCGGGCGAACCGACATAGTCAAAGCGGGTGAGGGTGACTTCACGGGTTTGCAATTCAACGGTTTCGCCCGCGCGCGCAAGGTCATAGGCGCGCTCACCATTTACATGCAGCGCTGAAAATTGTGGGGGCATTTGCTGAAAGGTGCCTGTGAATTTTTGCAAGGCTGCTGTGATGGCTTCGGGGGTTGGCCGCGCATCGGATGTTGCAATAGTTTTTCCGGTGCAATCATCGGTATCGCGCGCTTGCCCCCATACCGCAGTAAAGGCGTAGGATTTTTTTCCATCAAGCACATGATTAACAAGCTTGGTTGCTTCGCCAAGGGCAATGGGCAGAACGCCAGTTGCAAAGGGATCAAGCGTGCCACCATGGCCTGCTTTTTCAGCATTGAGTTCCCATTTGACGCGGCCAAGTGCCTGGGTTGAGCTAAGCCCTGCGGGCTTATCAAGGATGAGCCAGCCATTAATTTTTTGTTTTTGTTTCTTGGGGAGTGTTTGTTTCATTCTTCAGTGTCGTCGTGCTTTAAATCGCGCGCGACATTGGGATCATGCAAAATGCGTTCGATCCGTTCGGCATATTCAAACGAGGTATCAATCTGGAAATGCAGTTGCGGTACAAAACGCAATTCAACATTCTGTGCAATCACATTTTTAAAATAATACTTGGCCTGATTTAAAACCTTTACAGTTTCTGCGCTGTGCTGCCCGCCCAATGTTACGATGTAGGCAGTGGCATTGCGCAAATCGGGGCTTACGCGCACTTCGGTAACCGTAATAATGCTGCGCGGCAGGCTGGTTTCCCATGGGTAATTACCATCCTGAAACGCTGCTGCCAGCGCATGACGCAATTCCTCACCAACACGAAGCTGGCGGGGAGTTCTGCTTTGACCTGTAGGGGTTTTAAATTTGCTCATCACATAGTAGTGAGAAATGAGTAATGAGTAGTGAAGAATTTCCTCATTACTCAATACTCACTACTCAATCCTTTTATCTTTTAAAGTTGGCGTGCCACTTCTTCAACTTCGAAGCACTCAATCTGATCGCCTTCTTGAATGTTGTCGTAGTTTTCAAAGGCCATACCGCATTCATAACCTTCGCGCACTTCCTTGACTTCGTCCTTCATGCGCTTGAGGGTTTTGAGCATGCCTTCATGGATAACAACACTGTCACGCAGCAAGCGAACCTTAGCACCGCGCTTGACGATCCCTTCGCTAACCTTACAGCCGGCAATTTTGCCGTGCTTGGTGATGTTGAAGACTTGCAAGATGGTGGCATAGCCAAGGAATTTCTCGCGTAGATCGGGCGAGAGAAGGCCGGAGAGCATGCCCTTCACATCATCAAGGATGTTATAGATAATCGAGTAGTAGCGGATATCGACATTATCGCGTTTGGCAAGATCACGCGCTTGCGGATTTGCGCGCACGTTAAAGCCAATGATAAGCGCACCCGATGCTTTTGCCAAAATCACATCGGATTCTGAAATCGCGCCCACGGTAGCATCAAGAACTTTGACCTTCACCTCGGTGTTATCGCCGGCAAGCTTATCAAGTGAACCACGGATTGCTTCAACCGAGCCCTGTACGTCACCTTTAATAAGAACAGGAACTTCCTTTGCAACACCTTCGCGGATGCTGGTGAACATTTCTTCAAGCGATGACTTTGTTGCGCTTGCTACTTGCTTGGAAGCAAGCTTACGGCGCTTACGGAAGTCACTGATTTCACGCGCGCGCGCTTCGGTTGCTACCACAACGAAATCATCGCCAGCGAGCGGCACGCCGCCAAGGCCAAGGACTTCAACCGGTTGTGCGGGCAGGGCAGCATCAAGGGGTTTGCCATGATCATTCACAATCGCGCGAACACGACCAAGCTCAATACCTGATACAAGAATATCACCAGCGCGCAGGGTTCCTTGCTGAACAAGTACGGTTGCAACTGCACCGCGACCTTTATCCATCTGCGCTTCGATAACCACGCCCTTACAACTGCGGTTTGGGTTTGCTTTCAGATCAAGCACTTCGGCCTGGAGCAGGATAGTTTCAAGAAGCTTATCAAGGTTCTTGCCCGTCTTGGCTGATACTTCAACGGACAGCGTTTCACCGCCCATCTCTTCAACCTGAATATCATATTGCAATAATTCCTGACGAACGCGGTTTGGATCGGCAGCAGGTAAATCAACTTTATTGATCGCAACGATGATCGGAACATTCGCAGCCTTGGCATGCGTAATCGCTTCCACGGTTTGCGGCTTCACACCATCATTCGCTGCAACGACCAAAATCACTACGTCGGTTACGTTGGCGCCGCGTGCACGCATTTCGGTAAAGGCAGCGTGGCCCGGTGTATCGATAAAGGTGATCTTGCCCTTTGGAATTTCGACCTGATAGGCACCGATATGCTGGGTGATGCCGCCAGATTCGCGGGACACAACATTGGTCTTGCGAATGGAATCAAGGAGCGAGGTTTTACCATGATCGACGTGGCCCATAATCGTAACAACAGGCGCGCGCGGTAATAAATCTTCAGCTTTTTCTTCAATTTGCTCAAGACCAATTTCAACGTCGGCTTCAGCAACGCGGGTGTAGCGATGGCCAAATTCCGATGCGACGAGTTCTGCCGTGTCGGCATCAATAGTTTGGGTGATGGTTGCCATCACGCCAAGCTTCATCAGGGATTTGATAACATCGCCTGCACGTTCTGCCATACGGTTGGCAAGTTCCTGCACAGTGATGAATTCAGGAATGACAATGTCGCGAACAATTTTAAGCTGTTCTTTGGTCATCATCTGACGCATTTGCTTTTCGCGTGCACGGCGCGCGGAGGCGAGCGAGCGCGTACGCTGCATCACTTCTACTTCGCCGCCTTCACCCGACATCTGGATTTGCGAGAGCATAACCTTGCCGCTGTTGCGGCCTTTACCGGTGTTGGTATCCCGTTTTGGCGTTGGCGCAGGCGCTGCGGCAACCTTGCCTGCGGTGCGGCGCTTGGCGCGCGGCGCATCATCATCTTCTTCGTCTGTTGCGCGTTTCATGCCCTTGGGCACGATCAGGGCGCGCGGTGCTTCTTCGCCATCTTTTTTGCGTTTGGATTCATCTTCAACGCGCTTGGCTTCGCTTTCCTTGGCTTGCTGCTTTTCAAATTCCTGAATTTGACGCAGTTCTTCTAATTCGCGTGCGCGCAATGTTTCAGCCGACATAGTGCCGGATGGTTTTGTGCGGTGAACGATATCACCAGGACGTGGACCACCCGTTGGAGCAGGCGGTGCATCACGCATTTCAGCTTCGCGCTGTTTTTCTTCATCAATGGCGCCGCGTAGCGCTTGTACGCGTGCTGCACGTTCTTCAT
>RGZA01000061.1 GCA_010031785.1 Alphaproteobacteria bacterium
TCCCCTCTCCTAACCTCTCCCGAGGGGAGAGGAATAGCACCACTCTGTTTGATAAAATGTTTTCTAACTACCGCAATACAGCATCCCGGCCAGCAAAGCGCGCAGCGGCGCCCAGCTGCTCTTCAATCCGCAATAGCTGGTTATACTTGGCCAACCGGTCGGAGCGGGAGAGGGAACCCGTCTTGATTTGCCCGCAATTGGTTGCAACCGCCAGATCCGCAATCGTGGAATCCTCAGTTTCACCAGAACGATGCGACATCACCGCGCGATAGGACGCTTTATGCGCAATATCCACGGCTTGCAGGGTTTCGGTCAGCGTGCCGATCTGGTTTACCTTGACCAGAATGGCATTCGCCAAACCATTGGCAATGCCATCAGACAGGCGTGCAGGATTGGTTACAAACAAATCATCGCCAACGAGCTGAATTTTGCTGCCCAAACGCTGTGTAAGCAGTGCCCAGCCTTCCATATCATCTTCGGCCATGCCGTCTTCAATCGATACAATCGGGTATTTGCCAACCAGTGTTTCGTAATAGGTAACCATTTCCGCGGCCTTGAGCTTTTTACCTTCGCCTTCAAGGTGATAGACACCGTCTTTAAAGAACTCAGTCGAGGCGGAATCAAGCGCCAGTAGCACATCTTGGCCCGGCTTATAGCCTGCTGAATCAATTGCTTTCATAATGAAGGTCAGGGCTTCATCGGCCGAAGCAAGGTTGGGCGCAAAGCCGCCTTCATCGCCAATATTTGTATTATGTTTGGCATCTTTCAGAAGTTTTTTCAGTGCGTGAAAAATTTCTGCGCCCATGCGCAAGCTGTCTGCAAAACAGTCCGCGCCAACAGGCATGATCATGAATTCCTGAATATCAATTGGGTTATCGGCATGTGCACCGCCATTGATGATATTCATCATTGGTACAGGCAATACACTTGCTAATGCGCCGCCAACATAACGGTAAAGGGGCAGGTTGCTCTGCACGGCTGCTGCTTTGGCAACCGCAAGGCTCACGCCCAAAATGGCATTTGCGCCAAGGCGTGATTTGTTTTCAGTGCCATCCAGATTGATCATGGCCATATCAAGCCCGACCTGATCCGCGGCGCTCATCCCGCACACCGCATCGCGGATTTCGCTGTTTACATTTTCAACAGCCTTGAGCGTGCCCTTGCCGCCATAGCGTTTCTTATCACCATCGCGTAATTCAACGGCTTCATGCGCGCCTGTGGATGCGCCCGATGGGACAGCCGCGCGGCCGGTTGCACCACTTTCCAATGTTACGTCAACTTCAAGGGTGGGGTTGCCCCGGCTATCAAGAATTTCGCGGGCATGAATATCGATGATTGTCATAAGAATACGAGTGTTAAGTGTTGAGAGACGAGTGATGAGGAAGAAGCGTAATATACTCAACACTCAACTCTCATCACTCAACACTTATAAATCAAAACACGGGCCTTTTTCAATCTGTATCGTCACATGATCCAGATGATAGGTTTTTGACAGCAATTGCTGGATGCTGCACAAAACAGTGTGATAATTGGCGATGTCGTTAATCGTTAGATCAAGCGTGGCCATGGGCTGTTCTTCCGTTAAGCTCCAGACATGCACATGATGCACATCTTTTACGCCCTGCACGTGTTCCATAATGCTTTGTTTGATTTTATCGGGCAGCGCTGAATTCGGCGCACCTTCAATCAGGATATGCACGGTCTGTTTGCCCATATTCCACGCATAGATCAGGATCAGCACGCTCACAAGAATGGAAAGGATCGGATCGGCGATATCCCAGCCGAAGAAGATAATCACAAGCGCTGCGCCAATCGCACCTGCCGAGCCGAGTAAATCGCTCAGCACATGAATAAGCGCGCTTTGTACATTCAGATCATGCCCATGTGAATGCCCATGTGAATGCCCATGTGAATGCCCATGTGTGTGATGAGGCGCATGATGATGGGCGTGCTTATGGCCTTTCTGGCTTAATACAAGGTAACTGGCAAGGTTTGTGACAAACCCAATCACCGCAATCACCAGCATAATCGGGCTATCAATGTCCCTGCGCGGTGAAAAAATGCGATCTACCGCCTCAACAATAATAATCGCCGATAAGAAAAACAGCAGGATTGCATTCGTATAAGCCGCCAGAATTTTTAAACGCTGATAACCAAAGGTACGATTACCATCGGGTGCCCTGCGCCCAAGTCGTATCGCAAGCCATGATAAAAGTAACGCTGCCACATCCGTGAACATATGCCCGGCATCCGCAAGCAGCGCGAGTGAGCCAGAAAAATATCCCCCCGCAACTTCCACCAGCATAATAAAGGCGGTGAAGCACAAAACCAGAAACAGCTTTTTTTCTTCGTTTTGTGGAACGTGATTATGAACGGGGCCTTCATTGGGCATGGATGATCAAACCGCCAAGAAAAGTGCCAGGAAAAATGGAGGCACGATCCGGAATCGAACCGGAATACGGGGATTTGCAGTCCCCTACATAGCCATTCTGCCATCGCGCCTCATAAGAAGCGCCAACATAGTGAAAAAGCAGGGGCGGGGTCAAGCATTGATAACCGCCCAGATAATAGCTTGATAATAGATGGTTAATAATGATGCTTTAAGCCTGCTCATGCCGATGCTATAAATACGGCAAATCACCCCTCTATTGTCCTAAAATATTATGTCAAACACAGCCGCCAAACCCCATCCTGATTTCTACGCCGCCGCGCGCTTCAACATGGTTGAAAGCCAGTTGCGCCCGAACAAGGTGATTAACGAAAAACTGCTCGATATTATAGGGCGGTTGCCGCGCGAAGCTTTTGTGCCTGCTGATCAAAAAAGTCAGGCCTATAGCGATAATGATATATCGGTCGGTTATGGTCGCAAAATGCTTGCTCCCATGACGCTCGCGCGCATGATCATGGCACTTAACTTACAGGATGAAGATCGCGTGCTTGATATCGGCCCGGCAACGGGTTATTCAAGCGCAATTTTAAATGATCTTGCCGGTGAGATTATTGCATTGGAAAGCGATGCAGCGCTTACGCGACAACTGCAGCAAAATAAAATCGATTTTCTTTTGGAAAATACGCGTCTTGTGCAGGGCAGCCTGTCCGATGGTTATGCTGCTGCATCGCCTTATAATGCCATTATTATTGAAGGCGCGGCGCAATGGATTCCGGAAAAAATCATCAACCAATTGGCTGAAGGCGGCCGCATGGTATGTGTGGTATATCCGGAAGGCGATCTTCATGGAAAAATTGGTGAAGCACGCTTATATACCAAACAAGCAAAAGCAATTATCGAACAAAAATTGTTTGATACCGCCGCGCCATTGTTGCCCGGTTTTGTAACCCGCCCCAAATTCGTATTTTAAGGAAACGCTGATGAGTGACTATCCCGTTGAAATTGATGTAAAGCAATTAAAGGCAATGATCGATGCCGGCGAAAAATTCATGCTGCTGGATGTTCGTGAAAAAGACGAATATACGCGCGCCAAAATCGAAGACAGCCATCTGATCCCGCTCGGTGCGTTGCCATCCCGCGCATCCGAAGTCACAAAAGATTTTCCTGTCGTTGTGCATTGCCATCATGGTGGCCGCAGCATGAAGGCTGTGAACTGGCTGCGCCAGAATGGCTATACTAAAGCCTCTAATTTAAAAGGCGGGATTGATGCATGGTCTGTGCATATTGACCAGGCGGTTGCGCGGTATTAACTGAGCCCGAAACGAAACATATGGCACCGATTCATCTTTAAAGTTTGGACTTGTGCGATAAAATCCTTTTCTTTCAACGCGTGCTGGCTTTAGATTAGCCTAGATACGAACCTTTTTTTGATTCTTTCCGGATATGGCTGACAACACACAAAACAAAGAACCGTCTCAAGAGCCATCCATGGAGGAAATCCTTGCCTCCATCCGCCGCATTATTTCGGAAGATGGCGCAACGGTTGAATCAAACCCCGTTGAAACCGCAGAGCTACCCGTGGATGTGGCGAGCGTGCCAAGCAGCGTAGATATTGAGATGACGGATATGGATCTTCCGGTTCTCGATCTTATCGAGGAAGTTACGGAAGATGGCAGCGTGCAAAGCCTGCCGCCAGAGCCTGCGCCTAAATTGCAGCAACCGCCAATCGATACGATCGAGCTCGATATGGTCTATGATAGTGATAGCCTATTATCACAAAGCACCGCACAGGCATCAGCGAATGCATTAAGTGGTCTGTCGCGAATGTTAAATGGCGGCGGCGTGAATATCAGCAGTCAGCCAATTGGAGATGGCCACAAAACCCTTGAATCCATGGTGCTCGAACTCCTGCGCCCGATCCTCAAAGATTGGCTCGATCAAAATCTGCCTACCATCGTTGAACGTATTGTTCAAAAAGAAATCCAGAAGATTACGCGCGATTTAGGCTAGGGAGTTTTTCACGCCAGAGCTTTTGAGCTTTTTTGCTAATTCGCCTTGCAACAGGCTTTGAAAGATTAACCTGCTGTAATTTATCATAGGGACTTCCAGTGACTTTTGCCAACTCATTGGCTAGTACATGTCGATCTACTTGAGGACTATCAGTCTTTGTAACTTGCGTGTCGAGAGCCTGATTTACAATTTTAAGTAGTTTAGTTCCTGCATCAAGATCTGTGGTTTGAACCTCATGCAAAAGACCAAGATCGCGATGAACTTTCTTTTCAGAAGACTTACCTATTAAAGTTCTGCTTGCACCCTATACCCAATCCCTTTTATAAAATCCCCATGGAAAAAACATATATCGCCGCTGACATTGAACCGAAACACTATGCCCGCTGGGAGCAATCCGGCGCGTTTGCCTGTGTGCCATCCTCGAATAAAACGCCCTATACCATCATGATGCCGCCGCCCAATGTCACGGGCAGCCTGCATATGGGCCATGCATTAACATTCACCTTGCAGGATGTGCTGATCCGCTATGCGCGTATGAAGGGCAACGATACGCTCTGGCAACCGGGCACCGATCATGCGGGCATTGCAACGCAAATGCTGGTGGAGCGCAAAATTGGCGCGGAAGAAAAAAAACGCCGCACCGATTTAGGCCGCGAAGAATTTCTAAAACGTGTCTGGAAATGGAAAGAGGAAAGTGGTGGTACCATTACGCGCCAGCTTCGCCGTCTTGGCGCATCACCCGATTGGGCGCGTGAAAGTTTCACGCTTGATCCAGAACTTTCCAAAGCAGTCGCTAAAGTATTCGTTGATCTTTATAATCAGAAACTGATTTACAAAGATAACCGCCTCGTTAACTGGGACCCTAAATTGCAAACCGCGATTTCTGATCTTGAAGTTGAACCCAAGGAAATCAAAGGTAATCTCTGGCACTTTAAATATCCGGTTGATGGCACAGACACATTTATTGTTGTCGCCACCACGCGCCCTGAAACCATGCTTGGCGACAGCGCGGTTGCCGTAAACCCCAATGATGA
This sequence comes from Alphaproteobacteria bacterium, assembly GCA_010031785.1. Lineage (GTDB taxonomy): Bacteria > Pseudomonadota > Alphaproteobacteria > UBA9219 > RGZA01 > RGZA01. The sequence continues at coordinate 5,434 of RGZA01000061.1, forward strand.
TCGTTATAAAGCGCTGATCGGCAAGTTTGTAAAACTCCCGCTCGTTGGCCGCCTTATTCCTATTGTGGCCGATGATTATGCTGATCCTGAAACCGGAAGCGGCGCTGTAAAAATTACGCCTGCGCATGACTTCAACGATTTTGAAGTCGGCAAACGCCACAATCTACCCATGATCAACATCATGGATCGTCGTGGTTATTTAAATGATGAAGTGCCGGAAGCCTATCGCGGCATCGAACGTTTTGAAGCGCGTAAAAAAGTAATCGCGGATCTTGAAGCACTCGGCCTTCTTGAAAAAATTGAACCACATCTGCACAAGGTTCCACACGGTGATCGCTCTGGCGTAGTAATCGAACCCTTCCTGACTGAGCAATGGTATTGCGACGCCGCAACGCTTGCCAAGCCAGCGCTTGAAGCCGTTGAAACCGGCAAGACCGAATTCGTGCCCAAGCAATGGGAAAATACGTATTTTGAATGGATGCGCAATATTCAGCCATGGTGTATCTCGCGCCAGCTTTGGTGGGGTCATCAAATTCCGGCATGGTATGATGAAGCTGGCAAAGTCTATGTCGCTGAAACCGAAGAAGATGCACAACAGCAGGCAGGGGCAGGGGTAAAGCTCACTCGCGATGAAGATGTGCTCGATACATGGTTCTCCTCCGCACTATGGCCATTCTCCACACTCGGCTGGCCAAAACAAACAACGGAACTTAACCGCTATTACCCAACCGATGTGCTGGTAACGGGCTTTGACATCATCTTCTTCTGGGTTGCGCGGATGATGATGATGGGCATCCATTTCATGAAGGATGTGCCGTTTAAAAAAATCTACATTCACGCGCTGGTGCGCGATGAAAAGGGACAGAAAATGTCCAAGACCAAGGGCAATGTGATTGACCCCCTGGATATGATTGATAAATACGGAACGGACGCTCTGCGCTTTACACTTACGCATCTTTCAACGCCGGGGCGCGATATCAAACTCGCTACAGGCCGGATTGAAAGTGGCCGTAACTTTGCAACAAAACTGTGGAACGCTGCGCGTTTCTGCGAAATGAATGAATGCGCCATTGTGCCCGATTTTAATCCGGCTACTGTCAAACTCACACTCAATAAATGGATTGTGGGGGAGGCCGCCGAAGCAATCCGCAAGGCAACACAGGCCCTGGATATCTATCGTTTTGATGATAACGCAACAGCACTCTATCAATTCGCATGGAATATCTATTGCGACTGGTATCTGGAATTTGCCAAGCCTGTATTTGGCGGCAGCGATGAAGCGGCAAAGGCTGAAACACGCGCAACAGCAGCATGGGTGCTCAATACCATTCTGCATCTGCTGCAACCGATCATGCCTTATATTACCGAAGAAATCTGGCAGGCGTTTAATAACAAACCGAGCAATCTACTCATGACGCAAGCGTGGCCGGTTGCGCATGAAAAGTGGGGTAGTGCGGATGCACTTGCCGAAGTGCGCTGGGTGATTGATGCCATTGGCGTCATCCGTTCGGTGCGCGCAGAACTCAACGTTCCTGCAGCAACGCAAATTCAATTGATCGTGCAGGGCGCCGATGAAGCGGTGAAGCATCGCCTTACATCGTATAAGGATTTTATCTTCCGCATGGCGCGCATTGCCGGGCTTACCTATGATGCGGCCATCCCCAAAGATGCAGCGCAAGCGGTGCTGGGTAACACCACATTCGTTATGCCGCTCGCAGGCGTGATTGATCTGGATGCTGAACGTGCGCGCATTGAAAAAGAGCATAAAAAGCTGTTTGAAGAAGCAACGCGGCTTGAGCAAAAACTTGGCAACCCGCAATTTGCCGATTTTGCCCCGCAAGATGTCGTGGCTGATCACCGCGAACGCCTTGAGCAGGCACGCGTAACGCTGGCTAACCTTGATGCTGCTAAGGCGCGGTTGTCGGCATGACAATTGTTATTCGTGTTGCAGGAGACAAGGATAAAATTCAAGTTATTTCATTGTGGCGTTTGTGTAAGTTAGTAGCTGATTATAATAATCCAGATGCGGATTTTAGTCAGGCGCTTGGAAAAAGTAATTCCGACATTCTTGTTGGCGTAGATGCCAACGAAAACATTTTAGCTGCACTTATGGTCGGTCACGATGGTCATCGTGGATGGATTTATTACGTTGCCGTTCATCCGGAGCATCAAAACCAAGGTTTTGGCAGCAGCATGGTCGACGCAGCAGAAAAATGGCTTTCTGAACGTAACATTAGAAAGCTTATGCTACTGGTTCGTGAGGATAATACACAGGTTGTTGATTTTTATAAAAAGCTTTCTTTTGAAGAAGCCCCGCGCGTTGTTATGCAGAAGTGGTTAGTATAAATTTTAGATACATAAGAACAATTTCTCCATTACTCCTCTCCCCTTGAGGGAGAGGTTGCAGAAACTTAGGCTTAGCGGTTTAGCTAAGTCTTAGTTTCTGCTGGTGAGGGGTTGTTCTTAACCTATCAGAATAAAGCGCAACCCCTCACCAAGAAAATCTAGGCACTTAGCTAAAGCTAAGCGCAAGATTTTCTATCCTCTCCCTCAAGGGGAGAGGACCTTAACCTCAACAGTTTCCTCAGGCACAGTAAACAGCGTAAGGATCGCGCCAACATTATCGCCTGCATTCTTGATCTGCGTTGTGGCAACCATCGCGAGTTCCTTGACCAGCGGATGGCCAAGAATGTTCACAATCGTGACTTCCTTATTCTGCTTGGCGATTTTTTCATAATGCGTTTTGGTGATCAGAATATTAGTCAGCGTCAATCCATCCATCACCGCTTTTAATTCCTTGTGCACATCGGTTGAGGGGCTGTCCTTGGCGATGACATCGCACTTGCCACCACTGGTATCCTTGGCAAGCATGTAATAGGTATTATCATTAAGCGTTACATCCCAGTATTGGGTATTGATATTTCCGGCAATAACCGGCGCAAAGGCTGCTTTGCGCTCGGTATCAAGGCGCGGGAATGCAGCATCCATATAGGCGATCATTTCATCATTGCGGCCATAATATTTCAGGCATGCGCCGATAAAAAACCGCACCAGTTCTTCGGCTTTTTTGGCATTGCTCACGCGCTGCGCGGCAACATGTTTGCCCTTGGGGCTATATACACCATTAACGATTTTGGACGAGTTGGGTTCGGGCTCAACCGTAGCAGCAGGCGCAGGAGGAGGTGTTTCTTTTGTTTCTTCCTGTACGGTTTCTTCAACAGGCATTGATGGACGTGTTTTAAAATTATAGCTTTTTGTTTCTTGGGCTTGCGCAGATGTCATAAGCATGAGAACAAAAATTGCCGTCATGCCCGCGAAGGCGGGCATCCACGAGTTTACTTTATTTATTTTTTGTTTCTTCAACATCATCGTGCTCATTTTAGATTTTGATTTTTAAGTAAGCTCGTGGATGCCCGCCCCAGATGTATTTTTGGGCGAGCATGACGGATGGGGAATTAAACCTTCTCCACATGTAATTCTGTGCCCTCAACGCCAACCACTTTGGCGCGCGCGCCAACGGGCATATCAGGGCCGGTCACCGACCACACGCTATCGCCAACCGTTGCTTTGCCACGGCCATTTTCAATCGCCGTTTCAATTACTACTGTTTCGCCAATCCATTGCGCGGCACGTTTATTAAGGGTCGATGCTGCGCCGCCCCGTTTTGTTTTAAAAAACATGCGGGAGATGAAAAAGCTTCCAACGCCGAGCAGAGCAAACAAGGTCCATTGATAGCTCCACCACAAATCAGGCACCGCGAGCATAATGAGCCCAACCGCAAGCGCCGCAGCGCCAAGCCATAAAAAGAAAAAGCTTGGGACGAGGATCTCAATCGCCATCAATCCAAACCCGATCGCAATCCAGTGCCAATACAGCATGATCTTCTCCATTATTGTGGTTTATTTGTCCATGGACCAGATGCGGCTACCGCCGTGTCTTTACCTTGCTGCAAGGCATCTTTGGCAAGCTCCGCCACACCGCCGATTGAGCTAATCAGACCGCTCATTTCCATGGGCATGAAAATCATTTTCTGATTGGGTGAGGATGCCATCGACTTGAACGCTTCTACATATTTTTGCGCAACGAAGTAATTCAATGCGCCAACATGTCCCTTGGCAATCGCATCCGATACCATTTGCGTTGCCTTCGCTTCAGCTTCACCGGAACGCTCGCGTGCTTCGGCATCTAAAAACGCAGCTTGCTTGCGAGCTTCGGCGCTTAATACTTCCGCTTGTTTCTGACCTTCGGCTTTCAAAATCGCGGCTTGCTTATAACCTTCCGCTTCCAGAATTTGTGCGCGGCGTTCGCGCTCGGCTTTCATCTGCCGCGCCATGCTATCCACCAGATCACGCGGCGGTTGAATATCGCGGATTTCAATGCGCGTCAGTTTAAGGCCCCATGGCTTGGTCGCTTCATCCACCACATGCATCAGCTCGGCATTGATTTTATTGCGCTGGGATAAAAGCTCATCCAGATCCATCGAGCCCATCACGGTACGCAAATTCGTCATCACAAGGTTCAGGATCGCAATGCGCAGATTGCTCACTTCATAAGCTGCTTTGGAAGCATCCAGCACCTGGTAAAATACAACACCATCCGCTGTTACCATCGCATTATCCTTGGTGATGATTTGCTGTGATGGAATATCCATCACCTGTTCCATCATGTTGATTTTTGCACCAATGCGCTCAACAAACGGCATGATAAAATGCAGGCCCGGCTCCATCGTGCGCGTATAGCGCCCGAAGCTTTCAAGCGTATATTCCATCCCTTGCGAGATCACGACAATCCCGCTGCGGATAAACACCACCGCCAATACCACAATCGCAACTACATAGGCTTCAATAGGCATGGTTCTCTCCTTCAGGTTAAAACATCATCATAAAACATCATTTATTCTGGCAAGCACTTCCTGTTTACCAAGAATGCTTGCAACTTCAAAAATCGGCGGTGATACGTTGGAACCGCTTAAGGCTGCGCGCAATGGTTGCGCGGCATCACCCATTTTTTTGCCTTGCGCGGTTGCGTGATCTTTGATCGCAGTCTCAATGCTATGTGCTGAGAAATCGTTAAGCCCGTCAATAACCGTGCGTAATTGTGCCAGCATGGCTTTTGCATCCGTAGTCAAAATCTTTTTAGCACCATCATTCAACGGCAGGGGACGCGAAAGCACATAAAACACAGCACTTTCAGCAAGCTCTTTAAGGTTTTTCGCACGTTGCTTTAGCCCGGCCATGCCTTTTGCAAGCATCGCCACCTGTGCATCGGTCACTGCATTCCCGGTGATTTCCTGCAAGCGCGGTGCAATTTCATTTGCCAGATCTGCATCCGCCATCTCGCGCATGTAATGTGCGTTCACGGAATCCAGCTTCACATAATCAAAACGTGCAGGCGATGAAACTATATGTTCCAGATTAAACCATTCAATTGCTTGTTTTGTGGTGATGAATTCATCATCGCCATGCGACCAGCCAAGACGCAGCAAATAATTGCGCATCGCTTCGGGCAAATACCCCATCTTGCGATATTCATCAACGCCCAGAGCACCATGACGCTTGGAAAATTTTTGTCCATCACTACCATGAATAAGGGGAACGTGAGCATATTCCGGCATCGGCCAGCCCATCGCCTTAATAATCTGCACCTGACGAAACGTATTGGTAAAATGATCATCGCCGCGAATAATCGTATTCACGCCCATATCATGATCATCAACAACCACTGATAACATATAGGTTGGCGTATTGTCTGAACGCAGCAGCACCATGTCATCAAGCTGGCTGTTCTGCACGGTCACTTCGCCACGCACGCGATCCTTCACTGTTGTTTCACCGGTTTGCGGCGCTTTCAACCGCACAACAAATGGCAGATCTTTGGGATGATCGGTGCGATCGCGCCAGCGCCCATCATAGCGCATTGGCAGACCGTTCGCTTTCTGATGATTGCGCATTTCTTCGAGTTCAGCCTGCGTGCAATAGCATTTATAGGCCAAACCTTTTTCCAGCATCTCATACGCAACTTTGGCATGCAGGTCACGGCGCGCAAACTGGAACACAACGTCTTTATTATCCCAATCAAGCCCAAGCCATTTCATGCCTTCAAAAATTGCATCAACAGCCGCCTGCGTGGAACGCTCGCGGTCGGTATCTTCGATACGTAATAAAAAGGTACCACCATGGTGCCGTGCATAAAGCCAGCTGAACAGCGCCGTGCGTGCACTGCCAATATGCAAAAAGCCAGTGGGCGAGGGGGGGAAGCGGGTAACAATTTTTGTGGGAGCATTCATTGGAAGGATATTATAATAGGGTCAATTGTTAATTTGGCAATTATTGGGTGCAAGGAAAGGTGTAATTCCCCGCCCCTT
>RGZA01000062.1 GCA_010031785.1 Alphaproteobacteria bacterium
CCATTGGGAGGGGCTGGGGGCGGGGACACCTCAATAAACTCAGATCGTTATTGCTACCTCCCCTCTCCTAAAGGGAGAGGAATAGCAGTGTGCTTTTTATTTAAAGTGCGCCTATTAATCCATTAAAACCGATATAAATCAACAGCATGAGAATATTCGTGCCTTTGAGCCTTTAATTCATACTTAACTAGTATGGATTATAACTAATAACTGAAAAGTGATGGAAAAAGGATAGTTCAACAAAGAGGAGAGGACTATGAGACTAGAAAGCGAACTTACAGGCCCACAACAACTGCTTCTGGTATCCAATCGCGTATGTGGCGCGATTTTCAAAGTTATCGGCACCGTTCTTAAATTTACCGTGCGGATCTTGGCAGGCGAAGCCAATCAGAATAAACTACGCGGCAAGTCAGCAAACTGCGGATAACAGCAAAAACCTGTCAATAGTTCCCGCAATAAAAAGCAATTTTTAAAACCGTTGCAAACCAATGGCTTGCAAAGTGTTTCACGTGAAACAGTTACTCGCGTATGCAGCGCTGCTATGGAATGCGCACATAAAAAAACTGGCATCGGTAAGGATGCCAGTTTTTAGTTAGACCTTAGTAATCCATATTAGTGCAGATCGCGCCACAGGCTACGTTTGGCTGCATAGAAAATACCAGCCATTACCATCAGGAAAATGATCGCGCGGATACCAATGCGTTTTCTCTCTTCCATATGCGGTTCAGCTGCCCATGAAAGAAACTGCACAACGTCGTTGGACATTTGCTCCGGGGTTGCTTTGGTGCCATCGCTATAGGTCACAAGATCATCGCCCGACAGTGGTGATGGCATTGCAATCTGGTGGCCGGGGTAGGTGTCATTGTAGTTCATGCCCGCCATCAACTTCACATCTTCAGGCGGTGTGCCATAGCCGGTCAGGATCGAATAGACATAATCCTCGCCGTCATGACGCGCCTTGATGATCAGGGATAAATCGGGTGGATAAGCACCGCCATTGGCAGCGCGTGCAGCTTTTTCATTCGCAAATGGTGGTTTGAAATGGTCCGATGGACGGCCGGGGCGTTCAAACATTTCGCCATCATCATTGGGGCCATCTTTGATCGTGTATTCGCTCGCAATCGCTTTGACTTCTTCTTCGTTGTAACCAAGCGCGGCAAGATTACGGTAGCTGAGCAGGTTTATCGAATGGCATGCAGCACATACTTGCTTGTACACAAGAAAGCCGCGTTGCAGCGCTTTGCGATCATAGGTGCCAAACACGCCGCTTTGCGGCCAGCCACCTTGGGGTGTGCGCAGATGATGCTGCTCTTCATTCGCAAAAGCAGGCGTTGTAAGAAGGCTAAGCCCTAACAGTAATATAGCAGAAAAACGTGACATCTTCAGTGACGCTCCAATTAAGGTTGTTTGGTGCAGCGATCAGCCAGAATTGCTTCATGGATGCTCGGCGGCAGTGGCAAGGTTTTTTCATATTTCGTGAGCAGCGGCAGCACAATCAGGAAATGCGCAAAGTAAAGGAATGTGCAAACCTGGCTCGCAATGGTGTAAAGTCCTTCGGGTGGCTTTGCGCCCAGGAAACCAAGCGCGATGCAAACCGCCAGATGCACCCAGAAAAACTTCTGATAGAGGGGACGGAAACGTGCCGAGCGCACGGGCGAAGTATCAAGCCAAGGCAGAACAAACATCACCGCGATTGATCCAAACATCAGCAACACACCGCCAAGCTTGGAGGAGATAACGATGATATCTGTGAACGGGATAACGATGTCGATGGTGAAGCTGCGCAAGATTGCATAGAAGGGCAGGAAGTACCATTCTGGAACAATGTGCGGCGGCGTTACCATCGGGTTTGCAGGCGTGTAATTGTCTGGATGACCCATATAGTTCGGCATATAAAACACAAACACGGCATAGATAATCAGGAACACGCATAGGCCAAACAAATCCTTTACCGTGTAGTAAGGGCTGAACGGAACCGTGTCCTTATCGCTCTTTGGTTCAATGCCAAGCGGGTTGTTAGAGCCCGATACGTGCAAGGCTGCAATATGCAGGAATACAACGCCCAGAATAACAAACGGCATCAGGAAGTGCAGGGCAAAGAAGCGCGTCAGGGTTGGATTATCAACCGAAAAGCCACCCCACAGCCATGTCACGATTGTATCGCCGACCAACGGAATAGCGCTGAACAGATTGGTAATAACGGTTGCGCCCCAGAAGCTCATCTGGCCCCATGGCAATACATAACCCATAAATGCCGTTGCCATCATCAGCAGTAAAATCAATACGCCAAGGATCCAGAGCAGTTCACGCGGTTGCTTATAGGATCCGTAATAAAGACCACGAAAAATATGAACATACACGGCGATGAAGAACATGGATGCGCCATTCATGTGAATGTAACGCACAAGCCATCCATAATCCACATCGCGCATGATGCGTTCAACCGCATTGAACGATAAATTCGTATCCGCCGTGTAATGCATAGCAAGCACAAGGCCCGATACAATCATCACCATCAGCATCACCATGGCAATCGCGCCAAAGTTCCAAAGGTAATTGAAATTGCGCGGCGTTGGGAACACGCCATATTCCTTTTGCATCATCGTAAAGATCGGCAAGCGACGATCAATCCAGTTGATGACGGGATTACCGAAGTCGGTGAGGGGAGCGTTGGGGTTAGCCATGGTTTTGTCCTAAGAAGTAGTGAGTAGTGAGGAATGAGTAATGATAAAGGTAATGAATTTCACTACTCTTTACTCACTACTCAGTACTAAAAATTACCCAATTTTAATGCGGTTTTCGGAAAGGAATGTATAGGAAGGAACAGCAAGATTATGGGGCGCTGGGCCTTTGCGAATGCGGCCTGCGCTATCATAGTGCGAGCCATGGCATGGGCAGAACCAGCCAGCGAAATCACCATGCATATCCGTTGGTTTTTGGCCCATCGGTACGCAGCCCAAATGGGTGCACACGCCAACCATTACCAGCCATTGCGGCATCGCTTTGCCACCAAAGGTGGATTGCTTGACGCGCTCATCATCTTTTTGCTTATCGCGCAGTGCGTTAAAGGTTGATGCATCTTCATCAACTTTGCGCGCGAGTTCAATGTCCGATGCTGTACGGCGGCGAATGAATACAGGCTTGCCGCGCCACATAACCGTTACTGCCTGACCTTCCTGAATGTGGGAGAGATCAACTTCGGTGGTTGAAAGGGCGAGCGTATCTTTTGCAGGGCCAAGCGTTGCAACAAAGGGCCATGCTGTTACGCCAGCGCCCACCACTGCCATCGAGGCAGCGGAGATGAAAATAAAATCGCGCTTACTTTCATCGTGGCATTCTTCTTTTTCAGCACCGCATGACGTTTTTTGCGGTGCACTATTACCGCATCCGGTGCCGCATGAGCCATGTTGTGTGCCATGTGAATCTGGGTTACCCATATTTCTTGTACTCCAACCTTATTTTTGTGATGCGAATTATTAGCACGCAAAACCGTGAAATTCCAAGCGACTCAACAGCAAAAAGCGATAAACTGCTATTTTTGCGGCCAATGTCGCGGATATGAAACAGCAAAGACCGCCAAAGGAACAAACCATGGCTTCTACAATTGACCTTGAGATTGCCCAGAAAACCCCGCTTGCGCTGATTGAGGCGATTGCCGCTAAATTGGGCATACCCGAGGGTGCCTTATTCCGTTATGGCCACACCAAGGCAAAGATTGATCTGAACTGGCTGAAAAATCAGCCACCCCGTAAAAACGCCAAACTTATTCTGGTGACAGCCATTAGCCCAACGGCAGCGGGCGAAGGCAAAACCACCACGACCATCGGTCTTGGCGATGCCCTTACCCGGATTGGCAAGAAAACGGTGATCGCATTGCGCGAGCCATCGCTTGGCCCATGCTTTGGCATAAAGGGCGGTGCAACCGGTGGTGGCTATGCGCAGGTCGGGCCGATGGAAGATATCAATCTGCATTTCACGGGGGATTTTCATGCGATTACTGCTGCGCATAATTTGCTCGCTGCGCTACTTGATAATCACATGCATTGGGGAAATGCGCTAGGCGTTGATGTGCGCAAAATAAATCTGCGCCGCGCGATGGATATGAATGATCGCAGCTTACGGCAAACCATTGTTGGATTGGGTGGTAATGGCGTTGTACATGAAGATGGATTTGATATTACCGTTGCATCGGAAGTGATGGCGATTTTTTGCCTTGCTAATGATGCTACCGATTTAAAAGCGCGGCTTGATAAAATGGTGGTTGCGCAAAAGACAAAAGGTGGCGTTGTTACTGCGGCCGATCTGAAAGCAACGGGTGCTATGGCGGCGCTGCTAAAAGATGCATTAAACCCTAATCTTGTGCAATCGCTGGAAGGCACGCCAGCACTTATTCATGGCGGACCCTTTGCCAATATTGCACATGGCTGCAATTCGGTGATTGCAACAAAGGCCGCGCTGCAACTTGGCGATTATGTGGTAACCGAAGCAGGCTTTGGCGCGGACCTTGGCGCAGAAAAATTCCTTAATATCAAATGCAGACAGGCAGGATTAAAACCTGATGCTGCCGTGGTGGTTGCAACTATCCGCGCCCTCAAACTGCATGGCGGTGTTTCCAAAAAAGATCTGGGCACCGAAAATATGGATGCAGTAAAACGCGGCCTTGGTAATTTGCAGCGCCATGTTGAAAACATGAAAGCGTTTGGTTTGCCCGTGGTGGTTGCGATCAATCATTTTTCATCAGACACTGCGGCAGAAAATAAAGTGATTGAAGATGCATGCGCGGTCATGAACGTGCCCGTGCATTTGTGCAAACATTGGGGTGAGGGTGGAAGAGGCGCAGCTTCATTGGCTGAAACCGTTGTAAAACTGGCGGAAAGCGGCACCAGTGCATTTAAGTCATTGTATGAAGACGCATCATCACTGAGCGATAAAATCAAAACCATTGCGCAGAAGATCTACCGCGCCAAGGATGTTGTGATTGAAGAAAAAACCGCCAAGAAATTAGCGCGCTTTGAAAAAGACGGTTATGGAAAGCTCAGCGTGTGTATTGCCAAAACGCAATATAGTTTTTCAGCCGACCCTGCGCTGATGGGCGCGCCGGTTGATTTTACATTCCCCATTCGTGATGTTCGTTTAAGCGCGGGCGCTGGCTTTGTGGTTGCACTTGCGGGCGATATCATGACCATGCCGGGCTTGCCGCGCGAACCTGCTGCTGAAAAAATTGGCGTGGGCGCAGATGGAAAGATTTTCGGGTTATTCTAAGGCATGCCCTTGCCTTTATGCTTGCCACATCTATATCGGGAGTTCACGATCCCATTTGCTAAGGAATAATTATGAATATGTTTGATGCAATTAAAACCCGCCGCGCTGTCAAATCCTTTAATGCGCAATTTGTAATGCCAGAAGCTGATGAACAGCAATTGTTTGAGCTGGTGCGTCATGCACCCACATCCTTCAATATCCAGAACTGGCGTTTTGTGAATGTTAAAGACAAGGCGTTGCGCGAAGAATTAAAAGCCGCCGCATGGGGGCAGGCGCAAATGACCGATGCATCCTTGCTGGTTATTTTATGCGCGGATTTAAAAGCATGGGAAAAATCACCTGAACGCTATTGGGTGGATGCGCCCCAAGCGGTGCGTGATTATCTTGTGCCGATGATCGGGCAATTTTATAAGGGCCGTGAACAGGTGCAGCGCGATGAAGCCATGCGCTCGGTCGGGATTGCTGCGCAAACATTGATGCTTAGCGCAAAGGCACTTGACTATGATTCTTGCCCGATGATCGGTTTTGATGCCGATGTTGTTGGCAAACTCATCAATCTGCCTGCAGATCATGTGATTGGCATGATTGTGACCATAGGCAAAGCCGCAAAACCTGCACAAGCCAAGGGCGGATTTATCCCGCAAGCTGAAGTAGTAATCGAAAATACGTTCTAATAACGCTTGCCATTATCCCAATGATATTGGAACTGTGTGCGGAAACTTTCCGCCAGCGTCGGATTGTCGATACGGATAATGCGAATGGGATCGCGCATTTTTATAACAGCGACCTTGTTTTTATATACATAATAGGGAGCAAGCGGGGATGTCGCTTCTTCCGGCACGATGCGATAATTTTTATTCGCCCATGTACTATGGTTTTTATCAGGCGATGTTAAAAGGCCGAGCGTAATAATTCCAAGCGCCGTGCGACGCTTATACATATCGAGCATTTCTTGTGGGTAGAGTGATTTCCATAATTGATCATCCACACAACTGATCAGGACTTCTTCTCCCTTACCCAGTGTTTGTTCAATGTCACGCCAGCAATGCAGCATCGCTTCACGACCTTGCCAGACCGTAACCCCAAACGGTTCCGATTGAATACGCACGCCGGGATCGTCCGAAAATTCGATACCGTATTTTTCAAAACTCTGTTGAAGGACCGCAAGCGTACTCTGGCGCGGATTGCCTGCGCCGCGTTCAATCTGGGCGATGGAAGCAAGCGAGATGCCGCTGACCTTGGCGAGATCCTGCTGTGTCCAATTCAGTAATGCTCTGGCGGCCTTGGTTTGCGCAATGGTAATCATGATTTCCTCTATTTATTGCTTATAAAATAGCAAAATTTGTTATTAATGCAATGAAAATATATAATTTTATTGCTAAATACATAATTAATAACAATATAATCTTTTATTATAAACTTAAATATTATTAGTGGGATATATGGCTGTTTTACAAAAGCGAATTATCGAAAGCACCGCAGATCTATCGGATGAAGAGATCAACCAGATTATTGATGGGGGATATCGGCACGATATGGATAAACAGATGCTGCTGGCTTTGCTTTTCCTCAGCCCATCAACACGAACGCGCTTGTCCTGTGCGCGCAGCGCAATTGATCTTGGCATGAACTACGTGCTTTTAGGAGCAGAAGATCTGCGATTATCCGATACTGAGAATGAAGAAGATACAGGGCTTGCTCTTAGCCAATATGCTGATCTGATTGGTGTTCGTTATGTGGGCAAGCCGGGTGAAGTGTTTGGAGCTGCGAATACGCGGTTCCGAAACATTGCATCAGGCAGCAAGGTTCCGATCATTAATCTTGAATGCGATATGTACCATCCCTGTCAAGGGTTAGCAGATTTAAAAACGATTAGAGAACAATTTCCTGATTTTGAAAATCGCAGGATCATTATTTCCTGGGCATATTCACCAAGCGCAATGCGCGTTCAGGCAATACCCAATGAACTGCTATTGCTCCTGTCACGGTTCATGAAAAATATCACGCTTGTTCATCCGCCGGAATTTTCTTTGGATGAGGCTATCATCTCGTTATCGCGTTACCAGTCACAGCGCATCGACGGAACAATAGAGGTTTTGCATGATTTAGAAATGGCACCTGAGGATGCAGATATTATTTATCCAAGGAATTGGGCAACCCGTTTTGTTGCAACCCATGGCGCTGAGCAGGAAAAAGCACTGCATGATAAATATGCGGCATGGAAGTTTGACGAACATAGAATGGATATGATGGGAGCTTCTGCGCATTATATGCACTGCCTACCGGTGCATCGCGGTTACGAGGCAAGCAATACCGTCATTGATGGCAAAAGGTCTTTGATAAAACATCAAATGCGTAATCGTGTGGATGTTCAGAAAGCGTTGATACATGTTTTGATAGGGAGAGCATAATGTGCGGTATATCCGGAATTGCAAATTTTAAGTGCACGCTTCAGGCCTTGAGTAGTGTTCTTGATGATATGCTCAATATACAACGGGCGCGCGGTCCTGATGGCGCGGGGTGCTATATTAGCGCGAATGGCAGTGTTGCCTTTGCCCATAATCATCTTAGCATTGTGGGGCTTGGAAATAATACCCAGCCATTTGTGATCATGCTGGATGGCAAACAGAATGAAGTGCGTCATGGGGCGGAGAAGGTTGCATGATCGTATCTACTCCTATGAGCATGCATGAAGCGGATGCACTGGGCAATTTTTCCATTACCTTTAATGGTGAAATTTATAATTATCTAGCGTTGCGCGCTGAACTTTCCAAGCGTGGATATGTTTTTAAAACGACAAGCGACACAGAGGTGTTACTGTGCGCCTATATTGAATGGAAAGAAAAATGCATCCACCATATTCGCGGGGAGTTTGCATTTGTCATTCATGACAAGCATGCACACTGCCTGTTTCTTGCCCGCGATCCGGTGGGGGTGAAGCCGCTTTTTTATGCAATTGCATCTGATGGAACATTGGTGTTTGCTTCAACGCCCTATGCCGTTGGGTGTCATCCCTTGATTGCGCGGCACGTTGATGTGCGAAGCGTTGCGGACTACGTTCTTTCTGCGCTAATTCTTACCAATGGTAGCCTTGGACCGCATCATTCATTTTATCAAGGTATCTGCCAGTTTCCTCCCGGCCATTATGGTGTGTACAATGGCGCAGGTTTACAGTTGCATGAATATTGGGCACCATCATTTATCCGTCCGTATACCAATAATACCGATGAAGCCATTGACCGGTTGCGCGCTGCCATCACACAGGCAACCATTGCGCGCCTGCCTGATGAGGTGGATTTTGCGGTCGCGCTAAGTGGCGGTATTGATTCCAGTATTGTTGCCAGCATCGCACAGGAGCATTGCAGAGCGCTTGATGCCTATTCCATCCGGTTTAGCGAAGGTAATACCAAGGATTATGAATATGCCGCAAGCTTTGCAAAGCAGAAGAAGTTGCCGCTTCATGATGTAGTCGTGACATCGCAAGAACATGCGGATGGTATGGAGGCACTTGTTCATATGCTTGATGAACCGCATGACACGACACGCCAGATCGGTCTGGCATCGGTCTTTAAAGCAATGCACGCACATGGCAAAAAAGTTGCACTGGTGGGGGAGGGTTCAGATGAATTCAATCTTGGATATTACAGTATTTATCCAGGCTTTGCAGCAGGGCGGGATGTGCCACCAACCCCGCAAGCCTTTGCGGATGCCATACGTAAACGGATACCATATGCTGCAGCATTCTTTAACCCATCAGCGCTATCAGGCGTGGTGAATTTTGAAGAGATGATCGAAGCAAATATTGCTGAGAATTATATTGCGTGCGACAGCGATGACCCGCTTGATCGCATGCAATATTATTATATCAAACGCTTTTTACCTTATCGGCTTGCTGCCAATGACAAGCTTGGTATGGCGCATGGGGTGGAGGTGCGTGTACCATTTTGTGATGTTGACGCCATTACGGCCAGTCTTGCCATTCCCTGCGCAATGAATGTTAATGATGGTTTAGAAAAACAGGCTTTGCGAAAAGCTTTTGCAGATAAGTTACCAAAGGATATTTTAGAGCGTTGCAAATATCCTTTGCCGGAAAACAGTGATAGCGCCGTACAAAATGTTATATCTGCGCGGCTTTCTTATCTTATCGACCATGCGAATTCAGCAGTATGGGATATTTTAAACAAGGAAACAGCGCTGCGTATATTGGCGCGTTTTGAGCATGCCAGAGATGGGCAATCATTACTACTATCGCCGCGACAAAGACCCCCGCGCGATGCCTATTTGCTATTATCGCTTATCGTCTGGTTACAGCTCAGAACGTAAACTTATTAACGCGATACGTTTGCGCCGCTTTAAAAAAAGCAGCGCAACCCGCCCTGAATTAAGCCGCCATCATGCCGCGCAAGACGAAGGGAAGAATGCCGCCGTTTTGGTAGTATTCAACTTCATCGGCTGTATCAATGCGGCACTTTAATGGTATTTGCGTCGTCTGCTCTGCGCTTCGCGCAACCGCATCTGACGCAGAACGCGTTATGGTTAGGAACAGTTCCATCCCGGCTTTCAAGCCTTTTTCGATACCGACAATAGAAAGATCTTCACTGCCATCCAGCTTGAGATCTGCGCGTGTCATGCCATTTTTGAACTCAAGCGGTAATACGCCCATACCCACCAGATTGCTTCTGTGAATACGCTCAAAGCTTTCAGCGATTACTGCGCGCACGCCAAGCAGCTTGGTGCCTTTGGCGGCCCAATCGCGGCTTGAACCCGTGCCATATTCTTTACCGGCAATAATCATCAAGGGAACATTGGCGGCAATATAACGCATCGCTGCATCATAAATCGGCATCACATCGCCCGTTGGCAGATATTTGGTAATGCCGCCTTCAGTGCCGGGAACCAGTTCATTTTTAATGCGGATATTGGCAAAGGTTCCGCGCATCATGATTTCATGATTACCGCGACGTGCACCATAGGAATTGAAATCTTCCTTGGTCACTTTGTGCTCTAACAGATACATCCCTGCAGGGCTTTTAATGGTGATATCGCCTGCTGGTGAAATGTGATCGGTAGTGATGCTATCGGCAAAAACGGCTAGCGGTTTTGCGCGCAGAATATCCATCACCTTGGTTGGCTGTTTCTTCATGCCTTCAAAGAGTGGCGGATGTTTTACGTAAGTAGAAACGGGGTCCCATTGATAGGTAAGCCCCGTTGCGGTCTTGACCTTCTGCCATTCTTCAGGACCCTTGAACACATCGGCGTAGCGATCCTTGAACATTTTTGGCGTCAGGCATTTTTCAACCGTTGCCGCAACTTCTTGATTGCTTGGCCAGATGTCTTTAAGGAACACCGGCTTGCCATTGCGATCCATACCGATTGGATCTTTTTCAAAATCAATCGTGACCGAACCGGTGAGCGCATAGACAACGCACAGCGGAGGTGAGGCAAGATAGTTCGCTTTGGTTTGCGGGTTTACGCGACCCTCAAAATTACGGTTGCCAGAGAGCACCGCAGCAACTGCCAAGTTACCTTGCGTTACCGCAGCAGAAACGGCTTCCGGCAATGGGCCGGAATTTCCGATACAGGTTGTGCAGCCATAACCAACCAGATTAAAGCCAAGCGCATCAAGCGCAAGATCAAGCCCTGCAGCATGCAGATAATCGGTAACCACCTGGCTGCCGGGAGCGAGCGATGTTTTCACCCATGGCTTAACAGTCAAGCCTTTTTCAACGGCTTTTTTAGCAACTAATCCTGCGGCAACCATCACGCTCGGGTTGGATGTATTAGTGCAGGATGTGATTGCGGCAATTACAACGTCACCATGGGTGAGCGTGGCATTCATACCTGCAATTGGTGTTTTGGTGTTACGAAGATCGCCTTCGATTTTATATTTTTTAAGATCTTCTTCAAAGGCCGCTGCAACTTTGGAAAGTGCAACGCGATCTTGGGGCAGGCGTGGGCCTGCAAGGGATGGTTCAACAGTTGTAAGATCAAGCTCAAGCGTATCGGTGAAGACAGGATCGGGCGTTGTGCTATCGCGCCACATGCCTTGTTCTTTGGCATAGGCTTCAACCAATGCAACGCGATCCGCATCGCGGCAGGTGAAATTCAGATAGCGAATGGTTTCCGCATCAATCGGGAAAATGCCACAAGTTGCGCCATATTCCGGCGCCATATTGGCAATCGTTGCACGATCAGCAAGTGGCAATGTATCAAGGCCTGGGCCAAAAAATTCAACGAACTTATTTACAACGCCTTTTTTGCGCAGCATGTTGGTAACCGTGAGCACAAGATCGGTTGCTGTGCAGCCTTCGCGCAATTGGCCTTTCAATTTAAAGCCAATGACTTCAGGAATAAGCATCGAGGTTGGCTGGCCGAGCATGCAGGCTTCGGCTTCAATACCGCCAACGCCCCAACCCAAAACCGCAAGGCCATTGACCATCGTCGTGTGGCTATCGGTACCTACCAGCGTATCAGGATAGGCAATCATTTTGCCGTTTTGATCTTTATCGGTCCAAACGACTTGCG
>RGZA01000063.1 GCA_010031785.1 Alphaproteobacteria bacterium
GCCGATAATCAAATGATCGTGAAGGATGATCCCTACGGTTTTAGCGGCATCGGCAATCGCCTTGGTCATGGCCATATCGTCTTTGGAGGGTGTGGGGTCGCCCGTGGGATGGTTATGGACAAGGATAATTGCGCCAGCACCCAGCTCCAGCGCGCGTTTAATTACTTCGCGCGTATAGACGGGTGTGTGATCAATCGTACCTTTTTGCAAGACCTCATCGGCGATGACCCGGTTTTTGCGATTAAGGAAAATCAGGCGCAGATGCTCAATCGTTTCATCCGCCATGGCGGCATAGCAGTAATCAAGAATTTTTTGCCAGTTATTGAGCACTGGTTGGTCGATGATTTCCTGGCGACTGATGCGCAAATAGGTTGAAGCAATGGTGGTAAAAAGAGAAACAGGCCCATCGCCCAAGCCAAACTCCTCAAGCGCTTCACGTGATGCGTTGATGACGCCTTTTAATGATTTGAAACGCGCTAGCAAATCTTTGGCAAGTGGTTTGACATCGCGCATGGGAATGGCAGCGAACAAAAGTATTTCAAGGAGTTCATAATCCTGCAGTGCATCCGCGCCATTTTCCAGCAAACGCTCGCGCAGGCGTTGGCGGTGCCCGGCATAATGTGGTTTTGATTTCTCTACTGCGCTCATGCTGCGAAAGGAGGTTGCGTTAAACCTTTGGGGGAGAGGGTAAAAATTTCATATCCGGTTTCGGTAACGGCCAAAGAATGCTCAAACTGCGCAGATAAGGAGCGGTCGCGCGTGACAGCAGTCCAGTTGTCCGAGAGCACTTTTATATCATATCTCCCAGCATTAATCATCGGTTCGATGGTAAAGAACATGCCGGTTTTTAAGGCCATACCGGTGCCAGGATTTCCGTAATGCAATACCGATGGTGGTGTGTGAAACACTTTACCAAGACCATGGCCGCAGAAATCGCGCACGACTGAATAATTTTGTGCTTCAGCATGTTTTTGAATGGCATGGCCAATATCGCCAAGGGTAACGCCGGGTTTGACCAGCTCAATTCCCTTCATCATGCATTCATAGGTGGTTTGCACGAGCTTGCGCGCTTTTAAATTCACATCGCCGACAAAAAACATGCGTGAGGTGTCGCCATGCCAGCCATCGACAATGGTGGTGACATCAATATTGGCAATGTCGCCATCCTCAAGTGTTTTTTCGCCCGGTATGCCATGGCATACGACGTGATTAGGGGAGATGCAGATTGATTTTGGAAAACCGCGATAGCCAAGCGGCGCAGGGATCGCGCCGTGATCGCAGATAAAATCATGGCAGAGTTTATCAAGATGATCGGTGCGCACGCCCGGCACAACATAAGGCGTGATGAAATCGAGCGTTTCAGCAGCGAGCTTTCCAGCTGTGCGCATGCCATTAAAATCATCCGCCGTATGGATGGTGATTTTATCCTTTTCATTCTCAAAATCGGCGTAATCGTTCACGCGGTAGTTCCTTGTATTCGTCAATGTCATCCCCGCGAAGGCGGGGATCCAGCGTGGTACCATAAGACGTTTTTGCTTTGCAAAAAGGACATTATTTACGATAGATTCCCGCCTGCGCGGGAATGACGGTTTTTAGCATTGTGTTTTTATCAGCATAAGCCTGTTTATGCAGTCTCGCCATAAAACCCTTGAAAAACAAATGCTTTTTTTCTATAACAGGATCAAGCCCAAATCACTTCGCTGCCAGCCATGGCAGGCGGATGGCTTTTTGTTTTCCAAAACAAACATATTTAATACAACTGCTTTTCTGAAAGGTTGCAGCAATGGAAAAGATTCCTATGACGCGCGGCGGATATGACCGTTTGGGCGAGGAACTTAAAGAATTGAAGTCGATCCAGCGCCCTGCGGTTATCAAGGCGATTGCCGAAGCGCGTGAGCAGGGGGATTTGTCTGAAAATGCCGAATATCATGCTGCCCGTGAAAAACAAAGCTTCATCGAAGGCCGCATTGGCGAACTCGAAGATAAAATCTCGCGCGCGGATGTGATTGATGTATCGCTGCTGGCTGCGAATAAAAATATCAAGTTCGGTGCAACGGTTTCACTGATTGATGAAGACACTGAAGATAAAGTGACCTATCAGCTTGTTGGGCAGGATGAGGCTGATATTAAAAAAGGCCTGCTCTCGATTACATCGCCGCTTGGCCGCGCATTAATTGGTAAAAAACCAAAGGATAGCGTTGAAATTAATACGCCCGGCGGTACCAAAGTGTATGAAGTTGTGAAGGTCGTCTACAAATAGCCTTATTTATTGTTTTAAAATCAAGGATGGTATCTCTATTACTCCTCTCCCCTTGAGGGAGAGGATAGAAAATCTTGCGCTTAGCTTTAGCTAAGTGCTTAGATTTTCTTGGTGAGGGGTTACGCTTTATTCTGATAATATAGAACAACCCCTCACCAGCAGAAACTAAGACTTATCTAAACCGCTAAGCCTAAGTTTCTGCAACCTCTCCCTCAAGGGGAGAGGAGTGGTAGAGAGCGAGCGCCATAATTTTAAAATCGAAGTTGACAGTAGTGGCAGAGAATGGACAGATGCATATCGTCTAATTATCAAATATTTACGAAGTAGGAATCCATGGATATCGCCGCCGCCTTTACTGACATATGGCAGGCTATCAGCAATTTTGATGTGTATCAGTTCATAGAACTCCATGGTAACTGGTTCTATGTGATCACCTTTGTCTGGACCTTTCTGGAAGGGGAGACATTTGTATTATTCGCAGGCGCAGCCGCAGCGCAGGACATTCTTGATGTTCGTCTGCTTATCTTTATTTCATGGCTTGGCAGTTATTGCGGTGATCAAACCTATTTCTATCTCGGCCGCCGTTTTGGCCCCAGAATTTTGAAACGTTTTCCAAAAATGCAAAAAGGCGCAGACAAGGTTGCGCAGCTTATTCTTAAATATGATGTGGCCTTTATCCTGACCTATCGCTTTATCTATGGGCTGCGCAATGTTAGCTCCTTTGCCATGGGGCTATCAGGCCTTGATTGGAAGAAATTTGCATTCTGGAATTTCTGGGCTGCCGGAATTTGGGCCGTTACCTTTTCAATGGTTGGCTATTTATTCGGCGAAGTGCTCGACAATGTGCTCGGCCATGCCATGGAAACCGTGATGCTTACGCTGCTGGGCGTAATTGCGGTTGTGTTTATCGGCAAAGCGATCTGGAAGAAGATCAAGAAGGCGCGCGCGCCTAAGGTTTAGGTTGTGAGAGTGGCTTGACGGCCTTAGCTGCGCTGCTTGACGGGTTTCTTCTGCTCGTTTTTGGCGGTATGCGTTAACTTTTATATTGACCTCTAAGTCTAGGAAGAGGCCAGTGACAGTTACTTTTTTAAAAAGTAACTGTCACTGGATTTTCTAAATTTTAAAATGATGGAAATGAGTGAGAATAATTATAATTCAAGACGATACGTCATTCCACAAACGCTGCAGCATTCTTGCGAGATGACGTGTGCTTATGTTGAAATGCTCAGCCCTTAAGAGCTTGACATTGAGGCATTTGCAATGTGCCTAGACATGCGATGGAAACCGTGATGCTCACGCTGCTCGGCATCATTACCGTTGTGTTTATCGGCAAGGCGATCTGGAAGAAGATTAGGAAGAAGCCGGGATTAAACTAAGGTTTAGGCGCCGCTGATGGTCCTGATCGTGGTGCTGTTGGTGCCGCTGCGCTAGGCGTTGGTGTCGCTGCGCTAGGCGTTGGTGTCGCTGCGGCTTCACTTGCAAAGGCAGGGTCTGCGAAGTTTCTGTAACTTCCATTTTTTGGCCCTATTGCGCGGAATCCTTCTGGTGCGGTAGTTGCAGGTGGGGTATAGCGTAGATTTCCAGTCGCTGGATTTCTATCTACTAATCCACCTTCTGTATCCTGTGAAAGAGTAATATGCTTAACTCCATCAGGAGTAGTTGTTACATTCACTCCTGATGAATAATCCATGGGAGGGAGTTGAGTGACCATAGAAAATCTCCATAAAAAATATGCGTATCTGTATGGAAGAAAATTTACAGCATTACGCCTAAAAAAGTTTTAATAGATATGTTTAATAAGAACTAAAGTTTAACCAAACGTTGGTGAGCTCATTATTCGTGTTGCTAATTTTGTATCTACGTTTAGTACTGCCTTTCTTACCCCTCCGGTTCCTGGGTCGTCCGTTAGGAGTGTTAATGTCCCTTGCGGTTTTTCTGATGAGGGTTCGGATTCTGGTTGCAATTCAGATGTGTTTTGGCTTGCATAAGATCTGTATGACCTTGGAGTATCTCCTGTGGCTTGCCGGCTGGGCTCTAAACTACCTGGCGTTTCTTCAGAAGCTGCAGCTTGGTTTGGTCTACCAGCTGGCTCTATCATCCCTGGAGTTTCATCGTTACCAACTCCACTTGTTGAGGAACTTCTTTGATCCCCAAATCTGTCGTTGGTAGCTGGTCTTCGACCGGTGCGGGCAATCACACTGCCAAATGACTGGGCAACTAGTGGATTATGATGGTCTTGAGGGGCTTGAACAAAATGTCCGTTGGCATCGGTACTGCCAGCAAACGGATTACTATTCGCTGAAGATGACGATGTACGAGTAAAGCTGCCATCACCATTTGCGTGGCCAATCGAAGTTCCATTAGGCATAAACAATCCCCATAAAAAATATATGTAATAATATGGATCAAAATTACAGGATTGTGCCTAAGAAAGCCCTAATAGTTATCCTTAATAAAGAACTAACTGTAATTATTTACACTCATTTCCATAATGCCTGAAAGCAGGAAGAGGCCAGTGACAGTTACTTTTTTAAAAAGTAACTGTCACTGGATTTGTCACTGGATTTTCTAAATTTTAAAATGATGGAAATGAGTGAGAATAATTATAATTCAAGACGATACGTCATTCCACAAATGCTGAAGCATTTTTGCAAGATGACGTGTGCTTATGCTGAAACACTCACCCTTTAAACTGCATCTTGGCCAGCTTGGCATAAAGGCCGCCTTTATCAAGAAGCTCCTGATGTGTGCCGGTTTCAACAATCTGGCCTTTATCAAGCACGACGATCTTGTCGCAATGCTGAATGGTGGAAAGGCGATGCGCGATGATCAGCGTGGTGCGGTTTTGCATGAGCTCACCAAGCGCTTTTTGAATATCCTTTTCATTTTGTGAATCAAGCGCAGAGGTTGCTTCATCCAGCAGCAGGATAGGGGCGTTGCGCAGGAATGCGCGCGCAATGCCAATGCGTTGCTTTTGACCACCGGATAGACGAATGCCTTTTTCACCAACGAAGGTTTTATATTTCTGCGGCAAATCATCAATAAATTCATGTGCACTCGCAGCGCGTGCGGCAGCCATCACTTCATCATCGGTTGCTTCGGGGCGGCCCATGCGGATATTGGTCATCACATCTTGCGAGAAGATCACGATGTCTTGCGGTACAAATGAAATCTTGCGGCGTAAATCGCGCGGATGAACATCGGCAATATTAAAGCCATCCACCTGGATCAGGCCCATTTGCGGATCATAAAAACGCATCATCAGTTGGAATAATGTGCTTTTACCTGCACCACTTGGCCCGACAATGGCGATTTTCTCACCCTGTTTGACCTGCAGATTGAAATGATCAAGCGCGGCGGATTGTGGACGCGATGGGTAAAAGAAACTGACATTATCAAAAAAGATTTTGCCATAGCCTGGCTCGGGCAGGACCAATGGTTTTGCAATAATCTTGATATCCGATTGCACACGAAGCAGTTCGGTGATGCGCTCAATCGCGCCAGCGGCGCGTTGCAGATCGCCATATACTTCGCTGATCGCGCCCGCAGCGCCAGCGACCAGCACCGCATAAAATACGAAGGAAGATAATTCGCCAGCCGTCATCAAGCCCGATACAACATCATGCCCGCCGCGCCACATGATAATAGCGATGGAACCAAAGATGAGAGTGATAACCGCAACAATCATCCATGCACGTACGCTCACGCGGGAAAGGGATGCTTTAAAGGCAGCTTCTGCACGCTCATTAAATTGCTTGGAGATGATATCTTCGCGCGTGAGCGATTGAATGGTTGTGATGCCGTGAATGGTTTCTTCAAGACCAGAGCTAATATCGCCGAGTTTTTCCTGCGTGATTTTAGAAAGCTCTTTCACCGAGCGGCCCAATAAAATAATCGGAATAATCACCAGTGGCACAATAAAGAACACCATGACCGCAAGCTTTGGGCTGCTAATCACCATCATCACCATGCCGCCAATCAGTAACAGGATGTTGCGCATGGCAATAGAAACGGAGGAACCGATCACGACTTGCAACAAGCTCGTATCGGTGTTCATGCGTGAGATCAGATCACCGCTTTGCGCTGTTTCATAAAAAGAGGGACTCATTTGCAAAAGATGGCGAAAAATCCTGCGTCGCAAATCGGCGACCACGCGTTCACCCACCCATGACACATAATAAAAGCGCGCATAGGTTGCTGCTGCCATAACAGTGATAATGATAAAAAGGATGACGAGTGTTTGATTGAGAAGATCGGCATTGCCCTTGCCAAAGCCGGTATCGATCACGCCCCTAACGCCATTGCCAATCGCCAGCGTTGCTGCGGCTGCCACCACTAGCCCTGCGATTGCATAGATAATTTGCGTCTTATAGGGTTTGAGCAGCGGCATCAGGCTTTTGAGTTTGCCTAAATCCTGCTTATCCACTTTTTTCGAATCATTTGGCGTAGCGGATTTGCCCCCCAATGCGGCTTGGTCGGCTTCCATATAGGTGGGTTCTCTCATGCTGCTCATTTTTGTAAACCTCTAGAAAAGTCGTAAACCTTTGGAAAATGGACGGATTTTGTGGTTTTTCCACAAGTAAAAGCTAATCTTACTGTAAACTATTAATTTTTGATAAGCAAAACAGTTGACGAGCACCCCCAAAGCCACGCATATCATGTCTTCACTTTCGGCTACCCCCGGCTCACGAGCTTAGGGTAGTTCTCGCATTGTTTTATAAATCAAACTGGAAAGGTTATTCCATGAGTAGCGATACCGCCGCACGCGTCAAAAAGATCGTAGTCGAACATCTGGGTGTTGACGAAGGCAAAGTAACAGAAAATGCAAGCTTTATTGACGATCTGGGTGCAGACAGCCTTGATACCGTTGAACTGGTTATGGCTTTTGAAGAAGCATTCAGCGTAGAAATTCCTGATGATGCGGCTGAAAAGATTTTGACGGTTAAGGACGCAATTGATTTCATCAATTCGAAATCAAAAGCAGCTTAAGAGCGATTAATCAAAGTTGACTATATCCCCGCATCATTGCGGGGATGACTTTTTATGGGATTACGATAATGCGCCGCGTTGTTGTCACAGGTATGGGTATGGTTTCTCCATTGGGCTATGGTATGCGCCACAATTGGGAAGGCATTATCAATAGCAAATCGGGTATCGGCAAGATCACCCGCTTTGATGCCAGTGACTTAACCTGCCACATTGCAGGCGAAGTGCCACGCGGAACAGGCGAAGGCCAGTTTAATGCGGATGCGCATGTCGTTCCTAAAGATCAAAAAAAGATGGATGATTTCATTCTATATGGAATCACCGCAGCAGATGATGCGATTGCCGATAGCGGCTGGAAGCCAGAAACCGATGAAGAGCGCGAACGTACTGGCGTGATGATCGGCTCAGGCATTGGCGGTTTGGAAGCAATCTATCAAACCTCAATCATCTTGCATGAAAAGGGACCAAAGCGCGTTTCACCGTTCTTTATCCCGATGAGCTTGATCAATCTATGCTCGGGCCAGGTTTCCATTAAGTACGGTTTCATGGGGCCAAACCACGCCAACGTAACGGCGTGCTCAACGGGCGCGCATGCGATTGGCGATGCAGGGCGCATGATTGCGCTTGGCGATGCCGATGTGATGGTTGCAGGCGGTACAGAAGCAGCAGTATGCAAAATCGGCATGGCGGGCTTTGCAGCTTTACGCGCACTTTCAACCGGATTTAACGATACACCAGAAAAAGCATCACGCCCTTATGATAAAGCGCGCGATGGTTTTGTGATGGGTGAGGGTGCAGGCGTGGTTGTGCTTGAAGAATTAGAGCATGCAAAAAAACGCGGCGCGCGCATTTATGCTGAACTGATCGGTTATGGTTTATCGGGTGATGCCTATCACATGACGGCGCCACCAGAAGATGGCAATGGCGGTTTCCGCGCCATGCGCATGGCACTTAAGCGCGCAGAAATTAATCCTGAAAATGTGGATTACATCAACGCGCATGGAACATCCACGCCGCTGGGTGATGAAATTGAACTCGGCGCGATCAAGCGTCTGTTCGGTTCAGCGATGGACAAGGTTTCAATCTCCTCCACCAAATCGGCGATTGGGCATTTGCTTGGCGCAGCGGGCGGTGTGGAAGCAATCTTCTCCATCATGGCAGCAAAGAATAATATTCTTCCGCCAACGCTTAATCTTGATAACCCGTCGGATAATTGCCAGGGCGTTGACCTTGTTCCGCACAAGGCACGTGAAAAGAAGATCAACATCGCGCTATCCAATTCCTTTGGCTTTGGCGGCACCAATGCCTGCCTGATCTTCCGCGATTACGTATAGATTTCAACACGTTAAGCGCAGCCCTTTTAGTTGCATGAATAACCACATACAAGGGTATGATTGGTTTATGTGGACATGTGCAAAAATGGTTTTTGATTTTATAAATTATAGCGGATTATTTTTTAGGGTATTGGGTGATGAGTAGCGTTCTTGTTCAAGCGCCGCAGAGCGAGTATGCGCAGCTTGCGGCATCTATTCGCGAAGAACTGGATTCCAATCCACCCTTTAGGCGGGTACACCAATTGGTTGATCTGCTGGGTAATTTACTTGGCGAAAATATGGATGGCACAAAGCTAAGGACAATTCCAAACCATTTACTTAGGCAAGATGAATGGCGTTTGCTTGCACCTTTATATGTTGAAGTGTGCGAGGCTACAGAAAATTCCAAGCGTATTACTCATTTTTTACAATCCGTGGTTCAGCCCGGCGGCATATACGCATCGTCACCAGGACCTATTCTTTGTTATATAAAGGCGCATGAAGAGCGCGGAAACTATGAGCACGTAGCTAGTTTTTTATCTCCGCTTGTTCGTAGTGGCATCTTTAAAAATTCTGCTATCCCCATCATTAAATATGTAAATGCACTTTTTCATTCCGGAAAAATTGATAAGGCGGTGCGTTTTTTATATAGAAAAATGAAACATTCCAGGGTTATTGCAAACGATCATGCTATCATAAAAACCTGTGCTAGAATATTGAGTGATATCGGCAATCTTATAGGTGATATTGGCGATCTTATAGGTGATATTGGCGATCTTAAGAGTACAGCGGAATATCTTGAAATAGAAATGGGTCGCCATGAGCGTTTACGTAAAGATCGTGCCGCGCAAATGCTTTATGCGGATCTTCTTATAAAAACTGGCCGATCTAAAGATTCGATTTCCTTTCTTGATCGCCTTATTGACCCGCATCATCCTGAAGACCCTGAAGTAGTAGATCCAGCATTTATTACCACTTACGCAAGGGCCATGCGCGCGAGTGGAAAAAGCCTTGAGGAAGTCACTTATTTTTTAGGAAAAAAGCGTACACAGAACGGACTCTCTCATAATGAGTCCATTGCTGCATTATTGTGTGATTTATATCTTGAGGTAAATTCTTTTACACATGCTATGGATGTGATGAATACGTTTAAATCACCAAGACATGAAGATAATGTTGTTATCCAGTTTGCTTTGGCAAAAATGGCATTCATGGAAAAAGATCCTGAGGAGGCCACGAAGCGCATTATTTTTGCATGGCATGCAGCTTCCAAGTTTGGCCATAAGCTTGCTTGCCTGACGGTCATGGAAGTGTTGGGTGTTGATAAAACAAATACCCAAGCGTTTATTTCTACCATTCAGCAACCATACCGGAACATAGCCGCCGAGCGTGCTTGCCAGTGGCGCAAGCACCCTGCCAAAATTGCTCTGGCCGCATAACACCTAAACTCCATACAATAACCGCAATTGATCGTGTAAACTTCTGAAAAACTAATGGAGGGTGCAATGCGTTTTGCAGTTATACTATGCGCGATGTTTTTATCTTGCGCTGCGGCGCAGGCAAGTGCTGCGCTGTCAATCGAACATGGCCTTAACCAGCCTATCCCCGCACCAGAAATATCAACCACAGGTGAATGGCTCAATTCTGCGCCACTATCTTCCAAAGATTTAAAAGGCAAAGTGGTACTTGTCGATTTCTGGACCTATTCCTGTATCAATTGTTTGCGCACATTGCCTTATATTACATCATGGCATGAGCGCTATAAGGATAAAGGCTTTGTGGTGCTAGGCGTGCATGCGCCGGAATTTGATTTTGAAAAAAACAAAGCCAATGTCGAACGGGCCGTAAAGCGCTTTAACATTTTCTATCCTGTTGTTCAGGATAATGACCATCTTCTGTGGAACCGTTTTCAAAATAAATATTGGCCTGCGCATTACCTGATCAGCAGGGAAGGGCAGATTGTTTACACCCATTTTGGCGAGGGTAAGTATGACGTTACCGAAAATAATATCCGCGCGCTGCTCGGTGAAACAGGTGAAAAAGCCAAGCTAACCAGTGCAACTGGTGGCTATAGCTTTAATCAAACCCCTGAAACCTATCTTGGCACGGTGCGAGCTGAGCGCATGCAAACCACAGATAATCTCGCGGCCGATCAATGGGCATTATCGGGTGATTGGAAACGCACAACTGAATATAGTGAAGCAGCCAGCGTCGGCGCTTTACTTAAAATGCATATGCGTGGCGGGAAATTGTTTTTGGTATTGGGCAGCGCGAGTGGCAAGCCCATTCACGCGAGAATTTTATTTGATGGAAAACCTGTAACCGATTTTGCAGGCAAGGATGTTAAGAACGGTGAGGTTGAGATTACTGAGCACCGTCTTTACGACCTGATTGATCTTAAGAAAAATGGCGAAGGATTATTTGAGATACAGGCAAAAGAGCCGGGCTTGCGCGCTTATGCGTTTACGTTTGGCGGGTATTGAGTCATATACGTCATCCCGCAAAAACGCTTTAGCGTTTTATGCGGGATCCAGCTTTTTAAAAAACATCTGGATCCCGGATAACTGCTTTGCAGCTTCCGGGATGACGTTCAGTTATAATACGGAGCACTATTCCAAAAACTGTTCCTGAATAACCTTCTCGGCCAGATTGCGCTTGTGATCGAACAACAAGGTGAGGCTGATATCGCGTACTTCGCGGATGGTTACGCTTTTTACATCGCGGATTTCAGTGAAATCCGCAACCGCGCTGACCGGGCGCTTATCAAAATCATGCACATCAATCTGAATAACCGCTTTGGATGGCAATAATGCCCCGCGCCAGCGGCGTGGCCGGAATGGTGAAATAGGGGTGAGCGCCAGAAGCGGTGAGCCCACAGGAATAATCGGCCCATGCACTGAAAGATTGTAGCCGGTACTGCCAGCCGCTGTTGATACCAGCACACCATCGCCATTGAGTTCATTGAGGCGTTCGATACCATCAATTACTATGCGCAGCTTGGCCGATTGCCGGGTTTGCCGCAGCATCGATACTTCGTTAAAGGCAAATGCTTTTTTGATTGTGCCGGAACTATCTTGTGTTTCCATCTCAAGTGGGCGCAATACAACCGGCTGCGCCATTACCACCCGCTCAATCAAATCATTTTCATAATACTCGTTACACAAAAAGCCATAGGTACCAAGATTGAGACCAAAGACTGGCTTTTTCCAATGCAACA
>RGZA01000064.1 GCA_010031785.1 Alphaproteobacteria bacterium
GCGCAAACTGCTCTGGCTTCCACCATGGCTCAGAATTACTCAGCGGCGGCTTCCGCATAGGCGCTGTTCTGGTTCGATGCTTCGCCCTGTTCACGTAAAGCAAGCGCTTGTTTCAAATCCACCGATACAAGCTGGCTTACGCCCTTTTCTGCCATGGTAACACCATAGAGGCGATCCATACGCGCCATCGTCAAGCGGTGGTGGGTGATCACAAGGAAACGCGTCTTGCCACTCTCCGCCATTTCACGCAACAGCGAGCAATAACGATCCACATTCGCTTCATCAAGTGGCGCATCGACTTCATCGAGCACGCAAATCGGCGATGGGTTCACAAGGAATAGCGCGAACAATAATGACAGCGCCGTTAAGGCCTGTTCACCGCCCGAAAGCAATGAAAGCGCTTGCAGGCGCTTACCCGGTGGGCAGGCAAAAATCTCAAGCCCTGCTTCAAGCGGATCATCATTTTCAATCAGTTGCAGATGCGCCTTGCCACCACCAAACATGCGCGTGAACAAATCGCTAAAGTTTTTATTCACTTCATCAAACGCGGTTTGCAAACGCTCGCGCGCTTCCTTGTTCAGTGTACCAATCGCCTGACGCAATTTGGCAATCGCCTGCACAAGATCATCTTTTTCGGAAGCCATTTTATCAAACTGTGTCTGAATTTCTTCAGCTTCGATTTCGGCGCGCAGATTAACCGGCCCCATATGCTCGCGCTCCTTGGTGAAGCGCGCAAAATCATGCTCAAGCTGGTTGATCGCTGGCAATTCGCTCGCATCTTTGACTTCTGCTTTTTCAAGCAAGCCATCGGCTGCGCAATGCCATTGTTCCTGCGCGGTTGTCTTTAATGCTTCAAACGCATGCTGCGCTTGGTACATTTGTTCTTCGCTGCGCACGCGGTTTTCCTTGGCGGACGACAGCGCTTCTTCCTGCTGGCGGGCCTGCTTTTCGACCTGTGCCAATTGGGTTTCTGCGCTTTGCAATGCATCAGCCGCTTCACGGCGCTTTTCTTCAGCTGCCGCGCTATTGGTCAATAATTCCTGACGTTGTGCTTCAATCGCCTGTGGTTTTTCAGCCAAGTTTTGTGCTTCAACTGTCAATTCCTGCTGGCGGGTTTGCAACTCCGCAATACGCGTTGCAGCGCCGCTTGCACGGTTGCCCCATGATTGCTGTTCGGCTGTAACCGAGGCAAGGCGCGTTTCAACGTTGCGCATATCGCGTTGATAGCCCGACAAGGCCGCCTGCTTTTCGCTCATCACTTGGCGTTGTTCTGCCAAAACAATACGCGCGCTGTTGAGATTGCGGTTCAATTCTTCCAGATCCGCACCCTGGCTGCGTTGCGCTTCAAGCGCTTCGCTTTCAGTCTGCAATTGCTGTTCATCGCCTTGGTTCGCTTGCAACAAATCGCGCACACGCTGTGCCTGCGCAGCCTTGTGCGCTTGCGCTTGTGTTTCTTGTGCCTGATTGCGGCGCGCATCATTAAGTGCTGCAAAAGCTTGCTGTAATGCACTTTGTGCTTCGCTATCGCGCGCTGATGCTTGCTGCATCGCCTGATTAGCTTGGCTTAACAAGCTTTCTGCCTGTTCAGCCTTACCCGCCGAATAGGTGATGAGGGCATTGAGTTCTGCAAGACGATTGCGATGTTGCAAACGTGCTGCCGCTGGTGTTACGGCATCCGCTTTTTGCGTATAGCCATCCCAGCGCCATGCAGCGCCGCTTTGTGACACAAGCACCTGGCCCGGCTTTAATGCTGCGCTTAAACGCTCCCCGGTCGCATCATCACTGACCAAACCAATCTGGCTCAGTGCGCGCTTTAATGCCGCAGGGCATTCAACATAGGCCTTGATCGAACGCGCTTCGCTTGGCAGTGCATAGTCGGTTTCAACAGTGTTTTCTAGGGGGGGCAATTCACGCCAGAAAATTCCAGCAACAATTTCTTGAGCATCTTCCAGTGGTGCTGATAATGCATCGCCAAGCGCTGCAGCAAGCGCCGCTTCATAACCC
Source organism: Alphaproteobacteria bacterium (assembly GCA_010031785.1). Classification (GTDB taxonomy): domain Bacteria; phylum Pseudomonadota; class Alphaproteobacteria; order UBA9219; family RGZA01; genus RGZA01. The sequence goes on from RGZA01000064.1 coordinate 2,005, forward strand.
GGCTCCACCTTCACAAGATCGCTGAGCGGCGTGCCGCTATTTTCTTCGAGCTGCAACAGCTTGGTCAGCGCAGCGCTTTCCGCTTCCAGCGTGGTTTTTTCCGACCATGCGCGTTCGCGAGCACTACGGGCATCACTTTGTGTTTGCTCTGCGCTGCCTTTGGTTTGCTTGGCAGTTTCAGCATCATTTTGCTTACGCGTTAAATCGGTTTCGCACGCTTCAACCATGCTGAGTGCTAGTGCTAGGCTGGGAAGGCGCGCAATTTCTGCATCAAGTTCGGCAATCTGCTGCTCCAGCTGCTGCTTCTTTTGCTGCACCTGTTTTTGGCGCTCCGCTAGTGCGGCTTCTTGGCGTTGCAAGCTGCGATACTGCGCTTCAGCACTTGCCAAATGTTGTGTAATTTCCTGAACGGTTTTTTCCTGTGCCGCCACATCGCTTTGCGATAGGCTTGCCGCTGCTTCAAGATCCGGGCGCGCAATGGCAAGGCGCTCAGCTTCAGCTTTTAATGTAATTTGTTCTTCTTCAAGGCGGGCAAGCGCAGCACTTGCATCACTCGCCAGCGCCTGTTCGCGCACGGCATCTTCATTGGTTTGCTGCAAACGGTTATTGAGCGCGGCCTGTTCACCCGCAATGCGCGCGGATTCTTTTTCCAAAGCTTCGCGCTCCAGAATTAAACGCTGTACAACGGCACTCGCTGCTGCTTCTGCCTGACGAAGCGGGGGCAAAGTTGTTGCCATCTCGGTGCGCTGGGTTGTGACTTGCGTTACAATCGATGTTAACTCGCGCACGCGGCCTTCGCTTTCGGCATGGGTATCTTCCGATAAGCGAAAATTGACTTCGGCCTGCTTGGCTTTGAGATACAGCAAGCCTGCTTCCGCTTTACGAATAAGCTCACCCAGATTGCGGTAACGGCTTGCTTGTCTTACTTGCGTTTTAAGGCTGCGGATCTGCGTTTCCATCACCTGCAACTGGTCATCCACGCGCGTTAAATTACCTTCTGCGCCCTTCAGTTTAAGTTCCGCTTCGTGCCGGCGCGCATGCAAACCGCTAATGCCCGCTGCTTCTTCCAATACCTGGCGACGCTCGGTTGGCTTGGCCTGAATCAGCGCGCTGATGCGACCCTGGCTTACGATGCTGGTGGAATGTGCGCCCGTTGCCTGATCAGCAAAAAATAATTGCACATCTTTTTGACGCACTGGTTTTCCATTGATGCGATAGTCCGATCCCTGGCCGCGTTCAATGTGACGGATGATTTCAATTTCATCTTCGCTGTTAAATTCGGCAAGGGCACTGCGCTCGCTATTATCCATATACAAGGTTACTTCGGCCAAATTGCGCGCAGGGCGACCAGCCGAGCCCGAGAAAATCACATCATCCATTTCACCGCCACGTAAACGCTTGGCAGAATTTTCGCCCATTACCCAGCGCAGACTTTCAACCACATTGGATTTGCCGCAGCCATTGGGGCCTACAATACCGGTAAGGCCCTGTTCGATGACAAATTCAGTCGGCTCCACAAAGGATTTGAAGCCGGTGATCTTCATTTTCGTAAAATGCATGAAACTGCCTTTAAGCACCCAAAAACAGGGTATTAATTTATTAATCCGATATCGGAATGATATAGCTGTTTCTTGTCAAAACAGCAAATATGATTATGGCGTTTTTTCGCCTTGATTTAAAACAAAAATTTTAGGTTATACACAGAGAATATGGATTTTCGGCAAGGCCGTAAGATTTACCACGTATCAATCTAATTGGCTTGTTTGTTTTTATGTAATTACTTTCATGATTATTTCTTATAATGCCGCTGATAACTTTTCCATGATTTTAAAAGAGATAAAAAATGTCTGATACATTTGGCTTAGATCAAATTGTTTATGCCTTTAATCGTGTAGATGTGCATGGAACATATTCCGGAGCATTTCTAGCAATACATGATCGCGATCATGGCATCACAACAAAATGGGTTAACAATCCGCTGGCTGATTTTCAAGCAATGGCAGGATGGGTAACCGTCAGAACTGTAGAAGATCATGCAGAACGTCTTTTAGTTATTAACACCCATTCTATGACTGCTAATGATATTAATGTTCGTAAAAAACCAGATAGGCAAGGATCATTCCTCGATTTCTTTGGTGAGGAAACTCAGGCTTGGGGAAGCCCTTTATCCGTTTCTGAAATAAATCAGCAACTGCAGCAAGCTGCTACACGACCAGCAGAACAAAGACGCTTCACGATATCGAACAAACAGTTAGTACCAGCGTAGGAGATTAACGCTTATCATTCTGCGCAAGGCGCGGGTCGCTTGCCGATGCCACGAGTTGTTCAAACTGGGTGTGAACCTTGTTGCGCCAATCCTGGAATGAGGCCAGCTGCTTGCCGCCAAGCGAAGCGCCCATGGCCACATTCACTCCTATCGGGTTAACCTGATCATTATCCACCAGCACTTCATAATGCAGATGCGGGCCGGTTGATTCGCCGGTTGAGCCGACATAACCAATCACATCGCCTTGCGCAACGCGTGTGCCGCGTGTCATGCCACGGCCAAAGCGGCTCATATGGGCATAAGCGGTGGAAACTTTCCCGTTATGACGCACGCGGATATAAAACCCGTAACCGCTCTTGCGCTGGGCTTCTTCAATAATTCCTGCGCCCGCAGCATAAATCGGCGTGCCCGAAGGAGCACCGAAATCAATACCCTTATGCATGCGGTTATAGCCCATGATCGGATGCATGCGCATGCCAAAACCAGAGGTAATGCGTGCGCCTTCCAATGGCGTGCGCAGCAAACCCTTGCGGATGGATTCGCCCTTGGCATCAAAATATTCGTAACCATTGCCAGACGTTGCCACGCGGTAGATCGGAACAATTTTTCCTTCCACTTGCAGCGCTGCATAAATCAGGGTTGCTTCGCCCGTCGTGCGGCCTTCCGCATCGGCCAGTTGTTCATATAATACTTCAAAGCGATCGCCATCTTTTACATCGCGTTGAAAATCGATGTTATAGGAATAGGTCTTGATCATCGTAGCCAAAATAGATGCCGGAACGCCTATTTTAATGCAGGAATCATAAAGACTATCCTTCACCGCGCCGCGCATTGCAAAGCGGCGTTTTTCCGGCGCAATTATCTTGAGCGCGGCCTGAAAATTATTCGCAGCCCCATTGACACCTGTGCGCGCAATCGTCACTACGGTAAAGCCATCATGCAGTTCAAGGCCTGTGTAGCGTTCCTGCCCGCCGTCGCGCGCAAACAATACCGCTACTTCCTGTCCGTCGCGAATCTTGCGCGGATTAATATGCGGGCGTAGCGCTTCAAGCGTTGCAAGAATTTCAGTGCGGCTAATGCCAGCCATTACAAGGCGCGTGGTCAGCGTTTCACCGCGACCAATCACCAGAATGCGGCGCAGCTGGCCATCGCGCTCTTCAACACGTTTAAAGATTGCAGCATTAATGGCTTGATGCAGTGGGTCAGCGTCCGAAGCAATCGGTGCAACGCTGCTGCTAACTACAAGGGTCTGATCGTCTTTTACAGGGGCTGGGATAATGCCGGCTTGCAGGATCTGGTTGACAACCGATGTAACAAACGCAGGCTTTTCGTCTTTTTCGTTTGCATTAAGCGCATAGACAAGCCCAAAGCTCATCAATGAAAGCAGAATAAGTAGAACTGATCCAACCCGGCTTAAAACCACGTGCTCTAAAACCTTTAGCTAAACGTTACGTTCCGTAAAGTTGGCCACTAAGGCGACGCTCTGGGGAACAAGATTGGGACGTAAGAAATAAATTTCTCGTTAAGACGTGAAGGGCGCAGGTAATCAAAATTTCCTGTAACCTGTCAACCACGAACTTTGGACAAGTTGTGGATAAGACGGACTCGACATTATTAATTTCACAAATTGTTGTGGAGAATCACACGCTAAAACGTCTACACCTATGTGAATGATTGTTTTTCATTTTCGCTGATTCTCTGATTGACACAATTGAGGATCAACGATTTGGGCAAAATTAAGGTTTGAAAAGCTTATGGCAGGACATCCATCTCTACGGTCGCGCACACAGCCCCGCCAACAGCAACCCGGGCAGGAAGCCCATGGAGAACAATGGGATGAAGACAATCAAGATCAGGATTTTGATGTAGCGCTTCATCTGGCCAGCCACGCGCAGCGTCTTAAAAATGTCGATACGTCGCTCGATCATTTTGCGCAGTCGCTCAAGAATTTCCAGAATATCTATGTGCATGAACGCAATCGCCAGAACAAGCTGATCGCTATTCTCGCGGCCTGCCTTGTGGTGTCAGTGGGCGCGGTTGCACTGTGGCCGCATAACGCATCTAATAGCCCATCTAATAATACTGCAAATGCAACAGCTGCTGCCTTGCTGCCACCACGTGCGTCTGTTCAACAACCCCAACAGCCGGTACAAATGCCGCAAGCTTTGCAAGGTTATTCGCAGCCGGTGGTTACGCAAAATTCCGGCTATGCACCCTCAGTACAACAAGCGCCGCAATATCAAAATCAGGCCCCTCAAAATCCAATCACGCAAAATCAACTGGGGCAAATTCCTGCGATACAACCACCGGTGATGCGCGCACCACCTGTTCAGAATCCAGTTGTCGCACTTGGTGCGCGTTATGATCAGCAAGCGCAGCGTTATCTTGCCCCGCCCGCACAACAAGCAACGCCACAACGCGCCACTATAGTGCAGATGAGTGCGTTTCAAACGTATGTGGTGGGTAAACTTTCCGCGCGTGGTGAAAACATGCCAGCGGATTGGCAACCTTTGTTCGATCGCGAAGCACGCGGCGATAAAAAAGGTAAATTACTGATCGCTGCAAAATTCCTCAAAGGTGAAGGCGTATCGCGGGATCAGGGATTAGCCGTGGAAATGATCCGCCAGGCCGCAGATGCCGGGGAAAAAGAAGCAATGATGTGGCTCGCCTACGCTAATCAGGGCGGCAATATCGGCAAGACCGATGTGAATGCTGCGATCCGCTGGTTTCAGGCCGCAGGCAAAGCGGGCGTACCACAAGCCTATACTGAACTTGGCCGCATTTATGAAACTGGTGCTGATGGCGCGCCCGATCTTGAAACGGCGGTTGCATGGTATCAACGCGGCGCGCAAACCGGTGATGCCAAGGCAGCCGAAGCATTAAACCGCCTAACGCAGCGCCAGCCTGCGCAACAACAACCTTACGCACCACAAACCCCTGCGCAGCAATTACAACAAATTCTGCAACCCGGTGCACAAAACACTGTTCCAACGGATGCACCTGTTACCAATACAGCTAGCAACGACCTGTTCGTTCCTGTTCCTTCGCAAGGCTTGCCACCTGAACCCTTAGCGCCGCTCAGCGCACAACAGGCCGCAGCAAACAATATTCCGAATGATATTCCTGCGCCCGCTTACTCCGTCAACGTTCCATCAGTTGCAGCAACATCCGTTGTTGCTTCCGTTCCAACCCCTGCACCCTCTTCACAAGTGGGCATGAGTAAGGAACAAGCCAGCGCTGATAATAAAGCCATCCAGCGCATGCTGCGCGTCCTTGGCTACAAGGTTGACCGTGTTGATGGTGAATATGGCCCGCAAACGGCATCCGCCATTCGTGCCTATCAACGCGATCATTCGGTTTATCCCGATGGCGAGCCAAGCTCTGATCTGATGGACTCGCTCATGCGCGATGTGCGCGGCCAGTAAAAGGCCCAAGGCCCGAGGTTTTAGGTATTACACAAAAAGCTGTTATCTCGGGCCCAACACCTCGGGCCTTGGGCCTTTTTTGCTCTAAAACCCACTTACCGCAACCCACCAATTGGGGTTTGTTTTATGAATGGCATAAAGCGCAGCTTCTGCATCTTCCACGCGCGCAAATAATCCAAAACAGGTTGCACCTGATCCTGACAAACGCGCAAGCAGGCAACCATTTTGCGCGTTCAACGCATTGAGCACATCCGTAATCGTCTCGCACAATAAAATGGCGGGTGGCTGTAAATCATTGCTGCGCGCACAAAGTAATGCTGCGAATTCTTCAGTACTCGCTGGAATATGTGGCAAACGCGCTGCATCATGAAACGCACCCTTTCGCGCTTTAAATACATGCGCGGTAGCAAGGGGAATATTGGGGTTCACCAGCACCATATGCGTGCGCGGTAATCCTTCAATGCCTTCAATCTCATCACCAATGCCGCCAAAATAGCATGGCTTGTTATAAAGGCAGGCCAGCACATCCGCGCCTGTTTCCTTTGCGGTTTGTACAACGGCTTCATGATCAAGTGCTAAATCCCAAAGCTGCGCAGCTGCACGCAAGGCTGCTGCGGCATCGGCTGATCCACCGCCAATACCACTTGCCACTGGCAACATTTTATAAAGCTGCACATCAACATGCGGGGCGCGACCCAGTTTGCTGGCCAACCCGCGCAGCGCGCGCGTGACCAGATTTTTATCGCTGGATTCATTTTTTAACAAAGCGGCTTGCGGCCCTGTAATGCGCAGTTGATAGGCATCCGAAGGCGTTAAGGTAATTTCATCCGCCGCAGCACCACCATCTTGCGCAAACACCACCATACTATCGAGCAAATGATAGCCATCTTCCCGTAAACCCGTCACATGCAGGTAAAGGTTGATTTTGGCGAGTGCCCGTTCGACAATAGGGGTAATAACAGATGGATTCATGATGGATCATTTCGGTTAGAGGCCCGAGCTATTAGGCCCGACACAAAAAGCTTTTTGTCTAATGCCTTGGGCCTCGTGCCTGATATGCAAGTACCCTTGCTTATAATGGATATTAATAGAGGTAACATGAAATTCTTGTTTTTCGGTGATATTATGGGCCGCGCCGGGCGCGATGCCCTTGCTCAACACTTACCTGCGCTGCAGGCAGAGCACAAGCCAGACTTTATCGTTGCAAACGCTGAAAACGCTGCGGCAGGCTATGGCCTTACCTTAAAAATTGCGGCGGATTTATTCAATCTTGGCATTGATGTGCTCACGACCGGCAACCATGTCTGGGATCAAAAGGAACTCCTTTCCACGATCGGTAACGAACCGCGCATTTTGCGCCCCTGCAATTTTCCTAAAGACACCCCCGGTTCTGGGAGCTTTGTTGCACAATCCAAAAGCGGCAAAAAGCTGCTCGTCATTAATGTGATGGGCCGCCTGTTCATGGATGCGATGGATGATCCGTTTGTAGCTACCAGCGAATGCGTTGCGGCCCACACGCTTGGTAAAACCGTTGATGGCATTTTGATTGATGTGCATTGCGAAGCGAGTTCTGAAAAACAAGCCATTGGGCATCTCTTTGATGGCCGCGTGACCGCAGTGCTTGGTACACACACGCATGTACCAACGGCCGATGATCGCATTCTTGCCAAAGGAACAGCCTTTCAAACCGATACCGGCATGTGCGGTGATTATGACAGCGTCATTGGCATGAAAAAAGATTTATCGGTTGCGCGCATGATGCGCAAATATTCGTTCGAGCGCCTAACGCCCGCCGAAGGCGAAGGCACCGTCTGCGCTGCGCTGGTGGAGAGCGATGATAAAACGGGCCTAGCCAAAAGCATCACCACCATCCGCATGGGCGGGGTCTTAAAGAGGAGTGAGTAAAGAGTAATGAGTAGTGATAGATTCATTCCTCACTACTCATTACTCACTACTAGATTACATGCCTGATCTCTCCTATGAAATCCAAAATGGTCGCCTCAACGGCACATTAATTGCGGGTACCGATGAAGCAGGACGCGGGCCACTCGCTGGTCCTGTCGTTGCAGCCGCCGTGATCATCCCCCAACATATTCCAAAAAAACTGGCCGCTGCGATCAATGACAGCAAACAGCTTTCTGAAAAAAAACGCGAAGAACTTTTTCCCCTGATTATCGAGCATTGCGTTTACGGTATTGCTGAGTGTAGCGCACAGGAAATTGATCAGATCAATATTCTTCAAGCCAGCCTGCTCGCCATGAAACGTGCGGTTGAGGCCCTAAGTAATAAATTCAGTGATGAGAGACGAGTGTTGAGTAATTCTGCCTCACCACTCATCTCTCAACTCTCAACACTTCTTGTTGATGGTAATAAAGCGCCGGTTATTCCCAATGTAAAAACCATCCCAATTGTAAAGGGCGATAGCAAAAGCATGTCAATTGCTGCAGCGTCTATTCTGGCCAAGGTCACGCGCGATCGTTTAATGAAACAGCTTCATGAAACCTTTCCGCATTATGGCTGGGCCAGCAATATGGGCTATCCCACCGCAAGCCATCTTGATGCGCTTACTCAGCACGGCATCACGCCGCATCACCGCAAAAGCTTTGGGCCGGTAAAACGAGTAATGAGTGGCGAGTAATGAGGGCTGAGTGATAAGGAAAATTCTACCTCAACTCTCATTACTTATCTCTCATCACTCAATGAATAATCCCGCGCACGCCATCCGCAATGAACTGGATCGCGAGCGCCGCCAGTAAAATGCCCATCAGCCGCGCCATGATCTGAATCCCGCCATTGCCGAGTACTTTTTTCAAACGCTGCACTGCCTTCATCGATGCATAGGAAATCAGCACCGCAATCACCATCGCAACATAGACCTGCAGTTGGTCAAACCATGCATGGGATTTATTGATCAAAAGAATAATTGCCGTGATACAGCCAGGACCCGACAGCAATGGAATAGCAAGCGGGAACACCGCAATATCGCCGCGGTCCGAATAAACCGACCCATCCTTCTGAATAGTTTGCTGATCATGCGCACCCATCAGCATGCGAAACGCAATCACAAACAGCAGCAGGCCACCAGCAATGCGAAACGCTTCAAGCGATATGCCAAGCAGCGAAAGAACTGATGTTCCCATCAAGCCGAAAAACAGCAACACGCCGCCGCCCACAAGGCAAGCCTTCTTGGCAATCGCTTCGGCTTCATCATGCGGTGTGCCATTGGTCAGCGCAGCATAGATCGCCGCCGTACCAAGCGGATCAATAATAACAGTCAAGGTAACAAGGGCGGTGAGAAAAAGTTCCATATGAGGCCTTAGGCAAAAGGCCTTAGGCCCAAGGTGTAAAGACAAGGGTTTGTGTCAATACCTAAGCCCTCGGGCCTCGGGCCTAATTTATTTATTCCTTAAGTTCATCTGCAGGTGCATCTTCAAATTGAACTTCGTTCAATTCTTCATCGGCTGCGCCTTCTTCATCCTCGTCTTCATCTTCATCGGCATCTGCGCCAACCATGCCTTCAGCCATGGCTGCGGCAGCGGTTGCCCATTTTTGCTCTTCAGCCATCAATTCTTTTAATTCTTCTTCGCTGCTGTCATTGTCAACGCGGCGTTGATAACCCTTGATCAGATTATCGCTCATGGTTTCAAGGTTGAGTTTTTCTTCTGCGATTTCGCGCAATGCAACCACCGGATTTTTATCGCGGTCACGATCAACATGCAAAACAGCACCCGAAGCGATTTCGCGTGCGCGTGCGCCCGCCATCATCACTAAATCAAAACGATTTGGAACCAGCAAAATGCAATCTTCAACGGTAACGCGTGCCATGGAACATCCTTATTATGAATTCTGAATAGGCGTTTGATATAGCTACAGCCCAGTTTTGTAAACCATTAATTATAATATATGCCAATGCCCTTGATATTTAGATAAATATCATTGGCATACTGAGCCGACCGGCGAAGCGGCGGCCAAGCC
>RGZA01000065.1 GCA_010031785.1 Alphaproteobacteria bacterium
GTAGCTCAGCTGGTAGAGCAACGGATTGAAAATCCGTGTGTCGGCGGTTCAATCCCGTCTCCAGGCACCATCACCTCTGGACCCTATAGTTATAAAAGGAAATTCCATGCGCGTTGACGCAAATACTTTACGTGCTGGCCACGTGATTGATCATGAAGGCAAATTGTGGGTGATTGCTAAATCGGAAATCGTTATTCCGGGTAAGGGCAATGCGATTGTACAAATTGATATGCGCGATGCGCGCACCGGCACCAAAACCAATATTCGTTTCCGCACGCAAGAGTCTGTTGAAAAAGCACATATCGACGAAGAAAAAATGCAGTACCTGTTTGGTGATGGTGATAACTTCACCTTTATGAACCAGGAAAATTACGAACAGGTTATGGTCACCAAGGAAGTACTGGGCGATAAGGCTGTTTACTTGCAGGAAAACATGATCTGTGTTGTGCGCCTGCATGAAGGCGTTGCGCTGACTGTTGAAGTACCAAAGCATGTTGTTCTGGAAGTAGTTGAAGCGGACCCGCATACCAAGGGTCAAACCGCAACGGCTTCTTATAAGACTGCGAAGATGTCGAACGGCGTGAAGGTACTGGTTCCACCATTCATTGAATCCGGCGAACGCATTGTAGTCAACACGGAAGATGATTCCTACGTTGAACGCGCGAAATAATACAAACGAGTAATTTCACACTTATATAAGAGTAACATGTAATGGCCCTGCGCTCTGCCAATCTGGTAGTTATGACGAAAGCTGCCGAAAAGGCGGGCAAGGCTTTGCTTCGCGATTTTGGTGAAGTAGAACAATTGCAAGTATCACGTAAAGGGCCTGCGGATTTTGTATCCAACGCTGATACCAAGGCTGAGCAGATTTTGCGTGATGAATTATCCAAAGCGCGTCCTGCCTTTGGCATCATGGCCGAAGAAAGTACAACGGCGCGCCCTGATACCGAATTTACATGGATCATTGATCCGCTTGATGGCACCAGTAATTTCCTGCACGGTATTCCGCACTGGGCTGTTTCGATTGGTCTTGCCAAGGGCGATCAGATGATTGCTGGCGTTGTGTATGAGCCCATTCGCGATGAAATGTTCTGGTGCGAAAAAGGTGCAGGCGCTTATTTGAACGCCAGCCGTTTGCGCACATCGGGCCGCACGCAGCTTGATGCATCGCTAATTGCAACGGGTATTCCGTTTAAAGGCCATGAGTCAGCAGAATTTATGACGGAGCTACAAGCCGTTGCGCCAAAGGTTGCGGGTATTCGCCGCATGGGCGCAGCATCACTTGATCTTGCTTATGTTGCAGCTGGCCGGTATGACGGGTATTGGGAACGTAATCTAAAAGCATGGGATGTCGCGGCGGGTGCTGCGCTCGTTATGGAAGCGGGCGGCTTAATCAGCCCGTTTAAGCGCGGTGAGCATCCGGTGTTTAAGGGCGATATTATGGCAAGCAACCAAGGCTTGCATAAGCAACTGTGCGAATTGCTTGGCGCGGCTTACACTACAATTTAAGCATCACAATTTAATTATTTTTCGAATCTTATGCGGATTTGTGCGCTTAAGGTCTTTGCCCTACCTGTGAAATGCCTTTAGTATCGGCCAGTTAGAGCCTATTCATAATCTCTAACTGCGGCGTTGGCTTTTCAGCATTTTCTGCGCTTCCGGTACGCATGTACTAAATGTACATTTGCGTTCAGGTTCTCGAAAACTACTGAAAATCCTTAGCCGCAGCGAGATTCAGGAACAGGCTCTTAACTTTCGGTCTTATTTATTGTCTTTGATCATTCTGATGCGATTGCAACAATTGAAGCGTTCACTGCTTTTCACCATGCTTTTGGGCGCGCTATTTGGCGTGCTTGTGGGCGCGGGTGGGGCTGCGTATGCCCAAGAAACCGTGGGGCAGCTTTTGCAGGATGATGCCGCGATCAATAATGCGGTTCAGCCCGATGATGTAGGCACGAAGAAGGCAATCGCAAAAAATTCCAAAGATTTTTATGCGCGGCATAAATCACTGAAAAAGAAATTGCCGGTTAAAAAGCCACCCGTTAAAGAAGCCGTGCAAGCGGATGATTTAATGAATGCGATGCGGGAAAATATTGACCCGAATGCGCAGCCTGCTGCGCCAGTGGTTGTGCCTGCACCAGAAAAAGAACAAGTCGAAGAAACCAAGCGGCCCTTATTCTCGCCGGGTAAAAAAGCGATTATCAAGCCAATCCCTGTTGATAAATTAGCTGCGCCCGATAGTAAAAAACCCGCTGCTCCGGTTGCGGATGCTTTGCCAGAAATGTTGCCCCCTTTACACGAAGCACCAGATGCAAAACCATCCGACGTAAAACAAGATGCAAAAGAAACCATAAAAGAAAAAGAAGAAAAGCATGAAGCGGCAGTGACTGTTGCGCCTGCTAAAAAAGATGATATGAAAGCGGGGGCACCGTTACTAACGGAACTCGCTGATGCGCCGGATGGGGCTGTGAATGTCCCTAATGCTATGGCGAAAAAACCGATTGAAGCTCCCAAAGCTGCGCCAGTGCCAGAAAATGCACCAGACAATGGAGAATTTTCTAAAGCACGGCCGTTATTCTCTTCCCTGAATGACAAGCGCGTGCGTCCGGGCATTAGCAAAATTAGTAATGCTCCCTTACAGGCCTATACAACGCCTGAGCCTAATGCTGCGCCAGTGCAGCCGACGTCTCGTGAACCCATGATCAAGCCGGTGCCATCCCCTGAGCATATTACTGTGCCAACTGGTAGTGCAGCGAAAAGCATCTGGGAGGCACCAAAGCCCGATATGGATAAGGGTCAGGTGATCTTCTCCCAAGCAGCGGATGGAACTGCGCCCACTATTGTGTCACCTGTTGCAGCGCCTGTTATAAGCAGTGAACAAAAAGAAATTGTTGAGGCTCCGGCGATTGTGTTACCTACGCCTGTAGCAACGCAAGTTACATCCGAACGTATTATGCCTGGTGGTTATGTCGCGCCATCAACCGGCCCTGTCATTAATGGTTCATGCGGCACATCGCATGGCATGGGGGTAACCGTGCCGCCAATGGATAATTTATGTGTTTCCGGCACGCCAACATCGGTAATTGGTGGTGGTCCCTTTATGTGGTCATGCCAGGGCGTGAATGGCGGCAGTGTTGTCAATTGCATCGCATCACTGCAAATCAACGGCATTTGCGGATCGGCCAATGGCGTTGCAGTTGAAAAAACGCCACTGGCCAATCTATGCCATTCGGGAAATGCATCACCTGTTTCTGGAACCGGGCCGTTTATCTGGACCTGTCAGGGCGCGGGCAGTGGCATAACATCCACCTGCATTGCACCGCAACTGGTTGTTAAAGCGCCTGAGCCGCCAGCGCCTGTTGTTGAAAAAAATGATAGCGATTGTGTTCCCGGTTCCAAACACTGGACGATCACTTGCCAGCAAGGGGGCTATCCATCCAACTATGCCGGGATGATTTCCGGTGAAACGCAAAAGACCTGCCCAAGTGGCGCGGAGCGCGGCGTATGGCTTTCCAATAGCTGCACAGCAGTTACGGATACCGTGCCTGTGTCAATCGCGCCAGGCAAGCTTGAAGCAGCGCCGGTTGCGATGCCGCAAACATCTGCGGCCAGACCAAAGGTAGCGCCAGCTATTGAATCTGAGCCAGTGCCTGTAAAAACACGCCTGTTAGCCGCAGCGCCGCCAAGCCAGCGCAGATTATTTACACCGCATTACAAAAATGGCGTGATCACCAAGGAAGCCGAGGCGGTTGAAGAGCCAGCGGTTACCATACCGTTTGGTGAAAATTCCGAAGTGCTTGATACCGGTGCGGTTACGATTATAGACAGCCTGCTCTATAGCCTGCAAAGCGATAGTACGAGCATCGTTACCTTGAATGCTTACGCTGCATTGCCGGTTGACGGTGATCAGCAAGTATCACGCCGCAAGGCGCTGGCCCGCGCTCTTGCGGTGCGCAGTTATCTTATGAGCAAGGGATTGGCAAGCAGCCGTATTGACGTGCGTACGCTTGGCCCAGCCGCAGACGGGCGCGGCGATGATAGGGTTGATATTAAAGTTAAGTAGTTGATCTTAGGGTCAAATAGTTCTAAAAAACCCACCCATTCAAAAATTCATTTAAAGGAACCTCTATGTCTGCACAAACCAGCGCCATTAAAGTCAGTGCCGGAACTACGCCGGGAAATTTTGCAGGCGATCGCTTAAAGACACTGATTGAACGTATTGAGCGTTTGGAAGAAGAAAAAGCAGGTCTTGCTGAAGATGTACGCGATGTGTTTGCCGAAGCAAAATCGGCAGGCTTTGATGTAAAGGTCATGCGTCAGGTTATTCGCCTGCGCAAAATCGATGGCAATGAGCGCGCTGAACAGGAAGAAATTCTTGAGCTTTATAAAGCTGCGCTCGGTATGCTTTAAATTTCTAAATGGCAGAATTTCCGCCCTTTTTCCTAAGAAATATCTGGTATTACGCGATACCATCGCAAAGCCTTGCCAAGGGTAAGATGCTTGCCAAAACAGTGCTGGGTGAGCCGTTATTGTTTGCGCGTAATGCAGATGGCGCCGTGTTTGCCTTGCGTGATGTATGCCCGCACCGCGCCATGCCGCTTTCCTGCGGACGTTTTGATGGCGAGCAGGTGGAATGCTGCTATCATGGTTGGAAATTCGATAAGGATGGCGTGTGCCGGGATATTCCATGGCTCACGGGTCATGAAAATATCGACCCTTCTAATATAAAAGTACGCACATACCCTGTGCATGAAGCGCAAGGCAATATCTGGATATTTATGAGTGAAAAACCAGGTGCCAATCCTGATGATTTTGCGCATAAACCGCCATTGCTGCCCGGCATTGGCGCAGATGCAAAACCGGGGATGTGGACGCGCTCACTCTTTCCATGTCATGTGGATCATGGCGTAATTGGGTTGATGGACCCAGCGCATGGGCCTTTTGTGCATCAGGCATGGTGGTGGCGCGGCAAAACATCCATCCATGAAAAAGCCAAAGCGTTTGGTGCATCTCCTTTTGGGTTTGTGATGAAGAAGCACAAGCCATCGAATAATTCCTTTGGCTATAAAATTCTGGGCGGTGTTCCGGAAACAGAAATTTTCTTTGAATTGCCGGGTACGCGCATTGAGCATATTGAGATTGGCAAACACCATGTCATCAACCTGACTTGCGTGACGCCAATCAGTGAAACGGAAACTGAAATTACCCATCTGATTTACTGGACACAAAGCTGGCTGCACCTGATCAAGCCGTTCTTCCGCCCGTTCATGGAACAGTTTATCGAGCAGGATCGTGGTGTTGTTGTACGCCAGCAAATCGGGCTCAAACATGAAAAGTCGATGTTGCTGCTTAAGGATGCCGATACGCTCGCGCGCTGGTATTTCCAGTTAAAGCAGGAATATATGAAGGCGGCGGCTGATTCACGGGCTTTTAGTAACCCTGTGCCTGAGGTAATCTTGCGCTGGCGAAGCTGATCCTGAAGATTCGCCCATAAGGTACGAGGGCGCACGCATGGATAATCTGATCTTCTGTTTAAGTAAAATCCTGTGGCTGATTTTTTCGCCCGTCCATTTTGTCGTCATTCTTTTTTTAATCAGCGTTTTCTTTATACGCTCCGGCGCGCTCAAACAATTTATTCAAGGATTGGCCGCGCTGTTTTTCCTTGTCGCGCTAATATTGCCAATTGGCGAATGGGCGCTGCTTCCCTTGGAACAATGCAGTGTTGATACTGCACCGCCGATGCGAGTGGATGGCGTGCTGGTGCTGGGTGGTGCGGTTGATATCCAGATATCAACGGCGCGCAATGCGATTGCATTTAATGATGCAGGCGAACGGGTTCTGGCCTTGTTGAAACTGATCCGCCAATATCCGAACGCACAATTTGTTTATGCGGGTGGCAGCAATTCGCTCAAGCGCACGCAGTTGGGTGAAGCGGATTATATTAGCCGTTTTCTTAGCGAAATGGGTATGAAACCAACAACGATGGTGTTTGAAAGCCAATCCCGTAATACGTATGAAGATGCGTTTTACAGCAAAGAAGTTTATACGCGCATTCCGCACCAAAATTGGCTGCTCGTGACATCCGCATTTCATATGCCGCGCACGTTGGGGCTTTTTCAGAAAATGGGTGAGGCGAGCCAGACGCAGTTTTATCCCTATACGGTTGATTACAAAACGCCAGGTGTTTTCAAGTTTGAGTTGCGTTTTGATATGCTACAAAATTTGCAGAGGCTGGATAAAGCCGCGCATGAATATGTAGGGCTGCTGGTTAATCAGTTGCAGCGTCGTAGTAACAGCTTTATGCCCTGCTCACAAGTGAGCTCACAACGAATGAGATCTATGTCTTAATGAAAAAAAATCTGGCACTTTTATTGTTTGTTTTTCTGACCGGTCATGCGCCCATGGCGATGGCGCAGGATTTTAACACTTGGGTTGATCAGACGATTAAGGAGGCGGTGGCGCACGGCATTCGTCCGCAGACAGCTTATGATGCACTATCGAGTATAAGCTATGATGATAGCGTGATTGAGAAAGACCAGAAACAGCCGGAAAATACGATCACGGCGGAGCAATATTGGAAGAGGATTGTCACCAAAGCGCGCATTGACCGCGCCAAGGCATTTTATCATGCCCACCATGCTTTATTGCAAAAAGTTGGCAATACATATGGTGTGCAGCCACGGTTTATTGTCGCACTGCTCAGTATTGAAAGCCAGCTTGGCGAAGTGCAGGGAACAACACCGATTATTCAGTCACTTGCATCGCTTTCCTATCAGGGGCGACGTACGGAGTTTTTCAAAACTGAACTTTTCAATGCGCTAAAAATTCTCGATGGCGGGCATATTGCTCAGGAAGAGATGATTGGGTCTTGGGCGGGCGCGATGGGATGGTGCCAGTTCATGCCATCAAGCTATTTAAAATATGCGCAGGATTTTGATGGTGATGGCCGCATGGATATTTGGAACTCGGTTGCGGATGCGGCAGCATCAGCCGCGAATTATCTGCACAATAGTGGCTGGAAGCCCGATGAAACATGGGGACGGCAAGTGAGCCTGACGCAGCCCATTGGGGAAGAATATATTGGCCGCACCATTAAACGCCCGATGAGCGAATGGACACAGATGGGCGTTCGCAGCATGGATGGCAAAGTCTTGCCGGTTAAGAAGCATATCGAGGCATCACTGATCATGCCTGATGGGGGAGAAGGGCCAGCATTCCTAGTTTATAGTAATTTCAACGTGATCATGCAGTGGAACAAATCAAGCTATTTTGCAACCTCGGTTGGGATGGTTGCAGACCGGATTGGGCGATAACTTATACTCTCCTCCCCCCAATTTACAAAAATGGGGGAGGGGAGAGTTGTTTTTTTGTTTACGCTTTGCTAACCGAATCTGGGAAACTCTCAACACCGTTTGTTTTTGTATAAAAGGATATGTTCAATGGTACTTCGTCTCGCTCTTGCACTTTTATTGATGGTAGGGATTTCCGCCTGCTCCAACACGCGCGACATGGGCAAAGGCAGTGGCCAGCCAGGCCAATATAAGGTGGGCGAGCCGTATGAAATCGATGGCGTGCAATACCTGCCGCACGAAGATTACAAATATTCAGAAACCGGTATTGCATCATGGTATGGCCCGGGCTTTGAAGGCAAACAAACTGCCAATGGCGAAACGTTTGATCCGGATGAGTTGACAGCTGCGCATCGTACGCTTCCCATGCCTTCCCTTGTACGCGTGACCAATCTTGATAATGGTAAGTCGGTTGTGGTGCGCGTAAATGATCGTGGTCCATTTGCCAATAACCGGATTATCGATGTATCAAAACGCGCTGCAGATCTGCTTGGCTTTACAGGCGTAGGTACTGCAAAAGTAAGTGTTGAGATTTTGTCGATTGAAAGCCGTGCAATTGCCGATGCTGCCAAGAAGCGCGGTTATGTAGCGCCTTTGCGCAGCCAGATAGCGAACTCCCAAAAGAGCTTCATCATGCCCAAAGCCGATATGCAGGATGGCGAAGGTATTAGTGAAACCGCAAAGGTGGATACCGTAGAAGCGGTGCCGCTTGAGCCATCATCAACGCCTGTGCAAGCAACCGAATTGGCAGCACCGCCTGCCAAGCTTGCGCAAGTAACACCACCAATTGTTGCGCAAGGCGCATCACCTAATCGTGGTTTTATTCATAACACGCTTAATGCAAAGCGCGCGGCCAATGCACCCGCGCCAGTGGTGCGTGATCCCAAGATCACCTCCATCCCGGGGCATCAGGTGAATGGCCGCTTCTACCCAGCGCCACAAGTCAAGCAAATGAAGGTGACGGGCAAGCAACGCATTTATATTCAGGCGGGTTCTTTTACGCAGAAAGAAAATGCGCTGCGCATGAAGCAAAATCTGAGCAAAATTTCAACGGCATCGGTGAACGAAATTACGGTGAAGGGCAAGAAGATGTTCCGCGTGCGCCTTGGACCGATCAAGGATGTAAAAGATGCTGACCGCATGCTGGCCAAGGTTTTGCCGCAAAGTGACAAGGCGCGTATTACGATTGAATAATTTTTCTGATATTTTTTCTAGCGGAGTGTTGTGATGCGTTTTCTAGTCGCGCTGTTGATCGCGCTTATCCCATCGTTTTCTGTTGCGCAAACGCCTGTTTATACCAGCGCCAAACAAGCTTATTTAATTGATATCAATACGCAGACGGTGCTGCTCGGCAGGGGCGAAGAAAATCGCATGCCGACCTCTAGCATGAGCAAGATGATGACCATTTATATGGTGTTTGATGCGCTTAAATCCAACAAAATTAGCCTGAACGATGACTTCACGGTTAGTGAAAAAGCATGGCGCATGGAAGGCTCGCGTTCCTTCATGAATATCAATAGCAAGGTAAAGGTTGAGGATTTGATCCGTGGCGTGATCATTCAATCGGGCAATGATGCGGCGATGATTTTGGCCGAAGGCCTGAGTGGTTCAGAAAGCGCATTCATGGCGGCATCGAACGAAAAAGCGCAGGCGATTGGTATGAAGAACAGCCATTTTGTAAATCCATCCGGTCTGCCTGAGCCGGAGCATTATTCAACCCCGCAGGATCTGGCGCTGCTCGCATGGCATCTCATTTATGATTTCCCGGAATATTACCATTATTTTGGCGAAAAAGAATTCATGTTCAATAATATCAAGCAGGGTAACCGTAACCCGCTGCTGTACCGCAATATTGGCGCGGATGGTTTAAAGACCGGCCATGCGGACGAAGCAGGCTATGGCATCACGGCATCGGCCATTCGTAACGGACGTCGCCTGATTTTGGTTGTGAACGGCTTAGCTAATATGCAGGAACGTGCAGATGAGTCAGCGCGGCTCATCAATTTTGGCTTTGATGAATTCAGTTTAGTGACGTTGGCTAAAAAAGATGAAGCGGTGCGCGAGATTAAAATAGCTTTTGGTGAAAAGAAAACCATCTCTGTTACGGTGATGGCGGATGTTGTCGTTACAGTACGTAATGCTGAGCGCTCCAAAGTTAAAACACAGCTTGAGTTAAGCGAGCGCATTGAAGCGCCTGTGGCCAAGGGCACGGAGATTGGTAAGTTGAATGTGGTGCTTGGTGATACGGTGCTTGCAACTGCACCATTGGTGGCGGGTGATAATGTCAATAAACTTGGCTTCTTCCCGCTGATGTGGGCAAAGCTATGCTTCATGATTACTGGCAAATATGACGAATAAAAAATATGACGAGTAAACGGGGAATCTTCATAACGTTAGAAGGCGGGGAGGGCGCGGGGAAAACTACGCAGATCCAGCGCCTGAAAAACAAGTTGGAATCTGCTGGAAAGAAAGTTGTCACTACGCGTGAGCCTGGTGGCAGCGCTGGTGCAGAAGCAATCCGCAAATTACTTGTAGAAGGCGATACGCATCGCTGGGACCCGATGACCGAAGCGATGTTGCTGTATGCTGCCCGGCGCGATCATGTTGAAAAAAGTGTTGCACCTGCACTTGCGCGCGGTGAGTGGGTGATCAGTGATCGCTTCTACGATAGCAGCACGGCGTATCAGGGATATGGGCAGGGCTTGTCGCTCAGCATACTCGATGAATTGCGCAAACTTTCAATTGGCGATTTGAAGCCCGATGTTACATTCATTCTAGATTTGCCAGTTGAAGTTGGATTAAAACGCGCCGCGGTTGAGCAGCGTTATGAACGCATGGGCATTCCATTTCATGAAAAGCTGCGTCAAGGCTTTTTAGCAATTGCCAAGGCTGAACCTGCGCGCGTCAAACTCGTGGATGCCAACCAGCCTGTGGAAGCGGTAGAGACTGCAATTTGGAAAATAATTCAGGAAACACTTTAAGAAGTCATGCCCGCGAAGGCGGGCATCCACGAACTTACTTCCTTTATTTTATAGGTGTTATTTATATAGTACGAGATTAAAAAAAATTAATAAGTAAACTCGTGGATGCCCGCCTTCGCGGGCATGACGGATGGGTTGTTTCATAGGATTACCAGTGTTATTCTTCATCCATGAATAAACACCCGCGCCAAAATCACGATTTAATCGGCCATGATGCTGCACAGCAGCAGATTGTGCAGGCGATAAATGGCGGGCGTTTGCCCCATGCGTGGCTGATCACGGGCGCGGAAGGGGTGGGTAAAGCAACGCTCGCTTACCGTTTTGCGCGGGCAGTATTGGCGGGTAAAAAAAATGTGAGCGACCTTTCGGTTTCGCCCGATGCATCGGCTGCAAAATTAATGGCGGCATCCTCGCATCCTGATCTGATGATTTTGGAACGGCCGTTCGATGAAAAGAAAGGCCGCTATTTACAAAATATTCCCGTTGATGATGTGCGCAAGATTGCGCCGTTTTTGCGCCTAACTGCCAGTCAGGGCTCCGCGCGCGTGGTAATTGTGGATGGTGCAGGAACCCTTGGTAGAGCAGGGCAAAATGCCATTTTAAAAACGCTGGAAGAGCCGCCAGAGAATGCGATTATTATTTTAACCGCAGAAAGCGCGGCGGTGTTGCTGCCCACCATTCGCTCGCGCTGCCGTGTGCTTAAACTGGAACGGTTAAGCGAAGAACACCTTCTAACAATTGCTGCGCAGAATGAGCTAACTGAAAATCTCGATTTTATTTTAAAAATCGCCGATGGCAGTGCATCAAAACTGCTGCGTTATAGCGCGTGCGATGCCAATGTGCTTTATCAAAACTGGTGCGATTTTTTAAAAACGCCGCATAGCACTGCCTTGCGCATGAAAATGGCCGAGGGCTGGTCGGGTCGCAATAATGATGATGTTTATTTCACCGCGCAGGAGATGATGTTTTCATGGCTGCAGCGCCTGATTAATGCCAAAGCGCGCGGCACACTGCCAGAGCCGCTGGTACCGCCAGAAATTGCGATGCTGCAGGCGGTTTATGGACGGCTTAGCCTTGAAAGACTGCTGCAATTATGGGAAAACTTGCGCGAACAGGCGAGCGATGCCGAGCACCATAATCTTGACCGCAAAGTTGTACTACTAAGCATGTTTGATAAAACAGCGAACCTTCTTGCTGGTTAACATCCTAATTCAAGTTCAGAGCAAGGTTAATAAAAGAAATGAGCTATTCCCCGCCTCTTGCGGGCGGGGTTA
>RGZA01000066.1 GCA_010031785.1 Alphaproteobacteria bacterium
AAGGGTTCGGCTGTTCGCCGATTAAAGTGGTACGTGAGCTGGGTTCAGAACGTCGTGAGACAGTTCGGTCCCTATCTGCCGTGGGTGTTGGAAATTTGAGAGGAGCTGTCCCTAGTACGAGAGGACCGGGATGGACGTAGCTCTGGTGCACCAGTTGTCACGCCAGTGGCATAGCTGGGTAGCTAAACTACGGACGAGATAAACGCTGAAAGCATCTAAGCGTGAAACTTACCTCAAAACAAGATTTCCCTAAGAATCGTTGTAGACTACGACGTTGATAGGTTGGGTGTGGAAGGGTGGTAACATCCGAAGCTGACCAATACTAATAATTCGAATTTGTGCTTGATCCTTATCAGAGAACAGATTGTTCTTCTCATAAGTCAAGAAGTAGACGAAAGAGCAATCTTCCCATTCAATTCACATTATATTTCATGTTCGTGTTGGCCTGGTGGTCATAGCGAGAGTGAACCACCCGATCCCATTCCGAACTCGGCCGTGAAACCTCTCAGCGTCAATGGTACTTTGACTTAAGTCACGGGAGAGTAGAACGCTGCCAGGCCTACAGGAACATGAAGTATAGTTTGAATAAAATCACAAACCTACCGTTACAAAAAAAACCAGCCCTAACCGGCTGGTTTTTTTGTTTTATGTGCCTTATTCATCTGTTATTGTTAATGGATTAAAAATTTTATTATTTATATTGGCAGCATATTTTACATGGACAGGTTGAAAATTATTATTGCAGGGGCAGGAATTGGAGGCCTGACTGCAGCTTTGTGTCTTGCGCGCGCGGGGCATAATGTCACCATCTATGAAAAAGCGACTGAGTTAAAGGAAGTTGGCGCTGGTATCCAGTTGTCAGCTCCAGCAGGGCATGTGCTGCGTCATATCGGACTTGCTAATCAGTTGCGGCCTTTGGAAGTTCGGCCAGAATTTTGGTAGTTCGTGATGCTATTACGGGCGATGAGCGAAAAAGAATTCAACTAAGCAACCATGAAGACCTATATGGAGCGCCGTACCGGTTGGTGCATCGTGCAGATTTGCATCGCACTTTGTTCGAACACGCAACAGAATGTGATCCAGATATCCTTCATCTAAAACATGAAGTCGTGAGTTTCGAGGAGGGCCCGCATGGCATCATTGTAAATTTTTGTAATGGGACTCAGGCAGATTGCGATCTTCTTATTGGGGCAGACGGAATAAAATCAAAGGTACGTCAACAGATAGCGAAAGATAATTCTGTTCAATATACTGGCGATGCGGCATGGCGTATCCTTGTGCCAACGTCAAATGTGCCGGAAAATTGCCGCCCTGAGCAGGCTATGGGTTTTTTGTTTTTTGAATGTGTTTGATCAGAGATTGCAGCGGTTGGTTGAAAAGCTAAACGCTACCCGGCAGCGCTCTGGTAAATGTGTGGGGGTGTTATCTCCTATGATACCCCTTTCCCCTAGCATGACGATGTGACTAATTTTAATACGTCTGGCATGTGTTGTAAGTGATTTTGCGCATCGAAAAGCCAGCATAATGTTGTCGCGCCAAATGTTGAGATCCTCATGTTTTACACTATCGACAATCGCTTTGTCAGTTGCGCGTGTTGGCTCAATGCCTACAACTGTTCTATTATTATCTTTTGAAACATCATATCTGACACTGAAGCTGACATTATTGCCCGCCGCTAATAGTGCTCTGGCTGCAGCCTGAATTCGTAAGGAATAATCTGGCTGTGAGGGTAGCTCATCCAATGGGAGCCATACATGACCGTGAGCGTCATAGGGCTGAGGAACATTTAATCGAACGTTTGGGCAAGAAGAAGGTTCTTCTATGGCAGGGGTAGAGGCTATAGCTAAAGGATTATTCCATGCTGGATTCCATGGTTGCTTCCATACATGAACCTCTTTTCCCAAGGATGAAACATGCGCCCTGAGAGGAGGAATAGGAGGTATTGGAAAATATGATTGATATCGTATTACGGCGTGCTTACCCAATCTTGTTCGCGCAATATATGACGCAACTGGTTTTAATCTAGGTTTTATCTGAGCGCGAAACCATCTGATCATGCGTGCTGTATTCCATTACATTGCTAAAAATTCAGTCAGGACATCTAACCATATTTTTATGAAATTAAAGCAGTAAATGTGCAAAATGACCCTTATGGTTAATCAATAAGGCTATGAATTAATGAAAAACAGCTTATTTTTTGGGCAGATTATTTGCCGTTAAAGCTGGGTTTGAAATCCCGAGGCTGGATTTTGAGCACTTCGATTGCTTCGCTGCCATCATAGGCCAGATCGTGGTTCATGCGCTCAAACAAGCTGGGGCTTAGTGTGGTAAGG
This sequence comes from Alphaproteobacteria bacterium, assembly GCA_010031785.1. GTDB lineage: Bacteria > Pseudomonadota > Alphaproteobacteria > UBA9219 > RGZA01 > RGZA01. The sequence goes on from RGZA01000066.1 coordinate 2,334, forward strand.
CCCATGGCGCGCACAACGCGCAGCATGTTTTTTAAAACAAATGTTGGAAACGAAAAAATACGGATCGGTTTGCCAAGTGCTTCTTCCACGCGGCGGATCATGGTGAAATAGGTGATGGTCTCACCGCCCGGAATATTAAAGGATTTATTATAGGCGGCCTTGTTGCCGATACTGTTGACGACAGCCTGCGCAACATCCTGCGCATGGATCGGCTGGCGCAAGCCCATCGCTTCGCCTGAGACCATGAAAAAGCCAAAGCGTTTGATCATCTTGGCAATGAAGGTGATGTTCTGATCCTCAACGCAATCATAGATCAAGGTGGGGCGCAAAATAGTGTAGGGAATGCGGAAGGTTTCGCTGTTTACGCGGATGACTTCTTCGGCTTTATCGATGTTTTTGACGAGCTCCTGCTCCTGCTTGTCTAGGCTTGTGGCTTTACCAAACAGGCTCGTGGAGCTCAGCGTAATCAGCTGCGAAGCGCCAAGGAATTGCGCCATGACAGGACCCAGAAGCCAGATCGGCCACAGGCTGATAATCACTGCGCGATCATGCAAATGCCAGGACGCATCTTGTACTTCGTTGGTCGGTAGCCATGCAAAATTAAGGCCTGTATCGGTCTTTTTACGGCTGACGACATAGCCGCGATAGCCTTGCTCCGCCAATAAGGGCAAAAGATATTTTCCAACAAGGCTGCCGCCGCCTAAGACTAATACTTGCTGTTTAGTGTCATTTTCCATAACAAAATGGCCTTATATTGGTGTTCGAGCAGTGCAAAATGCTTGATAGAAGTGTATATTATGGTAATATACAGTAATGATTACGTTAGACGCCATTGTAGGCTTTGATTGGGATGAAGGCAATCGTGCAAAAATTCTTGCACGGCACAATGTTTTATGGACCGAGGTGGAAGAAGTTTTTTCGAATACACCATTGCTGTTGTTGAGTGATGAAAAACATAGTGGGATAGAGGAGCGATTTCACGCATTGGGGCATACGCATAATAGACTATTTTTACATCTTACCTTTACATTACGAAAACATAAAACACTGCTTCGGGTTATATCAGCGCGTCCTATGAACAGAAAAGAAAGGGCATTTTATGAAAAAGAAACTTAAAAAGATTCCAAAATTTAAGAGTGAGAATGAAGAACGTGACTTCTGGCATTCTCATGACAGTACGGATTACATGGATTGGTCCAGGGCTGTACAGGCCCGTTTGCCAAATTTAAAGCCGACAACAACCTCGATTTCCTTGCGTCTACCCGTTGGTTTGCTGGATAGCATCAAAATTGCTGCAAACAAGCGTGACATGCCATATCAATCTTTGATAAAAGCGTGGCTAAGTGATCGTTTGCGAACGCCTTAATGAATTGTGGAGAAAAAAGTGAAGTGGGATAAAAGCAAATTACCAAGTCGTCATGTCAGTGTTGGCCCGGAGCGCGCGCCGCACCGTTCCTATTATTATGCTATGGGCATGACCGAGGAGGAAATCAACCAGCCTTTTATCGGCGTGGCGACCTGCTGGAATGAAGCAGCGCCGTGCAATATCTCTCTGTCGCGTCAGGCGCAATCGGTTAAACGGGGCGTGAAGGAAGGCCATGGAACGCCGCGCGAATTCACCACCATTACCGTGACCGATGGTATCGCTATGGGTCATCAGGGGATGAAATCATCGCTGGCGAGCCGCGATGTGATTGCTGATTCTGTGGAATTGACGATGCGCGGCCATTGCTATGACGCGTTGGTGGGTTTGGCGGGCTGCGATAAATCCCTGCCGGGAATGATGATGGCGATGGTGCGTTTGAACGTGCCATCGGTGTTTATGTATGGCGGATCGATCTTGCCGGGCCGTTATAAGGGCCAGGATGTAACCGTACAAAATGTGTTTGAAGCGGTTGGCGCCTATGCTGCCGGCAAGATGGATGAAAAAGAATTACACGAGCTGGAATGTGTTGCATGTCCATCGGCTGGATCATGCGGCGGGCAGTTTACGGCCAACACCATGGCGTGTGTTTCTGAAGCAATCGGGCTTGCTTTGCCGGGTTCGGCTGGTTCACCGGCGCCATATGAATCCCGCGATGAATATGCAGCGGCATCTGGCCGTGCAGTGATGGAACTGCTTAAAAAGAATCTTCGCCCGCGCGATATTGTAACGCGCAAAGCATTGGAAAATGCTGCGGTTGTTGTGGCGGCATCGGGCGGATCGACGAACGCCGCGTTGCATTTGCCAGCAATCGCGCATGAATGCGGCATTGATTTTGATTTGCATATGGTTGCTGAAGTATTCAAACGCACGCCTTACATTGCCGATCTGAAGCCGGGTGGAAAATATGTTGCCAAGGATATGTTTGAAATTGGTGGCGTGCCGGTATTGATGAAGGCGCTACTCGATGGTGGTTATCTGCATGGCGATTGCATGACGGTGACGGGTAAAACCATCGCTGAAAATTTGAAGGATGTTGTGTTCCCGGAAAATCAGGATGTGATCCGCACGACCAAAGCGCCGCTTACACCGACGGGCGGCGTTGTTGGATTGAAGGGTAATCTTGCACCGCAAGGCGCGATTGTGAAAGTTGCCGGCATGAAGAACCAGGTGTTCAAAGGCCCGGCGCGTTGCTTTGATTGCGAAGAGGATGCGTTTGCTGCTGTTGAAAAGCGCCTTTATAAGGAAGGTGAAGTGATCGTCATTCGTTATGAAGGACCACGCGGCGGCCCGGGTATGCGCGAAATGCTATCGACCACCGCGGCGCTGTATGGACAGGGTGTTGGCGATAAGATTGCGCTGATTACCGATGGCCGTTTTTCGGGCGCAACGCGCGGTTTCTGCGTAGGCCATGTGGGCCCGGAAGCTGCAGTTGGCGGGCCGATTGCACTGATCCGTGATGGCGACATTATTGAACTGGATGCCATCAAAGGCATTTTGAATGTTGAGCTATCGGATGCGGAGCTGGAAAGCCGCCGCAAGGAATGGAAGCCACGCGAAACCATCTATCAATCGGGTGCGTTATGGAAATATGCGCAGCTTGTGGGTGATGCGGAAAAGGGCGCGGTTACGCATCCCGGCGCAAAGGCTGAGAAGGAATGCTACGGGGATATTTAGTGTGTTAGCGACTTAAGGGATAGAGTTCGCACACGAACGGCAGGTATGCCGCCATGTGCGTTTGTCACAGGTCGATTTGCAATGCATAAGTTTGTAGTCATGCTATTATGTGCATGAAAACTAATAGCAGCACCTATAGCAATGTGCGTTTGTGGGACAAAGTGTCGAGGAAATTCAAGTTTACACCAAAATATAGGAAGAAGGTGCTGTTTGGGAAGATCAAACAGCAGTTGGGCAAGGTTTTTCACGATTTAGCACGCCGCAAGGAATGCCGGATCGAGGAAGGTCATTTAATGGCTGATCATGTGCACATGTTGATTTCGATACCCCCAAAATATTCAGTGGCCGAGATCATCGGTTATATGAAGGGCAAGAGTTCAATATGGGTTGCACAGAATGTGGAACGGAAAATGCGTAATTTTCCTTGGGGCCTCATAAAGTCCAATCTTTTGTAACATATCACTTATAACCACCTTTGGTGGTTCCCCTCCAAACTCCCAGCTCTGCTGGGAGTTATTGGCTATTTCAGTTTTTATCCCGTGGATGCAACGCGTTTTCTAGTACAGGCAACGGGAAGCTCTGGAACTATTACACGGCTTGCATTGATTGAGCGTGGGCCATCGGAACAGGATTTAGCTGCGATTGTTACCGATATTTTAAAACGTGCGGGTTATCAAACCGGGGACTTTGATGTCAGCGCATTAAGTAGCGTAACCTTGCAAGGCTATGTGGTGGATGATAGCTCCTCTGCGCGTGCAGCACTGGAGCCTTTGCAGACATACCAGCCGTTTGACCTGATTGAAAGCGATGGCATTTTAAAAGCAAAGCTCTATAGCGCATCAATTGATCTAACGATTGCAACTGGTGAAGCGCGCTCGGCAAAAGATGGGCAGGAGCAGCCAGCACAATTGCAAACCACGCGCAGCCAGGAGCTTGATCTGCCGCGCGAAGTCAGCGTTGATTATCTTGATCCTGCGCTTGATTTTCAGCGCAACACCCAACGTGCGCAGCGCATTGCAAGCTATGCGGCTTCCTTAAGTTCCATTCGCCTGCCCGTTGTGTGCCCTGCGCAAAAGGCAAAGCAGATTGCAGAACGTCAGCTCTATCGCCGCTGGGTTGAGCGCAGCGAACATGAATTATCACTGAGCCGTGCCTATGCGCATTTGGATGCGGGGGATGTCATTAGTTTTTCTGGCCAGCTGATGCGTGTTGTGCAAATCAATCAGCAAGGAGGAATGGTGAAAACGCAAGCGGTGCCCGTTTCAAGTCTGGTGCTGAGCAGTTTGGCCGTTGCGGACGCGGGCAGTGGTGTCAGCCGTGATGTATTGGCGCTGATTTCCACGACACTTTATATGATGGATATACCGTTGCTGCGCGCTGAGGATGATCAGCCGGGTGTTTATGTCAGCATGAGCGGCGTGGATGGCTGGCCTAGTGCAAGCCTGATGCGTGCAACCGATGGTATTAATTATAGCGTGCAGGATAATATGTCTTTGCCGGCTATTGCAGGGCTTAGCACGACTATGTTGCCATCTGCGCCAACGGTTTATATGGATCGCACGAACAGTGTCACGGTTGCATTGCTTTATGGTTCTGTGTCGAGCTGCAGTTTTGTGGATTTATTGAATGGCGCGAATGCAGCGTTGCTTGGTGACGAAATTATCCAGTTTCAAACAGCAACGCTGAATGCGGATGGTACTGTAACTCTTTCGAATCTGCTGCGTGGGCGCAAGGGAAGTGAAAATGCAATTACAGCGCATGCAGTTGGCGAGCGTTTTGTATTATTGCAAAATGATACGTTGCATTTTATTCCACTGACCTTGAGTGATCGTACACGCACCTTTTATTACTGTGCGCCAAGCGTGGGATCCGTCAATATGATTACCTATAGCGCAGCGCAACAAATCACTGATTTTGGCGCTGTACAAAGCTCAGTGACGTTTATGGTTTATCAGCTCAGCGCGCGTTACGGGCGCGGCGCTTTTGCTAGCGCAATTTTGTAATTCAAACCTAACAGAGGATTCTCATGGCTAATACACCCAGGCTTTTGATGCCTTATCTTGTTGCAGGACAAGCGCAGAAAGAAATTACGCATAATGATGCGCTCAATGATGTTGATGCGCTTGCACAAATTTCGGTGATTAACCGCACAACCGCAACGCCCCCAAGTAGCCCGGTGGAAGGTGACAGTTATCTGATTGCCACAAGCGCAAGCGGCGCGTGGGCGGGCAATGCCAATGCAGTTGCAACCTATTATTCGGGCTGGCGTATTAAGACACCGAAAGCAGGATGGCTTGCCTATGTGCAAGCTGAAGCTGCGTTTTATTTCTTTGATGGCAGTGCATGGAATATCTGCAAAACAGTTGCGCCTGCGCATGGTAATGCCTTTGCATTTATTGGCGATAGCCGCCTGACAGCGCAGTTTAATGATAGTGGTGCATCGGCATTTCCAGGCAACGCTGCGCATATGAAGACGAGCAATTTCTTTTTCAATTGGGCCAATGCATTGCTCGGGCAGCGTATGAAGGTTGCCTATAATGGCGCAGTGTCGGGGTATCGATCGGACCAATATCTTGCCAATTTGCCAGCAGCCATTGCGAGCGGCGCAAAATGGCTCATGATCTGGGGTGTTGTGAATGATATTACACAATCGGGCACCACGGGCGATACCGCGCTCAGTATCTGGATGCGCATCAGGAATGCAACGCAGACAGCGCTCAATGCTGGAATGAATGTCATTCTGGTTACAGAATCTGGCGCGAATAGCTATAGCGGCAATGCAACCATGATCGGCATGAATTACCAGTTTAATCAATATATGCGCGAATATGCGGATGCAACGCAAGGCGTGTTCTGTTTTGATGCGGCGAATGTTCTGGTTGATCCGGCGCTTTCAACGCCGACCTTGCGTAGTGCCTATAGTTCAGATGGCACGCATAGTAATGCGTATGGCGGGTATTATATTGGTGCACAATTTGCTGCATTGATCGGTCCGTTTATACCTGCGTTCAATAATCAGATTTATACCTGCGCTGAAATTCCATCGAATGGAAATATCCAGCAGCTTGCCAATCCGCTTTTTCTTACCACTACTGGCGGCACCTCGGGTACGGGCATTACCGGAAATACGCCGGCCAATTTTACCTGCCAGCGCGGGAGCGGCACGCCAAGTGCAACTATTTCTACCGCAGCGGATAGCAGTGGGTATGGAAATGCCGTGACCATCGTTGGCACCTTTGGCGCAGCAGGCGATAGTATTGTGCTTAGCCAGGATACGGTGACTGGTAATTATACCAATGGCGATATTATCGATTGCGGCGCGGAGATTGTGATTAATTCGGGCGCTGTCAATCTGAGCGGCGCTTATCTGAACTCGAATTTTGGCGGTATTAGCAATCCTGCAACCGATCTTTATGCAACCAATGCATCCATGATTGCATTGCCCAATGTGGCGATGGATTTAACCTTGCGCACTGTACCATTTGTTTTAACAACCGTGGGTGGTTGGGTTACATGGCAGGTAAAATTTACCGCAAGCGGTGCGGGATCATTCACCGCCACGATCAAGCGTCCATGGATGCGCCGACGCTTTTCAATATGACGTTTTGCAATATAAGGTCAAACCCATGATGCCCGAGCCACGCCCCTTGTTTATTGATAAACATATTCCAGCTGCGCTGATGTTCACTATTATTCTGCAGGTTGGCGGGGTGGTGTGGTGGGCATCGATGACTGATGCGCAAAACCGTTTTCGTGATACGCGGCTGCAGGAACTGGAAACGCGGCGCATGAATGATGTCGACCGGCAGCAACATATTCTTGAGCGTCTTACGCGCCTTGAAACGCGCAGCGAAGCACAACTCGATATTTTGCAGCGCCTTGATGCGCAGCTTGCCCATAAGCGATAGATGCCCAATTGCATGAATGAAGCAGGCCTTGCCTTGCTCAAGGCGCATGAAGGCCTGCGCTTGCAGGCCTATTTGTGCCCGGGCGGCGTTTTGACCATTGGCTTTGGGCACACCGGCAATGTGAAGCCGTTGCAGCAAATTACACTGCAGGAAGCGGAAAGTTTATTAAATAGCGACGTTGCGCGCTTTGCAGCAGGCGTGCGCAACCAAGTGCGTGTGCCGCTTAACGATAACCAGTTTTCGGCGCTGGTATGTTTTGCATTTAATGTTGGGCTCACTGCTTTTTCCCGATCGACTCTCCTCAATCTCCTCAATCGTGCATGGTATTCGCAAGTGCCAGTGCAGCTTATGCGCTGGATCTATGCGGCAGGCAATGAGCTGCCGGGTTTGATTGCACGGCGCAGTGATGAAGCAGCGCTTTGGAATAAAATAAGTGATAAGAGTTAAGTGATGAGTGGTGAGGGTTGATGAAGCAGAGCGCTGCTATTCCTCTCCCAATATACAAGAATGGGGGAGGGGAGTAGCTATGGTGCTTCTGTACCTAATCGCTTAAACTTTAGAAAGATCAAATATGTTTGAAACGCTATTCCCATTTTTATTCAAACTGCTTGACCGCATTGTGCCCGATGAAAAAGCGCGAGCGAATGCAAAACTGGAATTGCTGAAATCAGAAAACCAGCAATTGGTGACAGAGATGCAGGCAAGCCTGTCAGCGATTGTAACCGAAGGCGCAAGCCAGGACCCATGGACGAGCAGGGCGCGGCCAAGTTTTCTCTATGTCATTTATATTACTATATTATCGTGCTTTATCGGCGGTATTTTTGGCATCTGGTATCCGCAGGAAACACAGCAGGCATCCGTGAATATCAATGCGCTGTTACGTGCTATTCCGCAGGACCTCTATCATTTATTTGGTATGGGATATCTGGGTTATGCTGGTGCCCGAAGCTTTGATAAATGGAAGAAAATAAAATAATTAGTTCTTCCGGAACGCATGCGCCGGGTACACGCCCAGCACCTTGATTTCTTGCGCAAAGAAACCAAGCTCTTCAAATGCGCGCTTCACATTTTCATCCTCTCTATGGCCTTCAATATCAGCATAGAATTGCGCTGCGGTGAATTTATTATCCACCATATAGCTTTCAAGCTTGGTGATGTTCACACCGTTTGATGCAAAGCCGCCCAGGGCTTTGTAAAGGGCTGCTGGAACCGAGCGCAGGCGGAATACGAACGATGTAATGCTCGGCGCGTTCGTTGCAGGCATCTCCGCTTCACGCGCCATGATCAAAAAGCGCGTGGTGTTGCCTTGCTGATCGGCAATATTTCCAGCCAAACTTTCCAGCCCATAAATTTCCCCCGCCAGTTTTGATGCAATCGCCGCAATGGTTTTATCAGGCAAACTTGCAAGCTCTGCTGCTGCACCAGCCGTATCACTTTTTGTGATCGGCGCGATGTTGTGTTTGTTGAGGAAATTGCGGCATTGCATCAGCGCCTGCACATGGCTGTGGGCGATGGTGATATCGCTCAGTTTTGTGCCTTTATGGCCGAGCAGATGATGTTCCACGGGTTGATAATGCTCCCCAATAATATGCAGGCCGCTATGCGGCAACAGGTGATGAATGTCGGCAACGCGCCCTGCGGTCGAATTTTCAACCGGCATCATGAATAAATCTGCCTTCCCTTCGCGCACTGCGGCAAAGGCTTCTTCAAAACTATCGCATGGCAATGTTTTCCATGTTGGATAAACCGCATGGCAGGATAGATCGGAATAGGCGCCCGGTTTTCCCTGAAAGGCGATGATGTTTTTACCCATGGTTTT
>RGZA01000067.1 GCA_010031785.1 Alphaproteobacteria bacterium
TCGGAACGATCTGAAATAATAATCCGGTGCTGGCATAGGTATAGATATTGCCAAGTGTTACACCACCGTAGGGCGCTGCACGAAAATGCAAGTTGCCAATTTCTGTTGTATAAGCTTCTGGCCACATGCGCTCCCATGATACCATTAGGCCAACTTCATTTCTAAGCTGATGATCCCATCCCTTGGGGTCTTGTGCATTGAGTAATGTATGCACAAATTGCTGCGTTTCTTTGCCCAGTGCATAAGGGCCGATAACGCCAGCGGTGAATTCAACATTATCGCTGTGATTTTCGGTGATGCTCAATAATCCCATCGATCCATACAAGAACGCAGCATAGGGACGGTCTTTGGGATCTGGTGTGGAAACAGTCATATTTTTGGGTGTGTAAAGATTTTGGCCTAGCGAGTAATAGACGGATGTTGTGTTATTCATGGAAAACATCGGCATCAAACTGTCAAGTAGGCGCGCAGGTGCAGGTGGTTTGTCGCCTGTATCATACCAACTGACACGAATACCATTTGTATAATGGCTATCAGAACCAAATCCGATGGAATCATTTTCAAAAGTGACAGTCAGGAACTCATCGCGTGGCTTGTTTTCCACATGTTTGCCGAACTTTTCTTCAAGCGTTTCAGCATGTGCAAAGCTGGTACTCATTAAAATGGCGAAGGCGGTAGCAATAACATACTTCATGGTGAGATATTTTTTAAGGAGCGTTATTTAATGATGATGGCGTATGCGCATTATACACATACGCCATGTTTTGGCGACAGGATTAGTTATCTTTTGACTTCGTCTTTGATTTCATCGCCAATGCGCTGGGCGGGGGTGCGATCTTTAAGTTCGCGCGCTGCTTTATTAACGCCATTGGGAAGTTCGCTGATCGCATCGCCAATATGTTGAGCATCGGTGCGTTGATCAGGGCGGGTCAGGACATAGCCCGCGCCGATAATGAGAACGACAACGAGAATAATGAGCCATGGGTTATTTTGCATGTGCGTGTCTTTCAAAAAAGAGTGAAGCAGTTTGTTCAACGCTATTTGGACAATTTTTATTGCGAATTTCCATATTGAATAAGGCAGCGTTTATAAGTTTCGTATAAAGATGAATATCAACCCTGCCTTTAAATACTTATTAGATTTTTATGTTTGCCATAATTCGTGGCATAGAAAATTGATGCTCAACTATCCACATTAGGTCATGAGTAAAAACTATAAAAGGAGTATCCATGCTTAAACATACCGTTTCTAAACATTTATTGATCCTATCCGCTTTGGTAGTTTCAGCTGCCTCACTGGCGGCCTGTGACTATGATGGCCGTGCTGACCACCGCGCTTCTGATCTGCCGCCCGGCAAATATGAACGTGTAAGCAAATCAACTAATGCCTATGGTACAACAACCGAGGCAAGAGATCGCACCGAAGTATCACGCGATGAGTATGGTAACAAGGATGTGGTGGTTGAATCCGAAACCACCAAAGATCCAAAGGGCCTCTTTAACAAGAAGACGGTAAAGAAAACAAAACGCGTGTATCACGAAGAAGATACAGCGCGATAATTCCTGATTATTACCAGGATGAAAAAGGCCGGTCAGTTAATGACCGGCCTTTTTTAATGAGTTAATTAGTGCTGTTGTTAGATTGTTAGAAACGTTATTTCACACTGATCCACTACTCATAAAAAAAGCACGCCAGTTGCCCGGCGTGCTTTCTTGAATAAAAATAGTTTATTTCGCTTTTGGATTTACTTCTTCTTTAACATCCAGGGTGGTTTTGCCATCTACTTTTGTGGTGTGATGAACGGTGTGCTTGCCATCCTTCATTTCTTCCTTGTAGGTGCTGTCTTTTGATTTTTCGTTCATCAATCCCTTAGGGTCAACAGCACTATGGGTTTCAACGGTTTTGGATACATCGCCGTTTTCACTTGCTTCTACCTTGGTCTTGGTGGTGTCCTTGGTTTCGGTACCATCGGCATTTTTTGATGCGCTTTCATCGGTACGCTTTTCAAGGTAAGCACCATTAGCTTTCTGTTCCACTTGGGTTTCTACCTTGGTGTGGGTCTTTACATCAGCGTTGGCTTCTACGGCACTGGCCAGACCAGGCAAAGTAAGTGCCAATACTGCTGCAGTTAAAATAGTAAACTTCTTCATCGTGCGTTCCTTCATAGAGTTGGTTAGTTAAATATAAAAGAAGCCGGAACAATGTCCGGCTTCCTCCATCAGACTGCTTTACGCAGCCTTATTCTTGTTGGCGCATTCTTTGTGCCAATCTTGAATTTGCTTTTCAGCTTCTTCTTTAGCAATGCCGTAGTTCTTTTGGATGCTGCCAGCAAGTTTTTCGCTGTCACCAGCGATAACCGTTAAATCATCATCGGTGAGCTTGCCCCACTGACGCTTGGCTTCACCCTTAAGTTCATGCCAGTTTCCAATAAGTTGATCTTTATTCATGAGGTTGGTTCTCCTTGTTATATAAGGCTTTCTATTGCGGAAAGCTGAAGAGGAGTATGGGCGCAAGCGCACTTAAAATGCGATGTGGTTGATGCATGGATGTATCAATGACGCATAAAGACGTATAGCCAATAAAAAAGCTGATGAGTAAAGGTGATGTTGCTTGAATGAACGATCTTTCGACCTGTTGCAGACTACAGCTGTACCCTTACGTCATCAGCCCACCAGGCACATCCGAAAATGTGCGCCAGTATCTTTTAGGATGGCGGCAATTCTGCGCGCCGTCCTGTAACCATGCTGTAGATCAAGGTGGCAACAAACAGCACCACGAACAAGACCGCCAGAAACTTGGCAATTTCAGCAAAGGTGCCTGCAAGACCTGCAAAGCCAAAAACCATTGCTATGATTGCCATAATAAAAAATGTAATCGACCAGTTAAGCATAGAAGCTCTCCCTTATTTTCAAATCTATTTCCAAATCGGCTTTCCTAAATTGATGTCGCTTTTCTTGGTAACAGCACCTGTACCAGCACCTAATGCACCACCAATCAGCGCGCCTGTGCCAGGACCCATACCCGTTACTGCGCCAACAACGGCACCCGTGCCGGCTCCGATTGCGCCGCCTGATAGAGCGCGCTCGCCAGTGCCTTCGCCACATGCAACAAGCAGACCTGCTGCCATTACAATCGAGGCAACATTTACGAGGAATTTGTTCTTCATGAGATAACCCTTTTTCGAAATTGTGAAATTATAACCTACACAAATCTATGTAAGGGTTCGATGCGCGATAAGGCGCTTGTTATCAAAAATGCATCAATACTTGTTTGTGGCCTTTTCTGCCTGCTGGAATGACGGTAATCGCGATGCAAAATGGTGCAGAAGGCGAATCGCAACGCGTGCCCATTCCGATTATCGCGCTCACCGCAGATACAATGCCAGATAATCAGGATCGCTGCAGCGATGCAGGCATGAATGATTTCATCACTAAGCCCATTACAAAAGACTAGATCAGCACCGTCCAGACTCGCTGGCTCGCGCCTGTTTAACCACCCTCTTTAACCACCCTCTTTAACCAGTGGATTTTTTGGCGATTTTCAGCTTATATGACTCCTCTCTTTTTTAACGAACAGGTGTTTTATGATGATGCGCATTCTTGCAACCACAACCCTTCTGGCGCTTACCCCCATTTTTATACTTACAGTGGCGGTTGCCCCGGCCCATGCCGACCCGCGTGAAGTGCTGGGAAGTAAATATGACCACAAGGTTCAAACCAAAACTGGTAGCTGTGTGCGTACCAAATGGCAGGATGGCAGTGATGTGTGCGGTGTGAAAAAAGAACCCCCGGCACCTATTCCAGAACCAGCGCCTTATGTTGCGCCAGCACCAAAGCCGGTTGTACTAGCGCCGCGTCCATTGCCACCTGTACGACACACCATTATTAAGGAAGAAGCCCGCACCATTTATTTTGACTCAGGAAAATCCGTCCTGACCAAGGGTGGCGAAAAGAAGCTTGATCACCTCGCTGCAACCTTAAAAGAAGCAGATGATATTCAGCGTGTGGATATTGTCGGTTATGCCGACCCGATGGGCACCAGCAAATCCAATCAGACCCTTTCTGAGAAGAGAGCTGAAGTTGTTGAAGGTTATCTGCACAAGCGTGGCTATCTGAAAACGGCTGTGGCGAAAACCCGCGCGGTTGGTGACAAGGAAGCCAGCGCCAATTGCAGCAAAAAACTCAAGCGTGCCAAGAAGATCGACTGCCTTGTGACCGATCGTAAGGTTGAAGTACAGGTTGTCTACGAAACGGAGCAGTAATACAGACCATCACGTCATCCAGGAAGCTGCGCAGCAGCTATCCGGGATCCAGACATAAAGCTAGATCCCGCATAAACGCTAAAGCGTTTTGCGGGAGATGACGTTGCTTTCTAATCCACTACGCGATAGCCGCGACCGATCAGGCAGCGCTTGACGATGTTACTGCGTGCATTCTGGGTTTCAACAGCGCCGGCACCAAGGCCGCTCGCTCCGCCAATACCTGCACCAATGCCTGCTCCCGCCCAATCACCGGTCACGCCGCCAATCAGCGCGCCAAGCCCTGCTCCCACCAGTGCGCTGGTCGCAGTATCCCCATTGGCATAATCTTTTTCTCGCGCAAGTTCCTGACAGGCGGCAAGGTCATTTTCATAATTCGGGCCAGGGCGATCAACGATCGGGCGTGTATCGGCCCCTGAATTGGCGCAGGCAGTAACCGCAAGTAGCAGGGGAAGGATAAAGTAATGAAGCTTCATGGGCTGCTCCTGTAAATGAAAGAAGCTCTATCAGAACATAAAAAAAGGGCGGGGAAAACCCCGCCCTTTGATTTAACTATTCGCTAAAGGCTTATTTTGCACCTTTGCGGAATTTCTTAGCCTTGATGTAGTTAACTTCAACTTCAACCTTACGGTCTGGGCTGAGGCAAGCTACGAGCTCATTGTGAGCAAGTTTGCTTGAGCACTGAGCGGTAGGCTTGGACTTACCAACCCAACGGGTCTTGGTTACGCTTGCATTGAGGTAGCCATTGCTTGCAAGGTAGTCTTTAACCGACAGAGCACGCTTCTTGGAGAGTGCTTCGTTATATTTCTTTGAACCAACGCGGTCAGCATAGCCAACGATTGAAACGCTTTGGATTTCCTTGTCAGACTTCAGGATTGGCAGAAGGCTGTCGAGCTTAGCGCGCGCAGCTTCGGTCAGGCTTGAATCATTGAATTCAAAGTATACGGTGCGATCAGCCAGAGCGATTTCGCGACGTACGCCTTCGCAAACGCCATCATTGCCTGCCCAACGGGTAATAACGCAGTTACCGTTGGTGCTGTGAACGGCATTGCCGCGCGCATCACGAACAACGAGAACATTAGGCGTTACATGCGCTTGCGCAGCAACGCTTGATAGTGAAATGACGGAAGCGATAACAAGTCCGCCGATAAAAGCATAACGGGAAAGCATTTTTTTCTCCTTTGTTTCCAAGTGCCTAGCCATCCATATGGCATGCACGAAATATCTTGAGCTTTTGAATATAGGAACTTGTATCATAAGTAAAGACGGGAACGCTGTTAAGGAATGGAGCATTTAGACGTATTGTTGAGCGTTTTTTTGCAAAAAAAGCTAGTATTCAACTATGCGCAATCCATTGGTTTTTTTGAATTATTTGACATTTTGCGATTTTGAAATCATGGTCCCCTTTATTGAAAAGAGGTTATAAAGAGAGCGCACCTGTTGTGTTGAAACCCATCACCTGTGCCACTTTTGCATCACTCTGTTAAAGGGCCGTAAAAACCTCATAAGACAAAGCATAAATAGGTCTATATACCCCTCAAACACGATGAACCTATCTGATTTTGATTTTGAGCTCCCCGAGAGCGCCATTGCACAGCATCCTGCAACCCCAAGGGACTCCGCGCGCCTTCTATATATAGGTAGGGATGGGTTACAAGATCGTAGCATTCGCGATCTTGTCGATCTGTGCCGCCCGGGAGATGTGTGGGTGCTTAATAACAGCAAGGTGATCCCTGCACGGCTTTATGGCACACGCGCCAAGCATGCATCAGGACAACATGGCGATGTGAAAATTGAAATCCTGCTGCACAAACGCACCGCGCCAACAAAATGGGAAGCCTTTGCGCGCCCGATGAAGCGTTTGCATGTGGGCGATGAGATTATGTTTGCCGATGACTTTAAGGCGCACATCACACTGATTAAAGAAAATGGTTTAGGGGAATTGGAATTTACTGGTAGTGCAGAACAGATTATGGCATCGATCATGCGCCATGGTTTAATGCCGCTGCCGCCTTACATAAAACGCAATCACAAAGAAGACGACGACACAGCACGTTATCAAACCGTGTTTGCAAAACATGAAGGATCGGTTGCTGCGCCAACCGCGGGCCTGCATTTCACCGATGAATTATTACAGGCGTTGAAAAATAAAGGCGCTGCGATTGCCTATGTCACCTTGCATGTTGGTGCAGGCACGTTTCAGCCTGTAAAAACAGAAAATATCGCGGAACATGTGATGCATGCTGAATGGGTGGAGCTATCGCAAGAAACAGCAACGCTGATCAATGCTGCAAAAGAAAAAAATTGCCGCGTGGTTGCTGTGGGCACAACCTCCACGCGTGTGCTAGAAAGCATTGCTGATGAACAAGGCCGCGTGAAAGCGTGGCAGGGCGATACATCGATTTTTATCACGCCCGGCTATCGCTTTAAAATTGTTGATGCGCTGCTGACCAATTTTCATTTGCCAAAATCAACCTTGTTTATGCTGGTGTCTGCCTTTGCAGGGCTTGAACGCATGCGGCGCGCTTATGCGTATGCGATTGCAAACCATTATCGTTTCTATTCCTATGGCGATGCGTGTTTTCTGGAGAAATAACCCTCTGTCATGCCCGCGAAGGCGGGCATCCACGCGTTTACTTTTATCTTATAAAGATGGCATATATAGATTATAATTATCTAAGACTTATAAAGTATAAGTAAGTTCGTGGATGCCCGCCTTCGCGGGCATGACTAATTTAGAGTAATGTAATTAAAACAAAATGACCCAAATACAAAAAGCAAATCCAAAAGTCGGTATCGTAAGCCTTGGCTGCCCAAAGGCGCTGGTGGACAGTGAACGTATTCTCACGCAGCTACGTTCCGAAGGTTATGAAATCTCCGGCTCCTATGATGGCGCGGATGTAGTGCTGGTGAATACCTGCGGCTTTATCGATAGCGCGCGCGAGGAGTCCTTAAGCGCAATTGGCGAAGCGCTCAATGAAAATGGCAAGGTGATTGTTACCGGTTGTCTTGGTGCGGATAAGGATCTGATCCTTAACAAATTCCCCAATGTGCTGCATGTCAGCGGCCCGCAGCAATATGAAAGCGTGGTCAATGCGGTGCATGATGTGATTGCGCCAAAGCATGATCCCTATCTTGATTTATTGCCACCGCAAGGTATCAAGCTTACCCCGCGCCATTATGCCTATCTGAAAATTTCTGAAGGCTGCAATAACCGCTGCAGCTTTTGCATTATTCCATCGCTGCGCGGCGATCTCGTCAGCCGCAATATTAAAGAAGTCATGTATGAAGCCGAACGCCTTGCCAAGGCAGGCGTAAAAGAATTACTGGTGATCTCCCAAGACACCAGCGCCTACGGCGTTGACATTAAATACGCAGAAGGCACATGGCGCGATCAGGTATGGCGCAGCCAGTTTGTGGATTTAGCCAAAGCCTTGGGTGAGCTCGGCATCTGGGTGCGCATGCATTATGTCTATCCATACCCGCATGTTAGCGATGTGATGCCATTAATGGCCGCAGGAAAAATCCTGCCTTATCTTGATATCCCCATGCAGCATGCGAGCCCCAAGGTGCTCAAAGCAATGCGTCGCCCTGCTAATCAGGAAAAAACGCTGGAGCGCATTAAGGAGTGGCGCGCCGTATGTCCTGATTTAATCTTGCGCTCAACCTTCATCGTCGGCTTTCCCGGCGAAACCGAAGAAGATTTTGAATTTTTATTAAACTGGCTCAAGGAAGCGCAGCTGGATCGCGTTGGCTGCTTTAAGTACGAACCCGTAAAAGGCGCTGTTGCCAATGATCTGCCCGGCGCAGTCCCCGAAGAAGTGAAAGAAGAGCGCTGGCACCGTTTCATGCAAACCCAGCAAGCCATCAGTACCGAGCGCCTTAAGCGCTTTGTTGGCAAGACACTTGATGTCTTGATTGATCAGGTGGATGGCAAAAAAGCGATTGGGCGTTCTTATGCCGATGCGCCGGAAATTGATGGCCGCGTTTATATCGGAAGCATTGGCGATGCCAAACCGGGCGACATGATCAAGGTCACCATCAGCAAATCCGATGAATATGATTTGCATGGCAAGCGCGCTTAGATTTTTAAACCTCACTCTTTGAAGTCATGCCCGCCTACGCGGGCATGACTGCTTGGTTTTGCATTTGGCATCTTATTTAGATATGATAAAGTAATTGTTCAAAAATAATCTGTGAGGAAAACCCATGATCAAAGTCTTCAAGGAATTCAAAGAATTTTGTATGCGCGGCAATGTGGTTGAGCTCGCGGTGGGTGTTATCATCGGAGCAGCCTTTACTTCGATTGTGGATTCCGTTGTGAAAGATCTGATCAATCCGGTGATCGGATTGCTAATCGGTGGTATTGATTTTTCCAATATGTTTGTAACGCTTAAGGCTCCGGCAGAGGGCGCAAGTTTTCCTACGCTTCAGGCAGCGCAAGCAGCGGGTGCCGTAACCATCAATTACGGCATGTTCATTAACGCATCGATCAAATTCGCGATTGTGGCCTTTGTGGTGTTTATGCTGGTTAAGTCACTCAACAAATTGTTAAAGCCAACGCCGGGCGCACCCGTTACCCCACCGCGTCAGGAAATATTGCTTGAAGAAATCCGCGATCTTCTAAAAAGAAACTAAAATTGGTTGCATCGTTAAACCCCTGTTAATCCCCCTTAGCGTAAGCTTACTGCTTGCTTTAAGGGGCTAATATGGTCGATGCAATTTCATCATCACTACAAGGGTTGAACAACGCTGCTCAGCGTCTATCGAACTCGGCACAGCGCATTGCACAGGCTGGCACTTCTGCCTATAAGGCTGCAGATGCGCAAACCAAACCACCCGCAGATATTAATCTCACGCAGGAATTGGTGGAGAGCAAATTGGCCGAAGTTTCCTACACCGCCAATGCAACAATTATAAAAGCGCAGTTGAAAACCGACAAAGATCTGCTCAATATCCTTGCCTAACACTTATATCTCGTCTTTATGTCATCATCCATCACACTGCATGCAACCAGCGTTGTGTTTTGTGGTCGCGGTCTTTTACTGCGCGGCCCATCGGGCGCGGGCAAATCTGATTTAGCTCTGCGTCTGATTGATGCAGGCGGCACCTTGATTGCGGATGATTATACGAATGTACATGTGCATGAAAACCACCTCATCGCATCCTCGCCTGATACCATCAAAGGCATGATGGAGGTGCGTGGTGTTGGCCTTCTTGCCATGCCTTATCTCATCAAGGCCCGTCTTGATCTGGTGGTCGATTGTGAATCGCATGAGCGCATCGAGCGCCTGCCAGCGGTGATTCACACCGAAATACACAGTGAAATACAGGGCATCCGCTTGCGCCTGTTAACGCTTTATCCGTTTGAAAGTTCAGCGGTTGCGAAACTGCGAGCCTTGCTGCAAAATAAACTCACCAATGAATGATGCAACTGTCACCGAACTGAAACCGCGTAATACCAAGCGCCGCGTTGTGCTTATTTCTGGCATGTCGGGCGCGGGGCTGTCGTCTGTGCTCAAATCGCTCGAAGATCTGGGTTATGAGGCGGTGGATAATCTGCGCCTTTCGATGGTGCCCACGTTAATCCGCGAAACCACAAAGCCTGCCAAGCCGCTCGCGATTAGCGTTGATAGCCGCAATGCCGAATTTAATACCGATATGTTCCTGTGTTATGTGCAGGAATTCAAACTCGACACCCATCTTGATACGCGCCTTCTGTTTCTTGACTGCGATGATGAAACCTTGCAGCGCCGCTTCAATGAAACGCGCCGTCGTCATCCACTCGCGCAAGACCGCCCGGTAAAAGAAGGTATTGCGTTAGAACGCGATATGCTCGCGCCTATTCAGGAAGCTGCGGATCACGTGATAGATACATCGCTACTCTCTGCCCATGATTTACGGCGTTTATTGATGGGTCATTACCGCACCGATAATAGCGGCCTGACCATTTCTGTTTCATCTTTTTCCTATAAATATGGAATTCCGCGTGAAGCGGATCTGATTTTCGATGTGCGGTTTTTAAAAAATCCGCATTGGGATATAAATCTGCGCCCGCTCACGGGCCGCGATAGCACCGTGGCGGATTTTGTGAGATCCGATCCTGATTTTGATGCCTTCTTCATGAGCATGCTTAATTTCCTGTTTCCCTTATTGCCGCGTTATAAGGAAGAAGGAAAAAATTATCTGACCGTTGCCCTAGGTTGTACCGGCGGGCGGCATCGTTCAGTTTTTGTAGCGGAGCAGCTTGGTACCATGCTCGCTGCACAAGGATATATTGTTGCCTTAACACACCGTGATATTGAAAAAGAAAAATAGAAGCTAGAGGAGTTAGAGATGATTGGATTAGTACTCGTAACGCATGGCGATCTTGGCAAGGAATTATTGCTTGCAACTGAACATGTATGCGGTGAGCAAAAGCTGGCCAAGGCCATTTCCATTGGCCCAGATGATGATATGGAACAGCGCCGTGCTGAGATTTTGCAAGCGGTGCTCGCGGTGGATAAGGGCCGGGGCGTTGTTGTGATTACCGATATGTTTGGCGGCACACCAAGTAATCTTGCCCTCTCCATCATTGAAAAAGCGCATATCGAAGTCTTGGCGGGCGCGAATTTGCCGATGATGATCAAGCTTGCCAGCGTGCGCAGCACACTCAATCTTGATGAGGCCGTAGCCGAAGCGCAGGAGGCTGGAAGAAAATACATTACCGTTGCTTCGCAACTGTTAAACGCCAAAGCCTCTTAAAAAAATAA
>RGZA01000068.1 GCA_010031785.1 Alphaproteobacteria bacterium
TTGCAGCACGACGCATCTGCGGAACCATTCCATAAATTTCAGATTTTGGAAAATCCTGTGTTGAATTATAAATCAATTCAGCAAACTGAATTGATTTTTTCCAAACATCAAGATCACGATAACTGCCCATTATCCCTTCACCCCTTGGGCCCTACGTCGCTCCGGCCCTCCTGATGCTTTCTCATCGCCGGGGAGCTGAACTTTGGTCATGCCCTCCCATGGGCTGAGCGTATCGAAATTGCGAAAATCTTGCGTGAGTTTCACGGGTTCGTAAATGACGCGCTTCTGGTCATTGTCGTAACGCACTTCAACATAACCGGAGAGCGGAAAATCCTTGCGCAGCGGGTGACCTTCAAAGCCATAATCGGTCATGATACGGCGCAAATCCGGATGGCCGGAGAACAACACGCCGTACAGATCATACACTTCGCGCTCATACCAATTGGCTGCGGGATAAATGGATTCAATCGATGGCACTGCTTTTTGCTCATCCGTATAAAGCTTCACGCGCAGGCGCACATTTTTTGTAAGGCTGAGCAGGCTATAGACCACTTCAAACCGTTCAGCACGTTCGGGATAATCAACTGCTGTGACATCCATGATGGTTTCAAAACCAGCCTTATCGCGCAGCGAGACCAGTACAGTCTCCACATTATCGCGCACAATGGTAATAACCAATTCATCCTTGATGAAATGGGAAGTTAGCTGCCGCTCGCCCAATAATTCTGTAAGCTGCGTTTGCAGTGTATTTAAATTATCTGATATCATGACGCCCTGCTTATCACGCGGTCGCCCTGGCGAACCTTGCGATGCAATTGCATGATGCCATACAGCAATGCTTCGGCAGTTGGCCGCAGCAGGCAAGACCAAAGGTCATCGGCCACATGGAGCCCGTGCGCGCCCAATTGAGCAAATCATCCAGCTTAGTCAGCAGGAAGCCTTTTTCCTGCACCGCTTCAGTGAGTTGATTAGTGTTTTTGATTACAATGTTACTCATGTTTTCTTTCTAAGGGACGAAGAGCCGAAGAGTCGAAGGGACGAAAACAACTTCGTACCTTCGACTCTTCACCCCTCCGGCCCGCTTACTCCCACTCCAGCGCACCTTTGCGCCATTCATAAATAAATCCGACAGTTAATACGCCCAAAAAGACCATCATCGACCAAAAGCCGTAAAGGCCGATGGAACCAAGCGAAACAGCCCATGGAAATAAAAATGCGATTTCTAGATCAAAAATAATGAATAGAATCGATACCAGATAAAAGCGCACATCAAATTTATGCCGCGCATCACTGAACGGATCAAAGCCGCATTCATAAGGGCTCAGTTTTTCAGCATCAGGTTTTTGCTTGGCGAGCAGGAAGGATAAACCAACCATCACTCCTGCCATGCCGATGGCAAGAAGAAGGAAAACAAAAACCGGGAAATATGTTTGGATAAGGTCTGAAGACATGATGCGCAAACTACAGAGATTAACGACCAGATTACAGAGTTTTCTGGCTTAAATCTTTCGAGTCCGATGATTTTAGAGAAGGTGGGATTCTCTTGTCACATATCCGCAAGGCAACCGTATCACGGTATGTAGGAAGCCCCATGTCACAGTGGGTTGTTACGCTAACGTGCCCAATAGGCAGTTAGTGATGGCCTGCCATCCGTAGCCCCGACAGGGCGAAGGATGGCGCGAGTGACCGGACTTGAACCGGCGACCTCCTGCGTGACAGGCAGGCGCTCTAACCAACTGAGCTACACCCGCTTTTTATTAAAAGCGAGCCGTTTTTTAGGCAGTTTGCGCAGCAATGTCAAATCAATTAAAAGTAAGCTGCAATAGCTTTCTTTATAGCGATTCAAACGCAGAACTCGTTACGTCATGCCCGCGAAGGCGGGCATCCACGAACTTCCTTAAAACTCGCCAATAAAAGCAGTTTTTCTGTTTTTATAATCGAAAAAGTAAACTCGTGGATGCCCGCCTTCGCGGGCATGACTGTTATTATTGGTATATTTAAAAAAACTAGTTTTTGACTGTTGTTTTTATAAAAATTACAGACTATTGTGCCGCCTTCTTAATCCCCCGTTGAATAGCTGCGGGATAAGGGCGATTAGCTCAGCGGTAGAGCATCTCGTTTACACCGAGAGGGTCGGCGGTTCGAAACCGTCATCGCCTACCATTTTTTTAAAGAATGGATTATTTATCGGCTGCTCGTGCGCCCTACTCCTCTACTACCTCATATTGTCCATTGTGCCAGTGATACACTGCCATTTTCGGGTACTTGATATCACCTGTGGCATCAAAGGTAAAATCGTCGATTATTGTGTGATAGGTGCCCTTGCGCAAGCCCATTGCAACGGTTTTTGCATCCGTTGATTGTGTTTGCTTGATCGCCTCTGCCATCACCTGAACTGCAGCATACGAATAAAGCGTATATCCCTCTGGCTCAAACCCGCCTTTGCGTAATTTTGCAATGACATCTGCTGCTGATTTCTTCTTGCGCATATCAGGGCCGAATACCAGTAAGATGCCTTCGGCTGCCTTACCTGCGATTGATAACAGCTCTCTGGTCATCAAGGATGTTCCACCAATAATTTTTGCCTGGTTGCCTTGTGCGCGCATTTGCGCCGCCAAAAGACCGATTTCTGAATGATATCCGCCAATCATAACAATATCAGCCTTCATATCCTTCAGGCGCGTAGCAAGCGCGGTGTAATCTTTTTCACCTGCCGTATAGGAATCGTACAGGATTTCTTTAGCACCAGCTGCATTCAAATCTTTTTGCACAACGCTGGATAGAAGCGCTCCATAAGCGCTTTTATCATTGAGAATAGCAATACGCTTATCTTTAAAATGCTTGAGAAGATACGCAGCTATACGATCTCCCTGCACATTAATACGCAAAGCGATACGTGCGATATAGGTATCGGAATCTTCTGTAAATTTTGGATGCCCGACACTAGGGGAAACCATCAAAATTTTTTCTTCCATGTAAACCGGCATGGCAGCAACGCCAGCACCAGAACAGAAATGCCCAACAGCCAAACGCAGACCATCACCTGCTATTTTATTCGCAGCATTGACCGCTTCCTTGGGATCACACCCATCATCATATTTTTTTATGGCCAGCTTTTGTCCAAGTACGCCACCAGCAGCATTAATATCGCTCACAGCCTGCTCAGCGCCATGACACAATTGATCACCAAATACCGCATAATGACCCGTCAGCGGCGCAATGAGGGCAATTGGAATATCGGCATGCGCATGCATAGCCGTTACGAGAAAGAATGCGATTAGAAAAAACGAAAAGTGCTTACTTCTTACCTGTTGAAACATTGTTCACTTCATCTTTCAGTGCTTTGCCTGCCTTGAAGCGCGGGAGTTTGCTTGCCTTGATCTTGATGGTTTCGCCGGTACGTGGATTACGACCTTCGGATGCATCGCGCGCACGTACTTCAAAGGTGCCAAAGCCAACAAGGCGTACTTCGCCACCTGTTTTAAGCTGGTTGCTCACGGTGCTGATAAAGGCATCGACTGCGCGTTCGGCATCGGCCTTGGAAAGATTTGAGGATTCAGCAACGGCGGCAACAAATTCGCTCTTATTCATTTGGAATATCCTTTTTCGTTAAAAACACTTTTGGGTGATTTTGTAAGATGGATGGTTGTAGGGAGATTTTAGGTGCAGCCTGCCCACCCTTCAAGGGATTCGACGTTAGATTGCCTATGGCTTTGCGATGCCGGAATTAACCTAAAAAGAATACTCCGGCACAAGGCCGGAGTTTCTTCAGGATTTGATCTTAATGACGGATCACTTCGTCATCTTCGCCGCCCGCAACCGGGGTGGCTTTGATGGCTTGCTCTTCCTCTTTCCACTCAATTGGAACAAGGGCTGAAACCAGCGCGTGATGCAGAACTTCATCCGCAGTTGTCACCGGGATAATGGTCATGCCTTTTTTCACGTTATCGGGAATTTCCGGCAGATCCTTTTCATTTTCCTTGGGTATCAGAACGGTTTTGATACCGCTGCGCAAGGCTGCAAGAAGCTTTTCCTTCAGGCCGCCAATAGGCAGAACACGACCACGCAGGGTAATCTCACCCGTCATCGCCACATCTTTGCGCACAGCAATTCCGGTGAGCACCGACACGATGGACGTTACCATGCCAACGCCAGCCGATGGACCATCTTTTGGTGTTGCGCCTTCGGGAACGTGAACGTGAATATCGCGGCTTTGGAAAATATTCGGCTTGATACCGAATGATAGCGCACGTGATTTCACAAAGCTTTCCGCAGCTTGCACAGATTCCTTCATTACATCCCCAAGCTTACCGGTTGTTTGCACCCGGCCCTTACCCGGCAGCAGCAACGCTTCGATCATCAGCATTTCGCCGCCGACTTCCGTCCAGGCCAGACCGTTGGTCACGCCAACCAGATCTTCTTTTTCGTTTTCGCCATAGATGAAACGCTTCACGCCTGCATATTTTTCAAGATTGCGGCGCGTGACTTGAACCTTTTCTAGGTTCTTCATCAGAATTTCCTTCACCGCTTTACGGCAAAGGTTAGCAAGCTCGCGCTCCAGGTTACGTACGCCTGCTTCCCGCGTATAATTGCGGATAAGATCGCGAAGTGCATCTTCGGAAATCGAGAACTCGGTTTTCTTCAAACCATTGGCCTTGATCTGACGATCAATCAAATGGTCGAGCGCAATGGTAACTTTTTCATCTTCGGTATAACCCGACAGACGAATAACTTCCAAACGATCGAGCAAAGGTTGCGGCATACGCATGCTGTTTGCCGTGCAGACAAACATCACATCCGACAAGTCATAATCCACTTCTAGGTAATGATCGTTGAAATTGCTGTTTTGCTCAGGATCAAGCACTTCGAGCAATGCCGAGGATGGATCGCCACGGAAATCTGAGCCGAGCTTGTCAATTTCATCGAGCAGGAATAATGGGTTCGATGATTTTGATTTCTTCATCGCCTGAATAATCTTACCCGGCATCGACCCGATATAGGTGCGACGATGACCACGGATTTCCGCTTCATCACGCACACCGCCAAGGGAGATACGCACAAAGTTACGGCCCGTTGCCTTGGCAATCGACTTACCAAGGGAGGTCTTACCAACACCTGGGGGCCCAACAAGGCACAGGATCGGCCCTTTAAGTTTTGACGAACGTTGTTGCACGGCCAGATATTCAAGAATGCGTTCCTTGACCTTATCAAGGCTGTGGTGATCTTCGTTCAATACTTTTTCAGCAAGCTTGATATCTTTCTTAACCTTGGTGCGCTTGTTCCAAGGAATATTTGTAACCCAATCAAGGTAGTTGCGAACCACGGTTGCTTCGGCTGACATCGGCGACATGGTGCGCAGCTTCTTCACTTCAGCAAGCGCTTTTTCCTGCGCTTCCTTTGACATCTTCATGCCCTTGATTTTTTCTTCAAGCTCGGTTGCTTCGTCCTTGCCATCTTCGCCTTCGCCAAGCTCTTTCTGAATAGCCTTCATCTGCTCATTCAGATAATATTCGCGTTGCGTCTTTTCCATCTGGCGTTTAACGCGTGTGCGGATGCGCTTTTCCACCTGCAGAACGCCAATTTCGCCTTCCATGTAGCCAAAGATTTTCTCAAGGCGGTCATTGACGGAATCCAGTTCCAGTAATGCCTGCTTTTCAGGAATTTTAAGTGCAAGGTGCGATGCAATCGTATCGGCAAGCTTGCTGCTATCATCGATCTGTCCAACCGATACTAATACTTCAGGTGGAATTTTTTTATTGAGTTTGATGTATTGTTCAAACTGCGTGACCACCGCGCGCATCAGCGCTTCGATTTCGGTTTTGTCGCTTGGCTTTTCAATCATCGGGCGCGCAAAGGCCTGGAAGAAATCCACACGCTCAACATATTTGGTTACGTTGGCGCGGAAGTTTCCTTCCACTAATACTTTTACCGTACCATCGGGAAGCTTGAGCAATTGCAGAACGGTACCAACCGTCCCCATGCTGTACATATCGCCAATGCCGGGTTCATCGAGTGCGGCATTTTTTTGCGTAAGCAGCATGATCTGCTTATCATCCTGCATGACATCTTCGAGTGCGCGAACCGATTTTTCGCGGCCAACAAATAAAGGCACAATCATATGCGGGAACACAACAATATCACGCAATGGCAGCACCGGATAAAGTTGATCGGCGGCGTTACGCGGAGGAACCTGCATGGAATAAAAACCTTTCAAAATGGAAGGCACCCCTGATGGGATCACCTTTTAGGAGGAGCCGGGAAAAACGGCATATAGCTGTAGAATGCCCGTAAATCCAGAATCCTTTATTAATGATATGGTTATGAAAGGTATCAGCTTCAATCCCCCCCACTCAACCCTGTTTGGCAAGGAAAATGGGGTGATTTGCCGCATATTCAGGCAAAGTGGCGGTTTAGCCACGAGTATATTTTATTCACAGTTTTTTTTTCGCCGGCTGGACAATTTCAAATGCCATACGTCAGAAGTCATGCCCGCCTTCGCGGGCATGACGAATTTACAAAAAACCTAAATGCTCTATGCGCTCTTGGGTTCTTTTTCTTTTTTGCCTTCGGACAGGCTGTAGATCGGCTTGGTGCCACTATCAACATTGTCCTTATTGACGAGAACCTTGTCGACCGTGCCCATGCCGGGGAGCTCATACATTGGCTCCAGCAAAATGGTTTCCATGATCGAACGCAAACCACGCGCACCGGTTTTACGGGTGATTGCTTTTTTGGCAATCGCATGCAGTGCTTCGTCGTTGAATTCGAGCTTCACATCTTCCATTTCGAACAGGCGCTGGTATTGCTTGACCAATGCGTTCTTGGGCTTGGAAAGAATTTCAACCAGCGTTGCTTCATCAAGATCGGACAAGGTTGCAATTACCGGTAGACGACCCACGAATTCCGGGATCAAACCGAATTTGAGCAAATCATCTGGCTCAACGGTGTGAAGAATTTCACCCGCGCGGCGTTCATCGGGCCCACGCACATCGGCGCCAAAGCCGATGGAGGTGCCGCGACCGCGACCTGAAATAATTTTTTCAAGGCCTGCAAACGCACCACCACAAATGAACAAAATGTTAGTTGTGTCCACTTGCAAGAATTCCTGCTGCGGATGTTTACGGCCACCTTGCGGAGGAACCGATGCCATCGTTCCTTCCATGATTTTCAAAAGCGCTTGCTGCACGCCTTCGCCCGATACGTCGCGGGTGATGGATGGATTATCGGATTTGCGGCTGATCTTGTCGATTTCATCGATATAGACGATGCCGCGTTGTGCGCGTTCAACGTTATAGTCGGAAGCCTGCAATAATTTTAGAATGATGTTTTCAACGTCTTCGCCCACATAACCGGCTTCGGTCAGGGTGGTAGCATCAGACATCGTAAATGGCACATCAAGAATGCGCGCTAACGTTTGTGCAAGCAACGTCTTACCCGAACCCGTTGGACCGATCAGCAAGATGTTGGATTTTGCCAATTCGATTTCATTCGCGCTCTTCGTACCGTGTGAGAGGCGCTTGTAGTGGTTATGCACCGCAACTGAAAGGATGCGCTTTGCATGATCCTGACCGATGACATAATCATCAAGCACACCGCGAATATCTTTTGGTGTTGGAACACCATCGCGTGTTTTTGCAATGCTTGTTTTCGTCTCTTCACGAATAATGTCCATGCACAGCTCAACGCATTCATCGCAGATGAATACGGTTGGTCCTGCAATAAGCTTGCGCACCTCGTGCTGGCTTTTGCCGCAGAATGAACAATAAAGCGTATTTTTGGTATCGCTACCCGCTTTAGACATGAAAACTCCTGAAATAAGAAAACAACTTTAGACTACAAAACCACACTCTAAGATTAGACCGCTAGTACTTAACGCTTTCTAAACAAAATTTACTCTGCAACAAACCTTTACGCGGCCTTCTTTTCGGTAGCGGAAGGAGTTGGACGGCTCAAAACAATCTCATCAATCAGGCCGAATTTCTTCGCTTCCTCTGGGGACATGAAGTTATCACGCTCAACCGCCGCTTCGATTGCATCAAGCTTTTGGCCGGTATGTTTGACATAAATTTCGTTGAGGCGCTTACGTAATGTGAGAATTTCGCGTGCCTGAATTTCGATATCCGTTGCCTGACCACGCGCGCCGCCCGATGGCTGATGGATCATCACACGGCTATTGGGAAGGCTGTAACGCTTGCCTTTTTCACCACCAGCAAGCAACAGCGAGCCCATGGAGCATGCCTGGCCCATCACAATAGTTGAAACGGGAGATTTGATATATTGCATCGTGTCATAAATCGACATGCCCGAAGTCACAACACCACCCGGGGAGTTGATGTAAAAGCTGATTTCTTTGGCTGGATTTTCTGATTCGAGGAACAGAAGCTGCGCGCAGATCAGACTTGACACATAGTCGTTTACTTCACCAACGAGGAAAATGATGCGCTCTTTCAGAAGGCGGGAATAAATATCAAATGAGCGCTCGCCACGTGCCGTTTGCTCAATAACCATAGGAACAAGGTTATTCATACGGATAGTTAGATCATTGGGATCATATTCGGACATGTATTATGTGCTCCTGAAGGGTGGGCCTGAAAAATGGAAGAATCAAAACAACTGAAAAGAGACTATGAACATAGCATCCTTTTTTTAATTGTCATGGGGGGAAGTTAATTTTTGATTACAGCAATGTTCTGCCTAATAAAGAGGCGGGATGGATGAATATCCCTATTCGTCATCCCGGAAGCTGCGCAGCAGCTATCCGGGATCCGGATTATTTTAAAATAAGGTGGATCCCGCATAAATCGCCAGTTAAAAAACTGTCGATTTTGCGGGATGACGGCGCTGGAATTACTCAGCAGCTTTTTGCAACTCATCACGGCTTACTTTTTTATCCGTGGTCTTGGCTTTGGAAAGAATAAGGTCAACCACCTTTTCTTCGAGCATAGGTGCGGTCAACTGTTCGCGCGCCGAGGCATCCTTGGTGTAATAATCAACAACCTTCTTTTCTTGGCCAGGAAAGCGCATTGCCTCCTGAATGATTGCCTTACGCACATCTTCGCGATTGATTTCGAGTTTGTTTTTGCGCGCCACTTCGGAAAGCAAAAGGCCCAAACGCACACGGCGGCTGGCGATGTTTTGATAATCGGTTTTCAACTGCTCATCAGACTTGTTTTTATCTTCATCATCCAACTGACCAGCTTGCTTGGCTTGCGATACTTGTGCCCAGAGCTGTTCAAATTCGCGTGCAACAAGGGTTGGCGGAACGTCAAAGCTATGACCTTCGGCCAACGCATCCATCAATTTACGCTTGATGATTGCACGGCTGACCTGACCAAAATTTTGTGCAATCTGTTCCGAGAGATGCTTCTTGAGTGCATCAAGATTTTCAAAGCCTGCAGCTTTTGCAAGCTCATCATCAACGCTTGGTGCTTGCAGTTGGCTAACGGCGGTTACTTCCACTTCAAACACAGCAGCTTTTCCAGCAAGATCAGTTGCGTGGTAATCGGCTGGGAATGTTACTTTTACATCGCGCTTGTCACCAGTTTTTGCGCCAACAAGCTGTTCTTCAAAGCCAGGAATAAAGCGGCCCGAGCCAATTTCAAGCGGATAGCCCTCACCCTTCATGCCATCGCGTTTTACACCATCCACCGAACCATCAAAATTGATGGTGGTAACGTCACCTGTTTTCGCTGCATAGCCTGCATCTGCGGGTTCTTGCTTACGGTTGCCCTTGGCAATGCGTTCCAGCGCTTCGTTGATATCGCTATCGCTTGCTTCAACAACCATATTTTCAAATGACAGTTTTGCAAAATCCATCGGCTCGATGTTTGGGATCACTTCCACTTCAACTTTGAATACCATGTCCTTGGTCGCAGGCACTTCGGATGGCATGCTAACGAATTCAACTTTTGGTTCGGTTGCTGGGCGCAGACCTTTTTCGCTCATTGCCTTCATCGCAGCAGTGTTGACGGTTTCTTCAACTACTTCGCTCAGCACCGATGGGCCATAGCGTTTTTCAACAACAGCCAATGGAACCTTACCGGGACGGAAGCCAGGCATTTGCACCGTTGCGAGCATGCCTTTCAAACGGCGCTCAATCTGGCGCTGGATATCAGCAGCCGGAACAGTAACTTCATAATTGTGCACAAGACCTTGGGTGCTAAGCGCATTAACCTGCATAAAAACCTCTTTGGGATGTTCGAAAAACGTACGTTCTAGAGTGCTTTTTGGCCTGTGTCTAGCAACTGTTTGGCTATGCGTTAATTAATGAGTATTTGTTGAAAGTAAATAAGGCAGTAGGATGCTATCATTTTTAAAAGATTATTTTAAAGCAATAAAAGATGCCAAAAATCAGTGTCATCATACCTGTCTATAATCGCCCGACCAGCGTTATAGAAGCAATCGAGAGCGTCTCGTCTCAACATCACAATGATCTTGAAATTATCGTTGTGGATGATGGATCGAACGATGATGGTTTAACCCGACTGGCTATTGAAAAAGCGTTTGATCACTGTAATCATAAGGGCAGAGAGTTTCGCTTAATTGCCCATCAAACAAACAAAGGGGTCAGCGCTGCGCGTAATACTGGCATTCAAGCAGCCACTGGAGAATTTATCGCATTGCTTGACAGCGACGACACATGGCTTACAGACAAACTGAGGAAACAGCCAATAACTCCCAGCAGAGCTGGGAGTTTGGAGGGGATCCGGCATTCCTTGCGGCGTGCTAAATCGTGAAAAACCTTGCCCAACTGCTGTTTGATCTTCCCAAACAGCACCTTCTTCCTATATTTTGGTGTAAA
>RGZA01000069.1 GCA_010031785.1 Alphaproteobacteria bacterium
TTGATAGAGGCAGCGCATGCTAACGATCCATTCCGTTTCCTGCTTACCGACTATCGTATGGAAAAAACCGGCGGTTTTGAGCTGGTAACGCGTTTGAAGACCATGCCGCAACTAAACGGACTTATTCCGTTGCTTATCACCTCGTATAGCCAGATCGTCACCAGCGGTAATATGCTTGAGCGTGGCTTTGCCGGGTTCCTTGCTAAGCCGTTTTATCCCGATCACTTAAAAGCAGCCTTGCAGATGCTATGGCATGCACATAAGCAGGGAACAGCATTGCCACTGGTCACGCGCCATTATGTTACGCGCACCCTTCATAGTGAGGAAGCAGACAAACCTGCAGGCCCACAAATGTTCTCCGGCACGCATGTGCTGGTTGTAGAAGACATCAAAACCAACCTTATGCTTATTACCAAAATTCTTGAAAAACATGGCTGCAAGGTTTCATCAGCTGTGAATGGTTGTGAGGCATTGGAAAAGCTTAAACACAATCAGTATGATATTGTCTTTATGGATTGTCAGATGCCAGAGATGGATGGCTTTGAAGCCACACGTCTCATCCGTATCGAAGAGGTGGATAGCAAGCAGCATACGGTTATCATTGCCCTTACTGCTGATGCCATGAGTGGTGATCGCGAGAAATGCCTGAATGTGGGTATGGATGATTATCTAAATAAGCCACTTAAAGTACAGCAAATCAGCAGTATGCTGGCAAAATGGGTGCGCAAGGCAGCTTAATGGGAATTGTATGATCCCGTTATAAAAAGCGTAGCGAGTAAATACCGCGCAGCTGTATGAGGTCCGTAATGTGGCGGTGATTACAGATTTCCGTAGTGTTTTTCTTCAGTCGCTGGCGTGCATGTTGCTGCTGCGGCCATAACATCATCCCATCTGTTCAGGGTATGTGTTTGGACTGAAGGGATATAAATGCGTGTCATAATATACAAACCAAAATAGAATAGGGCCGAATAGGATTAGGCTAACTTAGGTGGTTATGAAGCCCTGGTTTTTTCTGATAGGAGTTATCAAAAAACCTAACAAGCGGCGGTCTGTTAGGCTCTTCTAAAGCCTCAATTGCATCATATAGGGGTGTGATGAAGAGCAGGCGTGCGCCATAGTTTCTGCGATTACACCAATTGCCAATTCTGTTCGCTCACCAGCCGGCGGATCGTCATTCCATCATCGCTCAGCGAATGCAGATGTACCCAGCCATTTAGTACGAGATCACGCACTGTTTGGTGCTTTGCAATGACCGTATCCATTGTGCTTTCAGGCGCAGCAATGAACGCGTTGAGGCGGAGTGGTTGGTGAACAAACCGATAACCATCATGCACCGATTGAAATGGCAATCCCACTTTCAGATCACCAGCGTTACCTTCGAGTACGCCGAGTTGTCCGACCACATTGTGCAACACTTTATTGCCGCTACCCAAGACATCGTTATTCACTGTTGACCCGTAGTACTGAAGATTGATCCAGCTGGCGACGACCATTGGCGCGGTCATGATCAATTCGAGTACACCGTAACCTGCATCTTGCGTATGGTTATAGCTATGAAGAAATGCACGGCCTTCGAGATCGCGTCCTTGGGTGAGTTTACGCGGCGCAGCGATAAAAGCGTCATTTCCAGCAAGCCCCCATTCTGGACGCACCTGTGACCAGTCACGACTGCGCGCTATGACTGCCTCATCAATGTGACTGCGATCGTTGAGGCCAAGTAGGGCAGAGCGTTCCAGTCGTGCCAGGGAGGAAGCTTTGGTGAGAGCGTTTTTCAGTTTTTCGAGATCTGAACTTAAGCTTTCTGGGACCTCTGCTTCGTCAAAAATCTTAACTTTATCAGTTGTGGTATCGTGGAGTGCTCCAAGGAACCAACAATCATCAGGAATGGTAATACCGCGACTCTTGAGGCCCGTTCTAACATTGGCGTCATTGAGGATAGCGGCAGCGACGCGCGCATTGGCTTCACCGGTATGGCCACCGCAGGCACCGCAATCGAGCCCAGAGGCATGAGGATTATTCACCGTTGTACTGCCGTGGCCTGCCAGAAGTATCAGCCGCGCAAAATTGCTAGTCATTGACATCGCTTTGAGAACAGCTTCGGCCATTGAGAGACGCTGTTGGGCATTGAAGCCGGTTTGACGACCATCGACCACGTGAGCTGCCAAACGTGGCCCCACACGCTTTATAACTTCTGCATCCAAGCCGTCGAGATTGGGATTGGGAACCGGACGCGTCAGTCCTGCACTATCGGTCGCAAGTTTTCCGGCAAAAAGAAGTCCGGTGGTCTCAACAAAGGAGAAGCATGAAACGGCAGATAGCTTGAACGACTTCCATGCTTTGTCAGCGCGTCTGCGCAAAAGACGCATACCTAAAACTTCTGTATCCTCGTCTTGTGATGCGTATTGCACCGCTTCGCAGACCGTGAAGGCGGGCTTGAGCAGCACTGGGCATTGCGCGCCACCTCTGCTCTGCCCGATTGGAACATATTCAATAGGAAAGCCAAAGAAGCCTGCAAAGCCGATGGTCTCCGCTTCGGGATAGGCCGTCTCCAGCGCACGCCGGAAGGTTTCTGAGCGCACATCAATGCAGAAAGCGGCTTGCACGGCGGGCCTTACTTGCAAATGAGCGACGCTGGATATTGTTGATTGAGGCTGCGTCAGCTTGGTGACCAGTTTGGAGCGGTAGGCAAACTCATACGCATCATGCAGCAAGAGATCGATCACGAGATCAGGATGATCGCCAAGATCACGCTCTTCGGGGAGTGTCTGAGCTTTTGCCATCGCTTGCAACCAAGCTTGGCGAAAGGCTTGGTCGGAGCGAGCCCTGAACAGTCCCAATCCCCAGACCATGCGAATGGCGAGTAAATCGATCATGGTGTCATCGTTGCCGCCTGCCAACTCTGCGTTCCATTTCAGATAGCGTGCATAGGAGGCCCACCCGCCGATATCCATAAGTGCACGCAATATGTAATCTTCAACCGCCTGTTGTGGAATGCCGATTTCTTCAATGACGCACGCAATCGCTTCAACTGGGTCATCCGGCAACGCGAGAACTGATAGACGGAAGTTTTTGATGCCCATCATCTCCGCGTTGCGGTCATGCTGCATCATCAACCGCCATGCGGTGTAGGGTCTTGCCTTGCGTGTTGGAAGTTTCCAACTCGCTTGTCCCTCATCAAAATAACTGCCGCAGAACGATGAAATTTCATCAATCATAAAACCGACGAGCGAAACCTGCCGGTTGTTGCCAGACAACCCATCCAATATCTCGGCGATGGTTGCGACGACGGCGCGTGGTAACTCTAGTGACGGCCCATCTTGCTGAGCGGCATCCTTGAGTGCTTCAATCGTTAGCGGTGTTCTAAACGCCCAGCTTGAATTGTTAAGCACAGCGTTAAGTGCAGCATCGTTAATCACGCCTTCGGTGATCGCTGCGCGGTAGAAACAGCGCGGCATCAACATCCGCGTTTGCGATACACGGCGCAACGTCATGCAGGTTGAAGCGAACGATTGGTCCGTAAAGCCGAGAAATGGATTGACAGCTACGAAATGGTTCAGCGGCCAGAGCGGTGCGATGCGTCCACAAGCCCGCTCAATGGCACTCCGCAAATTGGCAATATTGTCATGGTCATTGACGCTGGATGGTTCAACTTCAAAAATCGGTTGCGCTTTGGCAGTTGAGCTGTGCATGGGCGGTTCTTTTGTGTCAGAGGTGATGGTCATATCCTTAGGTGGTGGATGATGGTTTCAAAACATGCGGCCAGTATTGTTGCACGAGGCGATTGGCGATGGTGTTGAGATAAAAGCCTTGGCGCACATGCACATGGGCGGCGATCCAGAAGGGGTGATCGGCGTGACGCGCCATCTGGTTCTGAAACACTGTGATTGCCGCAAACAAAGCAATCACGACCGCTGCTATGATCTGATCCGCCATACTGTCACGAGGATTAGTAAGCGGTAGAGATGAGCCAACGAGCGCCGCGACAATAGCCTGTAGTGCAAAATAAGTGATGGCCACGCACACAGCAAGTGCGCCACTGCGCAACAATACATACGCATTCGGCTTTTCATCAATGGCATTGGCCATAAGATGAACCAGCCCCATTAGCAGCACGGCACCGAGTGCCAGTTGACCGGGATTTTGTGCATGTGTGAACCCAAAAGCGTGAGCAATGCCAAAGGTCAAACTCAATACAGCAATAAGGGCGACGATCAATCGAGCCGGATGCGGTTGCCCCCCTGGATTTGGGCTCCAGGATGCTCGCGCGAGATCAATCACGCTGCCCGACGATAAGAACGAATGAGCCTTATAAAGGGAATGCGCGACGATGTGCAGGAGCGCTGAAGAGAAAGCACCAAGCCCGCATTGCAATAGCATAAAGCCCATTTGTGCGATTGTGGAGTAGGCGAGTTGTACTTTGACCGATGTTTGGGTCAGCATCACCATCGAGCCGAACAACGCTGTTGCGCCGCCAATGATGGCGAGGGTTTCCAGAGCCGGCGTTGCAAGCTGCAACACGTCAGCAAGGCGCAGCACCAAGAACCCGCCCGCGTTGATTATTCCTGCGTGAAGCAAAGCTGAGACCGGTGTGGGTGTCTCCATCACCTCAATCAGCCAGCCATGCAAAGGTAGCTGCGCCGACTTAAGCGCGGCAGTGAAAATGATCAGCAGGCCAGCAACGACAAGTGCAGGCGAGAAACCGATATTAGGTGCGAGCGTTTTTGCAGCCAGCTGTAGTTCTGCAATATCGAGTGTACCAAAATAACTATAAAGCAGCGCTGCCCCTACAATCAGACAGACATCACCGATACGGCTCGTGATGAATTTCTTTTGTGCTGCCCGAACGGCGGCCGGTCGGGTTCCATAAAATAGCAATAGTTTGTGAAGGGAGAGGCTGGTGGCAATCCAGGCCGCAATTAATTGAGCCAAATTACCTGAGATGATGAGTGTTAGAACTGAGGCAAGAGTGAGCAGGAGCCATTTTGTGAAACGTGCATGCCCGGGGTCACCATCGAGATAATTACGGCTATAGCGTATGACCACAAGCCCAACGAAACTCACCAGGAGAAGCATGATAGCGGAAAGCGCATCAATATAAATTGCAAGACCAATGCCAGCCCATGCAAGCGTCGAGTGGAGTGGGCCCATCGTTGCGACGGTGACAGCAGTTAGAACCGCGATACATAGGGCAATGGATCCGGCTGTGATAGCATGTCCCGCATAATCCCTTGGCTCACAAACTTGCCCACTTCTTATTGCAAGCAACACGAGGCTAAGGGGGGCAAGCAGAACCAACCAAGGTATTATTGCAGGCATCAAAGGGCTCCAAACGGGTCAAAGGGTCATAGCCCTCAAAACTATACTGCATTCATATCGTTCTGAAAAATACAATTATTGCAACGTATCGTTAGATTTTGTATAATGATGCTATGCCCCAGCTCAACTACCATCACTTGCGCTATTTTTGGGCCATCGCTAATGAAGGCAGCCTGAGCAGTGCCGCGCGCCGCCTCAATGTGGCACCCTCATCGCTGTCGGTTCAGCTCAAGGCATTGGAGCAACAGTTGGGCCAACAGCTCTTTGAGCGTCGCAACAAGGAATTGCATCTGACCGAAGCCGGACGTATCGCACTTGACTATGCGGGCACAGTTTTCCGATCGGGCCATGAATTGATAGAGACATTAGGCGGGCTTAGCGCCGGACGGCAAATCTTACGCATCGGTGCGGTTGCGACGCTGTCGCGTAATTTTCAGCTAGGTTTGTTGAAGCCACTGATCAGCCGCGAGGATGTGGAGCTGATCGTTCATTCTGGAGCGCTCCCTGATTTGCTTGGGCAGCTCGATGCCCATAAGCTCGATCTAGTGCTCGCCAACCAACCAGCTCACACGGATGCCAGCTCAGAATTTCAGAACACCCTGCTTGCCGCACAGCCGGTGAGTCTGGTGGGGCGTCCAGTAAAACGTCAGAGCAAATTGCGCTTCCCGCAGGACCTTGCCCATTCGCTGCTCGTATTACCGGCGCGTGGCAGCACGTTGCGTTCTGGTTTTGATGCGTTGCTGGGGGCAGCGAACATTCATCCTATGATCCTTGCTGAGATTGATGACATGGCGATGCTGCGATTGATGGCGCGCGAGACATCTGGCCTGACCCTTGTGCCGCCCGTGGTTGTCATTGATGAATTAAATTCTGGCACTTTGGTCGAGCGCGTACGCATTCCAAAACTGTGCGAAGAATTTTATGCCATTACGCGTAAGCGGAAATTTCGTAATGCACTTGTTGTGGAACTTCTCAACACGAAGACGCTGCGTAAACGCCTGAGTGTCGGATAAACGCCGGGACCATAAGGGCCGCTGCGGCATGGGGATCTATAGCTTTAATATAAAGTTTGCAGAATAAACCACGCATCGCTTATCAAACTTCTTCGAGAGCATTTATGCAGTCTTTGACTGAACTCCCGCACTACGGCATACCCAACCCTTATTTTCTAACTAGCGTCTATTGGGCGGGGGCTACTTCACCAGGTGCCGCTTGGGGTAATGCATCCTGAACTGCTGGTGATTGTTCTTGGGTTGGATCTGCCATCTCTTCGTCTGGCTGTTGAAAAAATGAATCAGCTGCCCCTGGGTTATATTCCTTCAACCCATTTTCAAGCCATAGGCGCCGAGATAAACATTTATCGCTACTTTCTGATGATGATTTTGGGCATTCCTGTGTAAAATCAAGCACCGTCAGGGTTGCTTTTGCTTGATGATTTTCAACATGGGTATATTTCCAATTTTTGTTGCGAACAAAGAAGTGCCGCTCCCATTTTTCATAGGCAGTGGAAAGATATCCAACCAACATGCAGCCTTCTTTATTGCAGGCACTATCAACCATGCATGCTTGCTGCGGTTTGTCAGCTAGCCCAGATAAATCGACCAAGTAATTTCCTGAAAGGCCACCATCACGGGTTAAGTCAGAAACGTAGCGATAATATTTAATATATTTTTTATTCTCACCAGATTTGGTGCAATCGCCCGCGATAAAATCGACTTGATTTTTAATAAACTCTGGCAGTCGGTTAAACTCTATTTCTTTGATAACCACATTGGTTGCAGCCTTCAATCCGCTTGATTTGCTGGCGGGCATCGCAAAGCGTTCTTTGGGATTATATCTGATTTCGCCGTTGGATTGTTGATACGCAGCAGCCATATGCGTTTGGAAGCATAAGAGAACAATGAGGGTGAATAGCAGCTTCATACCATCTCTCCAACTAAAGCATCCGGACAGAAAACGAGAGGCAACAGGCCTCTCGTTTAATGATTGCGTTCAATAGATTATTTGACGATTGGGGCAGGATAATCCATCACCTTAAGGCCTCCTGCAATATACCCATCAGCGCCTTCTACGTCCAGATTATAAACGGTAGTAGGGTTAAGATCGGTAGTAATTTTATTGACCGTCATAATCGCGTTCTTGGCATCAAGGATTTTATCACCAATTTTGATGTCTTTGGCCATAACCTTTTTGCCATCCGCCATGATCACTTTATGTACGGATGTAATTTTCAGATCATTAAGGGCGATAATCTTTTGTTCGCCTGTAATCATCACGGCTTTGACCTTCGCATCTTTCAAGGTTTTGCTATTATCCTTGCTGTCAAATGCCTTGACCATGTCGCCTACATGAACTGACAGAATTTCTTTTTCAGTTCCATCGGCCATCATAATCTTCGTATCTGCCGCCACGCAGAAATGTCCGCTTGGGCAAGGTGCGCCAACACAGCGCGCCGTAAACTCACAGCTATCACGGAAACCATCAATCACTTCCGTATCTTTACCTGCACATTCACCGCAAGCACCCGTAGAAGATGTCGAGCGCACACAGAAGCGTTCCGCACGGATGTCAACTACCTGGTTACAAGCAAGTTGAATTGCAGCACAGGATTTTGGTCCGGTCCATGGTGAAAACTTCCGTTCACACTCACGTGTACTTACATCTTTCAAGGTATTGTTTTCTACTGCAGTAACAAATGACTGGTATTCAACATCCGTTTCCGCAGGTATAAAGACATCCTTGTCGGATCTATTATAATATTCCTTGCAGACAAATTGCTTGTTTACTGCAGATTTTGTACATACCTGCTTGTGTTTCGTCTCCAGATGGCAATTAGGCTCGCCAACGCCTTGATCACAGACCTGATCTTCATATTCAACGTCTTTACATACCTCTGCATCACCTGCATTGACGTCGAAGTTTGGAACTTGTGAAGCCAACGCATGGCCTGCTTTAAACCTGAAGCCCTGCCCTTGAATGCTGGCTCCGTCAATTGTTGTTGACGCGCGGCCCTTAATTGCAAAGGCTTCATCAAAGAAATGTGTAGGGGCACCAAATGTATTCAGCTTACGATCTGACATATTCCAATCAATGTAACGTGCTTCATCATCTTGTGCGCTCACGAGAACTTTCGGGTAATACATGTCTACAAAACATCCATCGGGGCTGGTTTTGCAAAGTTTTTTGTCCGTCGTGAACTGAAGGAACTTCGTACATGGCTCGCTGGCACTCACAATGCCATTACGATTCACGTCCATTTCTTCAAGATTACAGTAACTCGCATCGCGCACCACTTTGAACACGGGGTTCTTATTCATTGCTTCGCGGTAGATATATGTTTTATCAGGATAGTTGTTTTTAATGGCCTCGCGGAAAGCCATATACTCATCGGGCGAAATAAATGACCAACCAAACATGCGACCCGCCCAACGCAAGGTGCGGTTGTGGTTGAATAGTGCAGGGCATTGTTTTTCGGTTGCCGAGCATTCTTTGCGGCAATCGGTATTCAATTCGGCCGTTTCTGGACACGAATTGGATGCAGAAGCCTCGCCCTCAATAACCTGCGTATCTGAATCATTTCTATAGAGCGGCATATCGCAGCCTTCTTTACTGCAAATCTGAACCGGGCATGTGGCAAGCTGGTCACCCGTAAAATAAGTTGAGAAATCAAGCATAGTGTCAGGACGGCCATCGCTATCAAAGTCGATGTCATAGGTTTTTAATTTGGTGTAATCAGCATCCAACGGAACATGCTTTCCATTCCCGTCTAGCTTTGAATTACAAAGGGTAATCATCGTATCAAGATCTTTTTTAACGCCATGACGGATGGATGGGATGATGGGATCATCAGCAGAATTGATATCAACCGTACCCCACTTGATTTGCCAATCCGAATAGGTGGCAAGACCTTGAGCGTTTACATCGAACGTAGTAAGCGCACATGCTAATGTTAAGAAAACAAATAAGTTGCGCATGACAAAATTCCATAAAAAATATGTGGGTGTTATAAGAATATATATATAAATGGGATTTATTATTTCTTAAATTTAGACAATTTACATAGATATTTGTTTAAATACATTTCTACTAATACAAAATTAAGCACAACTAATTACCCTTTATAAATGATAATGAACAAGCTATTAACTTCGGCAGACACGCAAAAGCACTCTGCTAAAACAGGTGGCAATAAATATATCTTTTACTCACTTGTATGAATGATGACTCTAGACATGATACTTTTAAATAGGCTCATCGCATGAATAAATGGCGACATCATTATCCTCTGTATGTACTTTTGTTTTTGCTGTTCGTAGGTACGACTGGGCTTTATGTTTCTTATAAACAACATAGCAATACTGAGCCTTTAACAGTTGCCAGCACCCAAGTCACGCTATCGTCTAGTGACGCAATCAGCATTGAGCATGGAAGGGGCTTAACCCATGAATGCATAACCTGCCACACCATGGATGAAGGGGGGCCCGCAAGATTAGGTCCAAATTTATTTGGTATTCTTGGCGCACATCATGCTCACATGAAAGGATATGCCTATTCCAAATCCTTGGCCAATCTGGCAGATAGAATTTGGACCACGGAAGCTTTGGATAAATGGCTACAAAGCCCCACCGCATACGCACCAGGAACCACAATGGCCTTCCCGGGTTTCATTGATGCAAACGATCGTGCCGATATTATTGCTTATTTAAAAACACTAAAATAATAATGTAGCTATTATTTGGCTTGCATATCCCCGAGCTAACCTTGCAGATAACGATAAAGGTCGCTGACGATTTCAATATCTGTGTTGTCGGTCAGTCCTAATCGAATATTGGTGACGCCGCCGCTAATAACCGTCATATCAATATCCTCGCCATTCAATAAAACAAAAACGCAAATTATCCTAAGGTTGGCTTAGCTGCATAAATAACCGTTCTTTTGCCATGAATGGGGCTCGTAGGGTCAGGTAAACTAAGGCTTGTAATCTGAAACGCCGGGGTCAATGCGACCGTGGCGTACCGCCCAGCTTTAACAAATTCCAAATTCTGTACCTGGGCCGATGGAAGTGTTGCGATATAATACTCATGTTCTTTTGGCAGAATCGCCGTCACCCTCCTCACCTGTTCATTTGACAGACCCGGCATCATATAGGATGCAACACGTGACATAGAATTCAGGAGCCATAGCACAGCGTTTGCCTTAGGTGTTCCGGAACTACACGCTATTGCCAACGAATGAGATGCTTGTATTTTAAATGCAATTCTTACTTGTTCTGGAGTTGCAGGAACAAATTCTCTACCCTTACGATGCCCCACTTGTGCAGGCACTCTATCAATTCCAGTGATGACAGCGTTTTCACAACCCCAATCCTCTAAAACTTGCCTATAGAACTCTGGTAATCTTAGAACCTGTTCATGATCTTTT
>RGZA01000070.1 GCA_010031785.1 Alphaproteobacteria bacterium
AAGCTAAGCCTAAGTTGTTGCAACCTCTCCCTCAAGGGGAGAGGTAAAATTTATGGTTTGGCAGCAGCCACGCCTTCACGCAGCAGATAATAGAAATAACTATCGCCCAGCGCATCAAACGATGCATCAATAATATTGGTGGAAACGCCCACGGTTGCCCAATGCGGTTCTGATTTTCCGATCAGTGCGCTTTCAATCCATACGCGTGGCATCGCGCCCGATGCATCATTGGCATGCAAAATGCGCACGCGATAATCGGTGAGGTGGATATGGGCAAGGTGCGGATAGAGCGGCTCCAGTGCCTTACGCAATGCGCGGTCAATCGCATTGACCGGGCCATTGCCATCGGCAACGGTGTGGAATGTTTTATCACCAACGCGGATTTTCACGCTCGCCTCGGAATCCGTTGCCAGAACGCCTTGCGCATTATAACGGCGCTCGTCAGTCACGGCATAGCTCAGCACTTCGAAATAGGTCGGCACTTTGCCAAGCGTGCGCCGCGCGATTAACTCAAAGCTCGCCTCCGCACCATCATAGGCATAGCCTTCATATTCGCGCTGCTTGATCACATCAACCAGCATCATGACGCGCGGGTCTTTTGCATCAACCTCAATCTTGAAGTCACGCAGGCGCGCCATCACATTCGCGCGGCCCGATTGATCGGACACCACGATTTTACGTTCATTGCCGACAATGGCGGGCTCAATATGCTCATAACAGCTTGGGTTTTTCTCAACGGCAGATGCATGCACACCGCCCTTATGGGCAAAGGCATTTTCCCCAACATAGGGTGCATGGCGGTTCGATGGGCGGTTAAGCCGTTCATCAAAATCGCGGCTCAGGCGCGTCAGTTTGGTAAGGCCTGCATCATCAATGCCCACATCAAAACCCATTTTGAGTTTAAGGGTAGGGATCAGTGAAACAATATTCGCATTACCGCAGCGCTCACCCAGACCGTTCAATGTACCTTGAACCATGCGCACGCCAGAACGCACTGCCGCCAGACTATTGGCAACGGCATTCTCGGTATCGTTATGCGCATGAATGCCAAGCTTGTCGCCGGGAATTTCCTTGGCAACCGCAGCAACAATTTTTTCTACTTCATCAGGAAGCGTGCCGCCATTGGTATCGCACAGCACCACCCATCGCACGCCTTCATTATAGGCTGCATGCAAGCACGCCATGGCATAGGCCGGGTTTGCTTTATAGCCATCAAAGAAATGTTCAGCGTCAAACAATCCTTCCGCGCCCCATTTTTTTACTTCAGCAAAGGTGCTGCGGATCAATTCCAGATTTTCATCATTGGTGATGCCCAGCGCTTCGCGCACCTGAAAATCCCAACTCTTGCCAAAAATGCAATAGGCTTTGGCCTTGGCAGCCAATAGGGCTGTCATGCTTGGGTCATTCTCCACGCTGCGGCCAGCGCGCCTTGTCATGCCAAAGGCAGTAAAAATGCTATTTTTCAGCTGTGGCGGCTGCGCAAAAAATGCTTCATCGGTGGGGTTGGCGCCGGGCCAGCCGCCTTCAATATAATCCATGCCAAAATCATCAAGCGCATGGGCAATTGCGCGTTTGTCTTGCAAAGAAAAATCGATGCCTTGCGTTTGTGCACCATCGCGCAAGGTGGTATCAAAAAGAAATATACGGTTCGTCATAATAGACTCAATTCAATCAATTGGAGCGGAGTAAAAAACGGAGCACAAGCGGCGCTGTATTAGTGGTGCAAACGCCTGCTTCAATTGAGCTAAAGGTAG
Source organism: Alphaproteobacteria bacterium (assembly GCA_010031785.1). Lineage (GTDB taxonomy): Bacteria > Pseudomonadota > Alphaproteobacteria > UBA9219 > RGZA01 > RGZA01. The sequence goes on from RGZA01000070.1 coordinate 1,755, forward strand.
TCGCTGTTGTAATCGCTGCTCCATCGATAAAGGTCAGGCCTTGCGTGCGCCCAACACCTAAAATCGCGTTAGCGAGTTTTTTGCAATCCGGTTTATTGACGTTGTAAAAGCTGACAGTCATGTTGGTCGCATCCAAAGCTTTCACCCTCACATCGCCGCCCCATGGGCTTTTAATGCTGTCATTGGCTGCGGTTACATAATCACTTGGCACAATGCCACCCATAACAAGCGCTCTGGTAAAATCAGTATCGGGCGCGGTTGTATCGGTTGTGCTAAAGCTGGTGCGTGATCCATAGGCGTTGCGGACCTGCTGCACGATGACGATGGCCATATCCGCGCCCTTGCGCACCCGTTGCTGCGAAGTGACGGTACTCCATGCGGCGAATACCCCTGCAAGAACCAGACCCACAATACCCAGAACAATACTCGCTTCAATCAGGTTGAAACCAAGTTGTTGGTTGCGGCGCGTGGTGGAAATAATCGTTTGCATTGGCTTCTCCATTTCTTTAAGGAGCAAATTCTATACAAATCGCCGCCGCGATGCCAGAGGGATGTAAAGCAGAAACGCCAACGAAAATCGGCATTCTCATGCAAATAGCATCGGATTTAGTTTCTAGACACGCCGCCACAACGTATCATTGGCCTTATCTTCGAGCACAATCCCAGCATCCAATAATTCCTTACGGATACGGTCAGCTTCGGCAAAGTTCTTGGCGGCCTTGGCATCCTTGCGCGCAGTAATCAGTGCAAGGATTTGCTCTTCGGATAGGCCATCGCTTGAAGAGCCGCGCATCCAGCTTTCAGCATCTTGCGTTAAAAAGCCGATCAGGTTCGCAGCGCTGAGCAGTGCGGATTTTGTTTTTGTATCCGGTGTTTTATTCAACTGGCTGACAAGATCATGGATAATTGCAAAGGCTTGCGGGGTGTTGAGATCATCATCGAGCGCAGCCATGAAGTTTTCTGGCACAGCAACATTCGCATCAAACGCAATATCCTTGGTATTACGCAATGCGCCATACCAGCCATCAAGCGTTTGCTTGGCTTTTTTCAATGCTTCTTCGCTGAAATCAAGCGGCTGGCGGTAATGTGCGCTCAGCAATGCAAGGCGCAATGCTTCTCCGGGCGCAATCGCGAGCAGATCGCGCACAGTAAAAAAATTCCCGAGCGATTTGCTCATCTTGTCATTATTGATGGTCAGAAAACCGTTATGCATCCATAGCTTTGCAAGCGGCGCATCATCATGTGCGCAGCGGCTTTGCGCAATTTCATTTTCATGATGTGGAAAAATCAGATCAAGCCCGCCGCCATGAATATCAAACGTCTCACCCAGATGTTCCTTCGCCATTGCCGAGCATTCAATATGCCAGCCAGGGCGACCGCGACCATAGGGGCTGTCCCAGCCCACTTGATCAGCAGTGGATGGTTTCCATAACACGAAATCCGCAGCATCTTTTTTATAGGGTGCAACTTCCACGCGCGCGCCTGCAATCAACTCATCACGCGAACGGCGTGACAACTCGCCATAATTCGGCATCGATGGCACGTTAAACAGCACATGGCCATCGACAGCATAGGCGTGGCCTTTTTCAATCAGCTTGGCGATCAGCGCCAGCATATGTGGAATATGCGCGGTAGCGCGTGGCTCAATATCCGGTGGTAGCGCAAGCAGCGATGCCATATCATCATGATACGCCTTGGTCGTGCGCGTCGTGATCGTATCAATCGCTTCGCCGCTTTCCTTAGCTTTGGCCATGATCTTGTCATCAACATCGGTGATGTTGCGCACATAGGTTACTTTTGGATAATGCAATTTGAGTAAGCGGTAGAGCGTATCAAACACCACGACCGGCCGCGCATTACCAAGATGGGCAAAATCATATACCGTGGGCCCGCACACATACATGCGCACATTGCGCGCATCCATGGGCGCAAAGATTTCTTTTTCACGGGTAAGGGTATTGTAAAGCTGCATGAACTAAATGGGCGGCTTTCCACCATCAAGAGCATCAAAACGTTTTGCATGCTCATCGACAACAATACTTACAACGGCCATATGGTTCTTAAGTTCGCGCAAATCAAGACCAATATCTTCGAGCTGCTTTTCTACCCTATCAACACGATTGTTTAGGCGAAGCGAACCCTCCGCCAATGTATTCACTTTTGCGTTTAGTTCTGCAAAGCTTTTTTGGTTTTCGCTACGCATCTCTCGCAGCAATGCCAAGGTTTGATTTTGCACTTCTTCGGTCATCACTTAACTCCATCGCTGGTGATTATATCACAGGATTCTCATGAAATCACGCAAATTACGCTGTTTGGCCAGCAAGCCGTGCCTTGGTGCGCGCTTCACCAATTAAGGGCAGCATCGCTTTCATTTCCGGCCCATGTTCCTGCGCGGTGAGCGCAAGGCGCAATGGCATGAACAGCTCTTTGCCTTTGCGTCCTGTAGCAGCGGTAAGCGCGCCTGTCCATGTGCTCCATGTCGTATGATCCCATGGGCCTGCAGGTAATGACGCTGCTGCCTGCTTGATAAACTCCGCATCGCTAATCACGGGTGCGAGCTTCTCATGCGTGATCTGCCACCAGTTTTTAATTTCATTAAACTGCGCCATATTCTGATGCACTGCATTCCAGAATGCTTCATCAACAGCATTCAGCCCCATCGCATCAAGACGTGGTTTTGCCTGCGCATAGCTCATGCTGTGAATGATCTTGGCATTAATGCGCATCAAATCCTTGGTATCGAATTTTGGCGGTGAGCGACCGATTTTTTTGAAATCAAAGGTCTTGATCAGATCATCCATGCTGCTTGCGGCTTCAATTGCATCGGATGTTCCGGTTTTAGCCAGCAGGCTCGCAATTGCCAAAGGCTCTACGCCCATTTCATCGCGCAAGCTTGCAACGCTCATGCTGCCCAAACGCTTGCTGAGCTCTTCACCGCTTGCCAGTGTAATCAGCGGCAAATGCGCAAAGGTTGGCACAGGCTTGCCCCCATATAAATCATTTAGGCCTTCCCAGATCTGGATCTGCACTGCTGTATTGGCAACGTGATCTTCTCCGCGCACAACGTGCGTTACGTTCATATCCGCATCATCCACAACCGAGCAGAAAGTATAAAGCGGCACGCCATCTTCACGCACCAGAACCGGATCGCTGAGTGCGCCGCCCGGAAAAGATTTATGCCCCTGTACCAGATCATCCCACACAACGGGTGTATCATTAAGCTTGAAGCGCCAATGCGGTTTTTGTCCTGCCGCAATTTTTGCTGCGATATCTTCCGGCGTAAGCTTCAACGCATCACGGTTATAAATCGGCGGCAAGCCACGGCTTAATTGCGATTTGCGCTTCAGCGCCAATTCTTCCTGATTTTCAAAACAAGGGTAAGCGCGGCCTGCCGCCTTAAATTGTTCGAGCACTTCCTTATAACGTTCAAAGCGTTCGGACTGCTTGGCAAACATATCCCAGCCAAGGCCCAGCCATTTCAGATCGCGTTCAATCGCTTCGGCAAAAGCCTGCGTTGAGCGTTCCATATCCGTGTCATCAAGGCGTAACATAAATTTGCCACCTTGCTGCCGTGTGAACAGCCAGTTCATGAGCGCAGTGCGCACATTACCAACATGCAAAAATCCGGTAGGGGAAGGGGCAATACGAACGAGTGTGGACATGAGGGCCGTAGGAGCGAAGGTGCGAAGGGACGAAAGCAAACTATTTACAGCTTTATTGCTTGATCATAAAGAGATAAATTCTATATCTCTTTTTGCTTCGTCTCTTCGCACCTTCGCTCCTACGGCCCTTATTATGACTTTTCCAGTAATGGCAGATGTTCTCCGGCCTGAATTCCGCCCCGAAAGCGGAAAAAAGTTCGAGCTGGTTTCCGACTATATCCCTGCAGGCGACCAGCCGCAGGCGATTGCGGAGCTATTGGCGGGCCTGGAAGCAGGAACGAAAGATCAGGTACTGCTCGGTGTTACGGGTTCTGGGAAAACCTTTACCGTTGCCCATGTCATTCAAACGGTTCAGCGCCCAACCCTGATTTTGGCACCGAACAAAACACTTGCTGCGCAACTTTACGGAGAAATGAAATCATTTTTCCCGAATAACGCGGTTGAATATTTTGTGTCCTTTTATGATTACTACCAGCCCGAAGCCTATGTGCCGCGCACCGATACTTATATTGAAAAAGAATCCACGATCAATGAACAGATCGATCGCATGCGCCATTCGGCAACGCGCGCACTGCTCGAACGTGATGATGTGATCATCGTTGCATCGGTCAGTTGCATTTACGGTATTGGCTCGGTTGAAACCTATAGCAAGATGGTGCTCACGCTTCAAAAAGGTGCAGCGCAATCACGCGATGATATACTGCGCTCGCTTATTGAAATGCATTATAAGCGCAATGATGACAGCTTTGGGCGCGGCTTCTTTCGTGTGCGCGGCGATGTTGTCGAAGTGTTCCCATCCCATTTGGAAGATCGCGCGTGGCGCCTATCTTTCTTTGGCGATGAGCTTGAAAGTATCACTGAGGTTGATCCGCTCACGGGCGAAAAAATCGCGCAGATGGAGGTCGTCAAACTCTACGCCAACAGCCATTACGTCACGCCAAAACCGACGATCAATCAGGCTATCACACACATTAAGCGCGATGCAAAAATCCGTGTCGAAGAATTACACGAAGCCAATAAATTAATTGAAGCGCAGCGCATTGGGGAGCGCACACAATTTGATATGGAGATGATGCTGGCAACGGGAAGCTGCGCGGGCATTGAAAATTATTCACGCTACCTCACAGGTCGCAAGCCCGGTGAAGCGCCGCCAACCCTATTTGAATATCTTCCCAAAAATGCTTTGCTGATTTTGGATGAAAGCCATGTGATGATCCCGCAGCTTAATGCGATGTATAAAGGCGATTATGCGCGCAAATCCACACTTTCCGAATTTGGCTTTCGTCTTCCATCCTGCGTTGATAACCGCCCACTAAAGTTCGAGGAGTGGGAGGCGTTCCGTCCGCAAACCATCTTTGTTTCCGCAACGCCCGGCCCGTGGGAGCTTAATCAAACCGGTGGCGTGTTTACCGAACAGATTGTACGCCCAACCGGTCTTACCGATCCACCGGTGATCATTCGCCCAACTGAACATCAGGTCGATGATCTGCTTGCCGAATGCCGCCTTGTGGTTGGAAAGGGCTTGCGCGTTCTGGTGACAACGTTGACCAAAAAAATGGCTGAAGCCTTGACCGAATATATGGGTGAGGCGGGGCTGAAGGTATGCTACATCCACAGCGATGTTGAAACGCTGGAGCGCATCGAAATTATCCGTGATTTTAGGCTGGGCGTTTATGATGTGTTGATCGGCATCAATTTGCTGCGCGAAGGTCTGGATATTCCCGAATGCGGTTTGGTTGCGATTTTAGATGCCGATAAGGAAGGTTATTTGCGCTCGCGCACCTCGCTTATTCAAACCATTGGCCGCGCAGCGCGTAACATTGAAGGCCGCGCTATTTTATATGCCGATAGTATCACCGGCAGTATGAAAGCCGCGATCGAAGAAACCGACCGCCGCCGCGAAAAACAAAAAGAATATAACATCGCGCACAACATCACGCCGGAAACAGTCAAAAAAGAAATCAGCAATATTTTGCACTCGGCTTATGAGGCGGATTATCTGACGGTTGATACTGGCGTTGCCGAAGGTGAGCTCATTGGCAAGGATATTAAATCACATCTTAAGGCGCTTCATGCCAAGATGAATGAGGCAGCGAGCAATCTGGAATTTGAAGAAGCTGCCCGCCTGCGCGATGAAATCCATCGCCTTGAAGCAAGGGAATTAGGCCTTGCCGCACCAAACGCGCGCCCCAGCAAGCGGTTTGAGCCAAGAAAGCGTGGTAGAAGATAAATTTTATATCTAACAGCACGAACTTACTTTTTTAATATAAAAACAAAGTAAGCGCTGGAAGTTTAGTATTTTCAAGTAAACTCGTGGATGCCCGCCTTCGCGGGCATGACAGCTTGTGGTATCGTGAGGAAGGCACTATTATAGTTCCATGCAATGGTTGATCTTTGGTTTTTTGGCGCTGGTAGTAATAAGTGGTGTGCGGCGTATGGTGCGGGAAGCGCCTTTATCGTCACATGCGCCGTTTTCATCCATGACCAATGATAAAAAGACACCCGATACAAAGGTGCATGAAATGATTCAATGTTCTACCTGTCAGGCTTTTATGGTCAAAAATGCTTCTGCATGCGGGCGCGAAGGCTGCCCCTTTGGAAAATAATGCATGGCTGATCAATCGTCATCATCCATGATTGATCTTGGTTTGCCACAGCATGCGCGCATTCCGCTCGTGCTTGATAGCCCGCATAGCGGCACGCTTTATCCGGATGATTTTCATTATATCATTCCACAACTTTGGTTGCGTCAGACCGAAGACAGTTTTGTCGATGATCTGTTTTCCTGTGCGCCATCCTATGGTGCTGCATTTTTAAAAGCGAATTTTACGCGTAGTTATATCGATGTAAATCGCGCGATGGATGATCTTGACCCCACCGTGATTACGGGTGTTTTACCATTTGCGTTGGAGCCGACCGAGCGTTCCTTTTCCGGCTACGGGCTCATTCGTCATTTGTGCCGTGGGCAGGCGGTTTATGCGAGCCGCCTTTCTATACAGCATGTGCAAAAACGCCTGCAACAATGCTATCTGCCTTATCATGCGGCATTGAAGCATGTTCTTGATGATGCACACGAAACCTTTGGCGAAGTATGGCACCTGAACTGCCATTCCATGCCATCAACCGGCGTTGCCAATCATCGTGCAGATTTTGTATTGGGCGATCGCGATGGTGTTTCATCTGCGCCGGGATTCACCCATATGCTGGCTGACAGGCTGCGGCATATGGGATATCGCGTTACGCATAATGATCCCTATAAGGGCGTAGAAATTCTGCGCCGCTATGGCCATCCGCGTCGCGGGTTTCATTCCGTGCAGCTCGAAATTAATCGCGCACTTTATATGAATGAAGATACGCTCAAGCCATCGGCTTATTATGCACAGTTAAAAAATGATCTTGAATTATTGATGCGCGATGTCAGCGCATGGATTATTGCGCAAACGCAAAGCGAGCAAATGGTGGCGGAATAATTATTGGCCTTCTTTTCCCTTGGGCACAGTGGGGCGACCAATATTGCCAAGCAATTGCTGCATGATCGTGAGGTCCTTGCCATAGGTTGGCGTCTTGTCCTTGATCGGATCAACATCGCGTGCGAGTTCTGCGCCGGTTTTATTGATCGATGCGACTTTTCCTTCGGGCGTAAATTCGACGGTGACGATTTTCTGTTCCTTCAATTGCGGATCAAAAAACGCTTCCTTTTCGGTGCGCTGTCCAATGTAATACCAGGTCTTGTCATCAAAGGTTGCCATTTGTGTTGGCGTGCCTAATAGTTTGGCAACGTCTTCACGCGTGCTTTCGCCGACCTTGATTTGCTGCAACTGATCCTCTTCAATGGTGTTGCCGCGCTTGTTAATCGTGGGTGTGCAGGATGCCAGGGTAATGCCCAGCATCAACATCGCAGCAATGGTGGAGAGGTATTGAAAGATAATCATAGCTAACCGCAGTAGAATTTTATAAGACCATACAATGATGCAACGCTTTTTCAAACTCTTTCTAAAAAACGAACCCGATGCGCATAAAATCGCGCTGCTTTATGGCGCCATCATGGCGCAGGCGCGCCGGGAAGATTTTTTTATCCGCTTTGGACTGAGTGATGATTTTGAAACGCGGTTTGAATCGCTGATCCTCCATATCCTGCTGGTGATGCGCCGTTTAGGGCGCGAAGGGCAGGCGGTTAAACAATCCCTCATGGATTTTATGGTCAGCGATCTTGACCGCACGTTACGCGAAATGGGCGTTGGCGATGTTGGCGTTGTCAAACGCATGAAATATTTCATGGAAGGTTTTTATGGCCGTATGAATGTGTATGATGCCGCGCTTGGCAGCATGGATAAAAAAGAAATGCTGCGTGCGCTTGACCGCAATCTTTACAGTGCTACATCAACGGATCTTGCCAAACTCGAATTGATGCAAGACTATATTGAAATGCAAACGAAGGCACTGGAAGCGCAGCCGCTTGACGATATCATGAACGGGATTATTTCTTTTAAATCAATTGAGGTTTAAATCATATGCAGCAAGAAGAATTTGAATTTTCACGCCCTTTTCCGGTTGATAAATTGCGCGGCCATGACATGGAAGAGCGCATTGAAGCGAATGAAGAAGAGCTGGAAGCATTGGCCAAACGCTTTGGTATTGTTGCGCTAAAACATCTGCATGCAAAGCTGCATCTGGTGCGCATCCATTCCGGTGAGATGGCCGAAGTCAAAGGGCGGTTTTATGCCACCGTGGTGCAGGATTGTGTTGTAACGCTGGAGCCGTTTGAAGCGGAGCTTGATGAAGAATTCACCGCTTATTTCGCGCGGCCCGATACCATTCCAAAATCCGAAGACATGGATATTGATGATGATCACTCGCCCGAGCCAATTTCAGCGAATGGTGAGATTGATCTGGGTGAACTTACTGCGCAGCATGTTGCGCTCGCGATTGATCCGCACCCGCGCAAGCCGGGCGTTGTGTTTGAAGTGCCACGCGATGCAAAAGCGGTGGAGGTGGGCGCAAAGCCGCTTAATCCGTTTGCCGTGCTGGCTGATTTCCGTGCGAAAAAGAATGAGAAAAAAGACAAGTAAGCGCCAAATCTTAACAGCACTGCATACGCGGATATGTGTTTCACGTGAAACATTTCGCGTATCCTATTGATATCAAAACAACTTTAACAAAATTGTTTGTTATTGCGGGAAATGTTGACATGAATTTTTAAATTAATTCTAGCCCTCTAAATAAGTAGACAATTGATCTCATAACGTAATAATCTATGTATATTGATTAGTTTTTAGAAGTTAGGATAATATTGTGTCTTAGAACCTGTTCATGATCTTTT
>RGZA01000008.1 GCA_010031785.1 Alphaproteobacteria bacterium
TGCCCACCAATCACCAGCAATTCACGGCTTTCCAGATACGCCCCGCTCATAGCAGTAATAATATTAGTAAGGCCTGGACCCGCTGTCACAAGCGCAAACGCACGTTCATTTTTTTTTGTTTCATTAAAATATTCAACCGCGATGCCTGCCGCCACTTCATGCACGACTGGCACCATCTTCATCTTGCGGCTGCAGGATTCCAGAATATGCATGATATTCCCGCCAGCAAGAAAAAAGCAGGTTGTATACCCTGCATCAACAAGCCAGTCAGCCAATAAATCGCTATATTTCATTATCTGTTCCTAACGTCAGGCAGCCATACGTTTTTTACGAAGAACATTTAAAATCTGTTCCATCGCTGCAGTCAGATGCGCACGGCTTGCATCATCTTTTGGCAATGCTTTTAATTGCACGCTGCCATCAGCTGCAACAATAACCACGCGATACCCATCGGCCTTGTGTTTTTTATCCGATGAAAAACGGTCAAACAAGTCACTTGCAGTAACGCCCTGCAATACATCGGGTAAATCGGTGACGAGCGCGAGAAGGTCTTGGATGTGCTCTCGCAGTACTGCAACCTGTGGCTGGCCCTCATAACGCGCACCCAGCCGTTCTTCGAGCGCAAGCGCACATAACATCCCGATGCCAACCGCAATGCCATGGCTTACACGGTAATGCGATGCACCCTCCAGCGCGTGACCAAAGGTATGGCCAAAATTAAGTAATAGCCGTTCGGCCTTATCAAACTCGTCAATTTCAATAAACCATTTTTTGGCAGCGAGCGATGTAGCAATAACGCCTGCAACATGGGCCTCACTCATAGTATGAGAGGGGTTATTGGCAAGATAAGCCTTCCAACTATCTGGCCCACGGCAATAACAGATTTTTGCTGCCTCAATAAGGCCTGCTGCAATTTGTTCTGAAGATAATGTTTTTACAAAACTCGGGTCAATCACAACGCGACGCGGCGGATTGAAGGTGCCAACAATGTTTTTATATTCGCCGACATTGATCGATGATTTTCCACCAATGCAACTATCCGCCATACCGAGCAAGGTGGTTGGCATATAAATCCATTCAAGGCCGCGCATATAAATGGCAGCGCAAAAGGCAGATACATCCTGCACAATGCCACCGCCCACTGCGAGCAACAGCGTATCGCGCATGGTGCCTGCCTTGCGCAATTGCGTGATGATATCGGGAATGGCGGAAAGATTTTTTACGGTTTCATCCGAATGCAATGCAATCGCATGCACACCGGCTTCTTTGAAATCCCACGCAAAGCGTTCATCGCAGATGGCGATGAGTTTTTTGCCTTCGCTCATAAATTGGCGATAGAGCCCTGATGCGATATCCACATCATAACTGCCAGTAGAAGAAGAGATAGAAAAGTTAGACGATACGGACATGGCTATACCCAAGATCAGAAGCGATAAATTGGCCCGTAATACCGGTATTATTGGCAGAACATAAATGGAATACCAGGTTAGATACATCATCGAGTTTGGGCATGCGATTGAATTTTGTGGCGCCAGCCAATTGCTTGATCTGCTCGATACTCAGATTACGCTGCGTCATCGGTGTATCAAGCGCCCCTGGTAATACCGCATTAATCAAATGACCATCAACCGCGAGATCAGCGGCAGCTGATAATACAAGACCCTGCAAAGCCGATTTGGTGATGCAATAGGAATATTTATTCTGCCGCGCAATGTTCTGCCAGATGGAACTGATCACACATAAGCGCGATGCATTATTAAGCAGTTTACGCTGTAAAAGGATTTGCAGGGTAACGACAATAAACAGGCAATTGGCGCGATAGAGTTCGATGTGCTTTGCAATATCAACATCATATGCGCTGTCATTCAGGTTAGCGCCTTGTGCCCAGCATACTGCAGAATAGGGTGCATGCGCATTAAGCGCCGCGCCATCAAACCCTTCTTCAAACGGATCAAGCGCCACCCATGTAACACCGGGAACAGGGGGCGTTGCTGGCACGGTGCGACCTGTAGCAATTACATGCCATCCTTGTTCACCGAATTTTTCTACTAGGGAATTACCAATCGCACCCGCGCCACCAAATAAAAGCAGTCGCGGGGCTTTGGTTAAATCATGCTGAGACATATCGTGTTCAAGCATTGTGCTGTTTGACACAGCCCTTGATTATGATGCAAGTGCAATAGCAGGCCTGCCTTGTGCTTCGGCTTCAGCTTGCAGAACATGCCAGCGCTTTTCAAGCATATCGATGCGCTTTGCATCTTCACGTTGAATAGCACCATAATATTCGCGCTTGTTAAGCAACCATAGCAATTCAAAATGCACGGCATTGAGAAGGCCAGCTTCGATATCCTGCTGCTCAATCGCTTCGCCATCAAAGATCACCTTGCGCGTTTCAAAGCGGGTCAGCTTGACTGCATTTACCTGGCGCAGGGCAGAAATTGCATCCATCGACACGCCACCGCCAACAACGATATCAAGGTTCTTTTGCTTGCACACCCGGGCAGTTTCAAGAATGTAATCGGTTACTTGCTGGTCATTAATGCCATCGCGTGACAGACCTTTGGAAAGCGAGAAGTCAACGCGGCCAAAAACGATACCATTAGAACCATTTGGCTTGCGCGCTTCATCAGCCATTGCTTCAAGGTGGCTGTAAGCAGTTTCAGTTTCAAGATTGAACAGGAAGTCAGTGTCCTCTTGTTCATCTGCTGAATAAACTTTATTCTTTGAATCAATAAATTTGGTGAGCGCATAAACCGTTTCAACCATTGGCGCGATGATGTAATCAACGCCGAGCTGCTTGCTTTCTAGCAAATCGCGCATCGCTTCGCAGCCGCCGATTTTCAAACCGATTTTTACGTTCGCCTTGCGCGCAATTTCAATAAGGCGAAGAAGCTCTTCAACGCGTGTACCTTCTGCCTCGAATTCCGCTTTCACAGCGAGGTAACCGTAATTGTCACGGCCCTTTTTCAGAATATCGAGCATTTGGCGTTCAAGCTTGTTCATAATTTTCCTCGCGAAAATGAATAAAGGGCATCGGTGCTCACAGCACATGCAATACCAACATAGTGCTTTTATAGTCCAGCATAGTTTGGCAGTCAAAACAAAATAAGGGAGAAATGAAAAATTGCCTTTTTAATATTAATACTTAACAGATGCAGTATTAATGAAGGGAATCATCTCCAATCATTAATAGTATTTTATGCTCCCTTTATATCGCTTAGGCTGGCCTTATGAAGTTCGAATATGGCTATTATTTTCCGGATGATGAGTTGCATTTCCAGCCTTTTCTGGAAGGCAGTGAATACCAGATCGTGCAGCGTGAGATGGGCATCGGGGTGTGCCGCGCCTTAAATGTCCCCTTTCGCTGTGCCGTTGATATTGGCGCGCATGTTGGATTATGGGCAAAACCGTTAGCGGGCCTTTTTGACAAGGTGATCTGTTTTGAGCCGCGTCTTGAAAACTTTGCCTGCCTTGAGAAAAACATGGCGGGACTGGCCTGCGATCTTTTTCCATTTGGACTATCGGACCGCGAAGCAACCATGACCTTTCATATGCCAAGCGACATTTGCAATAGCGGTGCTGGATCACTGGAACCATTTGCCGATGCATCCACTCAAAGCATGGTGAAGGTTAGGCCCCTTGATAATATGCATATTCCTGAAATCAATTTTATCAAGATTGATGTGCAAGGCTGGGAAGCGCAGGTGCTGATCGGCGGCCATGAAACCTTGCAACGCAACGCACCGGTTATCCTGTGCGAAAATCACCCGCAGCGCAGCACACTGGTCGAGCAGTTTGCAGCACTGGGTTATGAAAAAATTCTGCGCGTTGTTAAGGAAGATATTTTTGTGCCGCATGCGCTATTAACGCCTGCCACGCGGCAAGCGATCATGCATTATTTCAATGAACGCAGGGCTTTCTTTGAAGGTTTGATGTAATTATGTCTATAGCACCGCATTGATTTTTTTGACAGATTACAGCGCATGATCAGACTTTTTATCCAACATTCCCTTTTTGCCAACGCATCCATCCCTTTGGATGAGAAACAGAGTCATTACCTCAAACATGTCATGCGTCAGAAGGATGGTGATGCGGTTCTACTCTTTAATGGCATGGATGGGGAATGGCGCGGTGTTCTCACACTTACCAAAAAACATGTGCTTGTGAATTTGCAGCACCAGACCCGGATGCAAACGCATGAGAAACTGCTGAGCCTTATTTTTGCGCCGATCAAGCGCGGTCATGGCGATATGGTAATTGAAAAAGCCAGCGAGCTTGGGGCAACCGCGCTTTATCCCATTATTACTGATCACACGGTTGTAGCGCGTATTCCCATTGATCGTTATCAGACCATCGGCATGGAGGCCGCCGAACAATGTGAACGTCTGTCAGTGCCTACTATTGTTGAAGCGCAAAAGCTCGATCTGTTTTTAAAAAACTGGGACAGCACCAAGCCAATTATCTTATGTGCCGAACAAGGGGATGCAGCGCCCATTGCTGATGTTATTACACGAAGCGCACTCTCTGAATACGCCGTGATGATTGGCCCTGAGGGTGGTTTCACTGAAAAGGAATTTGCCATGCTGCGCAGCCTTCCTTTTATTATCCCCGTAACGCTGGGACCACGCATTTTACGCGCTGATACAGCCGCCATTGCAGCAATCAGCCTCATTCAGGCGCTGAGGAAATAATATTTAAGAGGATGATTTTCCAGATCCGCACCCTATATATAGGGTGATCATTAATCCATTTTATCATATGAAGCATGACGATTTCTTCCCCATTACCAGATACGATTATCGAGAATAAAGCACAGCTGGTGCGTTATTTTGAAAGCGGAGCCAAGCCAAAAAACGGGTTTCTTATCGGGACCGAACATGAAAAATTTGTCCTTGATACAACAACGAAACAGATTGTGCCTTATGAGGGTATCAAGATGCTGCTGCAAGGTATGCAGCGCTTTGGCTATCAGCCAATGATGGAAGGACCTGTTCTAACTGGCCTATCGCGCGGTGAGGCAAGCATCACCATTGAACCTGCAGGACAGTTTGAGCTTTCAGGCGCGCGCCTTACCAATCTCCATGAAATGAGCGATGAGCTTGATCAGCATATTGCAGAAAGCACGCAAATAGCTAATGAGCTTGGCTTTCGGTTTATGCCCATTGGCTATCACCCAACAGCACGCATCAACGAATTACCATGGATGCCAAAACGCCGCTATGAAATCATGCGCAACTACATGCCAAAGGTTGGCACGCGCGGTCTTGAAATGATGCAGCTCACCTGTGCAACCCAGGTCAATCTGGATTTCCTTGATGAGCACGACATGGTGCGCAAAATGCGCGTGGGCCTTGCATTGCAACCGATTGTTGCAGCCTTGTTTTCTAACTCGCCCTTTAAAAATGGCGAGCTTTCAGGGCAGCTTTCCACGCGCTATGGCGTGTGGGCCGATGTTGATCCTGCCCGCTGTGGTGGATTGTCTTTTGCTTTTGACGATGGGTTTGGCTTTGAGCGCTATGTCGATTATAGCCTTGATGTACCGATGTATTTTGTCTATCGCGATGGCACCTATATTGACTGCACCGGCCAATCCTTCCGCGATTTTATGACAGGAAAGCTTCCGGCCTTTATGGGGCAAAAGCCGCGCATGGCAGATTATATCAATCACCTCACAACGCTTTTTCCCGATGTGCGCTTGCGCACTTATATTGAAATGCGCGGTGCAGATGTTGGTAACTCAGCGATGATCAAAGCGCTGGCCGCCCTATGGGTTGGCCTACTCTATGATGACAGCGCACTTAATCAGGCGGAAAGTTTGATAAAAGAATGGAGCATTGAGCAGATCACCGCGATGCGCCGCGATGTTGCGCGTTTTGGTATGAGTGTGATGGTTGACAAGCAAAGCGGCTTTGAAATCGCGCGCCATATTATCAATCTGGCAAAAGCAGGTTTGCAGCGCCGAAGTGTGCGCAATGCGGGTGGCGCAGATGAAAGCCGTTATCTGGATGTACTTCTAACGCTGATGAAGCTTGAACAAACCAGCGCGGAATATCTGATCGGGCTTTATCAGGAAGTATGGGGTGAGGATATTAGCCCTGTATTTGATACGGTTATACTTTAACGACCGCGGGCTTTTTCTGCATATAGAGCAATGCACTGATACAGGTCACCGTCACCCCATAAAACACCAGTTGCATGGCGTTGGGCTGAGCAATGTAGCCCACTAGGGCAGATAATAATTGCCCTGGCACGCTCGTTTCTGGCAAGAGTGCGCTGCTATCCCAAACCCGATCATAGAGAGATGGAATAAATCCGGCTTGAATTAGTTTGTCTGAGCCACGCGCAGCCATCCCGGCAGCAATGAGGATCAGCACGATGTTCGTGGTTGAAAAAAGATGCTTAAGCGACAACTTTACGAATCCGGCATAGAGGAATGCGCCGATGAGAACACCCGTAAATAACCCAAGCACAAAGCCTACTGCGACATCCTGCTGTGCGCCGGATGCCATCATACCTTGCACAAAAAGCACCACTTCGGAGCCTTCGCGCAGTACAGCCAAGGCTACAACGATGGCCAAAGCGAGCAACGGTTTTTTACCTGCTACTACCGCCGCACCGATATCCTTCATCTCATGCACCATTTCACGCCCATGGCTTTGCATCCAGATCACATGCCAGGCAAGTAGTCCAACGACGGTAAACATGATACCAGCGTGCAACAATTCCTGACCATTTCCTGCAAAAGCATTCGAAAGCTGTGCTGTAAAGAAGGCAACAATCCATGACCCAATGCAGCCAGCAGCAACCCCACCGCCAATCATGGCTAACCGGTTATGCACACCTCTTGTTGCGGCCAAAATAACCGAAACAATTAGAGCAGCTTCCAATACTTCACGAAAAACAATAACCGCAATCCCAAGCATCCGTTTTCCTGCTTATTTAACAGTAATCGTGCCGTGCGCGGTTTTTTCATTATATTCACCAGCAAATTTATAAATACCTGGCTTTAACCGGCCAACATTGATTGTTGCGGTTGCGCCTGCAGCAATTACTTTTTCGCGGTGCAGATCATGGCTTTCAAATTCTTCCGGGGTTGCATCGCTATTGGTAACCACGAGTGCAATTTTCTTATCAGCAGGCACTTCAATCGCTGAAGGCTCAAACACATGATTTTTCAATGTCACGGTAACCGATTGCACTGCTTCTGCGGATGCGTCAACCTTGGCGGCATCATTGGCAAATGATTTTCCAGCAAGCACAATTCCAAACACCATTGCAACAACGACTGTTACATATACTCTCACCCCATTTTTCATTTCTTGATCCTTATTGTAGAATTGCTCTGTCGTTAATTATCACTCGCATTTTGTCTTTTATGCGATGCATCCTGATGTCGCTATTATATAGACATGCACCATCAGTTGCAAGTAATTCTTAATATCATTAATAATACTTAAGCCTTTGATTTATCAATACTATTGATGGTTAGGCGTCAATGTTTGTCGCTGTAAGCGCGTTTTGCACGATGAAATCCTTGCGCGGCTCAACCACATCACCCATGAGGGTAGAGAAGATGCCATCGGCTTCATCGGCATGATGCACACGCACCTGTAACAGGGTGCGCACTTGCGGATCGAGCGTTGTTTCCCAAAGCTGTTCAGGATTCATCTCGCCCAGACCTTTATAACGCTGGATTGCCATGCCGGAGCGTGCTTCGGCAAATACCTGCTCAACAAAACCGAGCGGGCCGTTCACCGCATTCTTTTCTTTACCCTTAACGAGAAGCGTTGCGGGTTTTTCAAGATGCTTGCGTAGTTCTGCTGTTGCGCCATCTAGCTTGCGCGCATCGCTGCTCGCCAGCATATCGTTATCGAGCAGATAGACATGCTTGATACCCCGCTTGTTACGTGTCACTGCAACACCATTTTGCGTTACTTCAGCCAACCAGATGGTTTCTTTATCTGCTAAAATGGTTTTAAGACGCATATTGAATATAGCAATAGCTGCATCGCGTTTCTTTGCATCACCAAAAATACCAGCCATGCCCGCTTGCTCGATCACGCTTGCCTGATTGATTTTTCGGTCGAGTCCTTCGATTGCTGCGCGTGCATGTAATGCATCGGCAAAGAGTTTTTTGAGCGGCTCACCCTGGACTAATCCTGCGCCTTCGATACGCAATGCAGAATCTTCGGTACCGATATCCGAGAGATACGCTTCGAGCGCATCATCATTTTTGAGATAACGTTCCTTGGCAGAACCACGCTTTACACGATAAAGCGGCGGCTGCGCGATATAAAGGTAACCGTTTTCGATCAATTGCGGCATCTGACGGAAGAAGAAGGTTAGCAAAAGCGTGCGAATATGGCTTCCATCGACGTCAGCGTCGGTCATGATGATGATCTTATGATAACGTGCCTTGGCGGCATCAAATTCTTCACGGCCAATGCTGGTGCCGAGCGCAGAAATAAGTGTGCCGATTTCAGCTGATGCGAGCATCTTGTCAAAGCGCGCGCGCTCGACATTGAGGATTTTTCCACGCAACGGCAGGATCGCCTGATTTTTTCGATTGCGCCCCTGTTTAGCGGAGCCGCCGGCGCTGTCGCCTTCAACGATGAACAATTCTGAAAGCGCAGGGTCACGTTCCTGACAATCCGCTAGCTTGCCTGGCAGGCTTGAAATATCGAGCGCGTTCTTGCGGCGCGTTAAATCACGCGCTTTACGTGCTGCTTCACGGGCCATCGCTGCTTCGATGATTTTGCCCATGACGCGTTTTGCTTCTTGCGGGCGTTCTTCAAGCCATAATTGTAAGGCTTCGCCAACCACCTGCTCCACCACGGGGCGGACTTCGGATGAAACCAGTTTATCCTTGGTTTGCGAGGAGAATTTTGGATCAGGCACTTTGACGGAAAGAATGCAGGACAAACCTTCGCGCGCATCATCGCCCGAAATCGTCACTTTTTCTTTCTTGGTGATGCCGGAGCTTTCGGCATATTTATCAATCGCGCGGGTAAGGGCTGCGCGAAAACCAGTTAAATGCGTTCCGCCATCGCGCTGCGGAATGTTATTAGTAAAGCACAGCACATTTTCGTGATAGCTATCATTCCACTGCATAGCAACCTCGACCGTGATGCCGTCTTTTTCTTTGGTGACAGCAATAGGTGGCTTATGAATTGCTTCTTTATTGCGATCGATATATTCAACAAATGCTTGCAAACCACCCGTATATTGCAAATCAACAATCTTGGGTTCAGCACCGCGCTTGTCGGTCAGCACCACATGCACACCGGAATTGAGGAATGCGAGTTCACGCAAACGATGTTCGAGCGTTGGCAAATCAAATTCAGTTTGCGTGAAGGTTTGCTTGGATGGCATGAAGGTGACTTGCGTACCCGTCAGCGTTGTTTTACCCCTTTGCGTAAGCGGCGCAACACGATCACCATGCTCAAAACGCATACCCCATTCAAAGCCCTGACGCCAGATGGTCAGCTCAAGAAATTCGGAAAGCGCATTCACAACTGACACACCCACACCGTGCAGACCACCTGAAACCTTATAGGAATTCTGGTTAAACTTACCGCCTGCGTGCAACTGGGTCATCACGACTTCAGCGGCTGAAACGCCTTCTTCGCTATGAATATCAACAGGAATACCACGACCATTATCGCGCACGGTTACTGAGCCATCGGCATTAAGCATCACATCAACCTGTGTGCAGAAACCCGCCAGCGTTTCGTCAATTGCGTTATCCACCACTTCATACACCATGTGGTGCAAGCCCGAACCGTCATCGGTATCGCCGATATACATGCCTGGGCGCTTGCGAACCGCATCAAGGCCCTTCAGGACGGTGATCGATTGCGCGCCGTAATCGGTTTGCTCTTCTTTTTCTATTGGTGTTACCACGTTTGCTTTCGCCATTTCTTTTTTCCAAAAAATAAAGCTACGTGTTTCAGGAGCGTCGAGAACAAACCGTTCATCGCAACTACGAAACCGCGCAACTCCGCAATTTAATTTTGAATCATACGTTTTGCATATTCAATGCACGCCGCATGACTTGGCACAAAGTTTTGTGCCACCCACCACTCCTCAACCGCGTGTAAAATTTCGCCCACGCGCGGACCCGGTGGCAGGCCCATTCCCAAGATATCTTCCCCTTTTAAGGGGAAGGTTTTTGGCTGCCATTTTTCTAGCATGCCGCGCGCCGAATCCCAATTAAATTGCGCACCACACGCCATGTTTAAAACCAAAAATTCCTCAGTTAAATCAAGGCCATAGCGGTGCAGGGTGAAAGACAGTGTAGTAAGGTCGGTTTCATGCTGGCCAGAAAGCGGATTCTTGAGAAATTGGGCAATTTTTTGGGTCTCATCAACCGACAATGCAAAGCGTTCCTTTAAGGTTACAGCATCGCATTTTTGGCCGTGCAGTAACGCGGTAAGCCGCAAAAGCGGATTGGTTTTTTTGCCCACCATGCGCGCATGCTCATAGGAAGTGAGATTGCATAAGGTTGCAAGATTGGTCCCTTCCGGTAAAAATTCTGCAACAATATTATTTTGCAACATCAGCATCCAGCTATCGGATGGGTCAGGCGCGCTGAGGAGTCTTTTAACTTCCTTCCACACGCGCTCACGCGAAAGTTTTTTGAGCATTGGCGCTGCTGCACTACATGCCGCCAAGGTTTCTTCATCCGGCATTACTTTGCCAAGCCATGCATAGAAGCGAAAGAAGCGCAGCAAGCGCAATGCGTCTTCTTGAATACGCTGCGCCGCATTGCCAACAAAGCGAATGCGTCCTGCTTTTGCATCATCAAGACCGCCAAAATAGTCATATAGTGTGCCATCTGCGCTACGCGATAGGGCATTCATGGTAAAATCACGCCGTGCTGCATCTTCGTGCCAATCATCGGTAAAACTTACAGTGGCATGCCGCCCGTCCGTTGCGATATCACGGCGCAAGGTCGTGATTTCCAGACCGCGCCCCTCCATCACCGCCGTGATCGTTCCATGCGCAAGACCCGTGGGCACTGTCTTTATTTTTGCAGTGTTTAGAATCTCGATCACTTTTTCAGGATGCGCAGTTGTTGCCAGATCCACATCGCTAACAGGAATACCAAGCAACGCATCGCGCACAGCGCCGCCGACAATCCGCGTTTCATATCCCGCGTCACCAAGAATTTTTATAAGATGAAGGGCGTAGTTTTCAATATCACTCATGTGAATATCATGGCATGAGAAAAATCACCTCGGTAGCATTAAAAGGCAAAAGCAAATCACTGTGTATAAAAACAGAAATGGCTGAGATTTTTTCATGGCATCGGCGTTGCGGTTTTAATAACCCGTTATTCTTTAGTCGCTAGGCGCGTAAAAACTGCCTTATTCACGCCATTCAGAGTTAATCGGTTACAGGGAAAACATACACAACCTTCACCATAACCCATTGTTTCTATTTAATTTATTCGTACATTAACCAAAGATGAATTTTAGTGCGAATTTACCTTAAAAGCGCGATGCATTTGTCTAAAATGCTAGCAATTTCAATGATTTAATTCAGTTTTTTTTAACATGCCTGCCTTATGCTCATCCCATAACAACAAGAAGTCATTTTTAAAGACATATAACGAGGTAGGGCTATGACAATGAATAATGCGGGCCAGGAATTTAAAATGGTGCGTGCGGGCGCCGATCTATCGCATTTGCCGCCAGCAGATACCAAGCGCTGGGTGATCAGCCGCAAAGCGATTGTCGTAGATGCGGTGCGCAAAGGTCATATTACCTTGGCCGAAGTATGCGAGCGCTATTCCCTTTCCGAAGAAGAAATTCGCTCATGGATGAAATTATCTGAACGTGGCGGTTCACGCGCGCTTCGCGTTACACGCTTGCAGGATTACCGCCGCAAGCCAACTTCAACCGGCATCGTTACAGCTTAATTATTTTCTAGAGTTTTGTTCAAAAATTTGTTCCCTGCCACGCGCAGCGATGCGCGTGGTTTTTTTATGGGTTTTTTTATTCTTCTGATACAAGCAACCGGTAAATCGTTGTATGCTTGATTTCGCTATCTTCTACTTCAAGGGGCGTTGCGACATCATATTCGGCAAGCTTTTCGATTCCCTCCTTGGGAAGATAATTCCGTCCGGGATCAGCCAGTAATACCGTGCGCCCCTGTTTTACCTGTGCGCGCAGCCATTCAATCGCATAGCCTGCCATGGGCCATTCATAGCAAAAATCTCCTGCCAGAATGACATCAATATCCGGCAAATCGCGATTGATCTTGTTATCATGCAGCACTTGGACATCGACATTGTTAGCGGCAGCATTCATCCCCACCGCAACAATCGAAAGCGGATCGACATCATTGGCAATCACGCTCACCGCGCCTGACATTTTTGCAGCAATTGCGCAAAGGCCGGAGCCCGATGCAAAATCAAACACGCGCTTGCCGCGCACAATTTCCGGATGATCAAGAACATACCGCGCCAGCGCCTGCCCGCCCGGCCATGCAAAGGACCAGAAAGGGGGGGGCATATTTTTTACTTCAAACTTTGTTTCTGTTACGCGCCATAGCGCATTAAACACTTCGCTCAGATATAATTTCATTTCCGGCAATAAGGGTGGATGTTTAAGCTGCGTATTATTGATAATAAATTCGCTATTTTCGGTGATATAGCTCGGCCAGTCCTCGACCTTTTTAACGCGCTTAGTTTTTATAGTGCTCATGAAAATATTCTTCCTAACAGTATGGCCGCAAAAACAATTGCACCAAAAATAGTGTGGGCTTGAAACGCAGCCAGACTACTCGCTGCATTATCCTTGCGCCAGTTCTTTAGCTGCCATGCCATATGGATAAGCGCGATGGCCATTCCTGCCATAAAAACAGCGCCTAATCCCGCATGAAGCCCCGCCCATAGCAGCAGGATAAAACTAAGCCCTGACCACAGGATAATGACATAGCGCGCATGTTCGCCAAGACGCCGCGCAGTGGATTTGATGCCTGCCAGCATATCATCCTCAATATCCTGAAATGCATAGATGGTATCGTAAGCAAGCGTCCAGAAAAAACACGCTGCATAAAGAATAAACGCTGTAAAAGGGATCGTGCCTTGCACGGCAGCAAAACCCATCCATGCACCCCAGTTAAAAATAATTCCCAGAAAGGCTTGCGGCCACCAGGTGATGCGCTTCATCAGAGGATAAATCGCAATCAAGGGTAGTGATGCAAGCGCAAGCCAGAAACTTAACGGCCCCATCTGCAATACTATCAGCAAACCCATCGCGCAGCACAGCATAGCAAATAATATGCCCTGCCATGGTTTTATTTCCCCGCTTGCAATCGGGCGCACTTTGGTACGCGCAACCTGCGCATCAAGTTTATGATCAAGCACATCATTAATAGCGCAGCCCGCCGCGCGCATTACCACTGCGCCAATAAAAAACAGAAGCAACAACCACAGATCAGGCCATGTTCCAGAGGGCGTTGCCAGCGCTTGCGCCCACCATGCTGGAAACAGCAGCAGCATAAAGCCAGCAGGCTTATCAAGCCGCGCAAGCCGCAGATAGGGTTTAAAAGAAGCGATTGTTAAAAACATGGCGAGAAGAGAATACGAACAGTCTTTGCAAAAATCCAGCACAACGCTATGGTCAACATTCTACCTAACGCCTTACTGGAACCTCGCAATGTCCCTTCTTGAAGCTTATAAAAAGAATGATCCCGCCGCACGCAGCCTGCTTGAAGTTGCCCTGCTTTATCCCGGTATTAAGGCCATTCTGCTGCATCGCGTGGCGCATCGGCTTTACACATGGGGGGTTCCTTTCTTTCCACGCCTTGTCTGCGAAATTTCCCGCCTGCTGACCGGTATTGAAATTCACCCCGGTGCGCGCATTGGAAAAAATCTGGTAATTGATCATGGCATGGGCGTAGTGATTGGCGAAACATCGGAGATCGGTGATGATTGTTTAATCTTCCACGGCGTAACGCTTGGCGGTAAAGGTGGCTTTGGCAAGCGCCACCCGACCATGGGTAATCGCGTGATGGTGGGCGCTGGCGCAAAACTGATTGGCAATATCACAATTGGCGATGATGCAAAAATTGGCGCAAATTCCGTAGTAACCAAACATGTTCCGAACAATGCCACTGCATTTGGTATTCCAGCGCGTATTTACAACCATGAAACTCAACCTGAATAGGTGACGTCATGATTCACGATTCTATTTTAGATACCATTGGCAATACACCGCTTATTCGTGTTCCGGGACTTAAAACGGACGCTGATATTATTTTAAAGCTGGAATTTTTTAATCCGCTTGGTTCCGTGAAAGACCGTATTGGCAAAGCCATGCTCGAAGATGCAGAAAAGCGCGGTGCCTTGAAAAAAGGCATGCGCATTGTTGAGCCAACTTCGGGTAATACTGGCATTGGCCTTGCCTTTGTTGCTGCAGCAAAGGGTTATGCGATTACGCTGGTGATGCCTGAAAGCATGTCGATGGAACGGCGCTCGCTCCTGCTTCTACTGGGCGCAGATGTTGTGCTTACGCCTGCAGCCTTTGGCATGCGCGGGGCGATTGCAAAAGCAATGGAGATGGTCGCTGCGGATAAAAACGCCATCATGATGGAGCAGTTTGATAATCCTGCAAATCCAAGCATTCATGAAAAAACCACAGCCGAAGAAATCTGGCGCGATACAGAAGGCAAGGTTGATATTGTGATTTCTGGTGTGGGTACCGGTGGCAGCCTGTCGGGCATTGGCAAGAGATTGAAGGCTAAAAAAGCATCGCTGCAGATGATAGCGGTTGAGCCTGAAGAATCGCCGATTATCTCTGGCGGCAAACACACACCCCATAAAATTCAGGGTATTGGTGCAGGCTTTATTCCAAACACGCTTGATCGCAGCATGATTGATGCCGTTGAAAAGGTCAGCAGCGCCGACAGCCTTGCCATGGCGCGCAATCTTATTAAACAGCATGGGATTCCGGTTGGGATCAGCAGTGGCGCTGCAATGAGTGCAGCACTGCGTATTGCTGCAAAGCCTGAAAACAAAGGCAAAATGATTGTGGTGATTATTCCAAGCTATACGGAGCGTTATTTATCGACTGTATTGGCAGAAGAAGAACGCACCCGTGCATCAACATTGACAGTTTCAGAACCACAGGAAGATTTTCTAACGCAAGCTGGAAAGCGCTACGGCGTTGGATAATTAATTTAAGCCAAAATCTTTTGGCGGCCCTTTGGGAACCATCAACCTTTCTAATCTTGGTGCATTTTCTTGCAGATCAGCTTCGGGAGATAATGCTGTGGGTGTTGTTGCGGCAAATACCATGCCTGGGCGTGATGCGGCCTCAACTTTAACCGGCATACTTGCTTCGTCAAAAACACTTCCAAAACGCGCCTCATGTGCAAAAGTTACCTGAGCATTGCTGGGCATATCAAAGCGAGCTTCATCAAGCTGCGTAGCGTGCTCTGGTTTTCTGGCGTAGGCGTGATAACCCATTCATATCATCCATAACGGTTGAATAAGTCTTTATCCTATCCTGCCACCCTAAAGAATGTCTAAATGGCCCCGCTTAAATGAGCGCTTTAAACCAATCTTAACCCTGTTTTCAGGGATTTATGAGTAACGTCGCATATGCTTTTTGCCCGTTTTTTCCTTTTTCTATGCGTTATCGCAGGTGCTACCCCACTTATGGCGGCCGAAGCCCGGCATGTCCCTACTTTTTCTGAATGTCAGAAACTGGCAAGTAAAAAAACAACCGCGCAGGAAAAAGCACAGCTTACCCAGCTTTTCAAAAGCAATGGCATGTATTGCACCATGCTTACCGCGCCATTTACGGTGCAGAATATCTTTAGCCCCGGCCAGACCAAGGCGCAATTGCGCCTTACAATCGATCGTTCCAACCATTATGCGATTGATGGAAAATCATTGCTTGATGTGCTCGCGCCCGATCGCGCGGCTATCCCCATGGCGCATATGGTTTTGCTCGCAGGGCAGATCATCGCGGCGCTTAGTGATGTTGTGAATGCTGGCGGCAATCCGGAATCAGCAACACATGTTGGACGACATGTAAGCGGCCTTGCTAGCATTGCTGGTGTAAATGCGCGCAGCGCATTACAACAGATTAATTTCTTGCGCATGCAAGCCCGCCTTGGTGAAGATGATATCCAACCATCATTTTGGCTTAATAAACTTGCGCTGATGGAACCACCGCCTGCAACTGCACCAGCGATTGCTACACCAAACCCACTTGCGGCAAGCCCACCATGGATGCAAAAAGCCTTTGGCGGGATGCAAAATCTTCTCGGCAGTTTCCAATCAAGCGATTAATTGGAATCCAGCTCTTTGACCTCTTCACCCCAGATTTTGCGGATTTCGACCTGATTGGCTTTGAGTTTTTGTAATTTTATTTCTGAAAGAGTGGTCAATACCTGCGCAACAATCGGCGGAATAAGGGAGAGCAAGGCAAGCCCAATGCCTGCACCGCCCCACATAATGAGCCAGTTCATCGGGTCCTGCAAAAGCGTAATCGCATAATCAAGGCGCATGCCCTTCATACCTAATTGAATGACGATATAAGCAACGCCCGTCAGATTTAATGCACCAACCGCCACGCTTACACTGCGGCCACGGCTTTTATCGGTGAACGTCGTTGCAATCGTTGGAATAAGCCCGCAAAAAGCGACAATGCTGGCTGGAAGGACGCATAATCCACCAATGCCAAGAATGATGAAGGCAGGCATTAAACCGCCTTTTCCTTTAGCGCCTTTGGCACCTTTTGTTTTTTCTGCTGCTGGTTTTGCTTCTTTTCCCATGGTGTTCCTACTGGAATAAACGCAATAAAATAATCAGTAACAGGAAAAATGATAATCCTACTGCGATTACTGCCGCCAGCGGCTGTCCTGCCTGTTCGGCAAGCAGTTTCCTATTCTTGGCATAGGATTGCAGGCGCGCAACCTCACTTTCCGTTTCCTGATAGAGCATTTTGGCGGCAACAAATTCCTGCTCATCCAGACGCACGGTATTAGGATCATCTACCAGCGCAAGCAGATCGCGTAATTTTCCTGTCGCTGCTGCGGTTTTTAATTCTTTGCGCACCCGCTCCTGACGCGGGCGATTATGAAAACGTTTCACGGCTTCTTCAGTCAAGGGTAATAGTAATGCCGCAAGATTTTTGAGCTGATCAGGCCCGTGCCGTTCCTGCAAATTGCTATAGAAATTTAAAATTGCGATATTACGCGCGGTCATATCGCGCATCTGGTCGATAAGCGCCATCAGTGATGTGGGTACGCTTTTATCGCGGGCCATCAGGAATGCAGCAATATGGCGATCCACCAGTTGCAGCCCGCCAAGCGGCGCACGCCGCTCCATGCTTTCAAGCAATTGTTTTGGATTAAGAACATAGCGCTCGCGCAATTGCGGATTGAAACATGGCAGCGAGGGATTGCTATCATATAAAAACCGTTCAATACCAAAACCGAGCATTTTGTTTTGCAACATACTTGTGGCTTTTTCACATAGCTGCACCGCAACAATGACATCCGAGGGTTTATCGCTTTGGTTATCAAGCCAGAGGCTTGGCAGTTTATTGACCAGCATTTCAGCAAAGACGGTAAGCGGTGCCTCGGTCAAAATCATATGCGCAAGCAACGCTGGCAATGCGCCGGGAAAAACACTGATGCCGCGATAGCGAATGGGCGCAAGCGGATCAAGTGCCATCTGCACATTGCTGACAAGCCGTTCTTCATCAGAGCCAAAGCGCTGCTGGCGCGTGCTGTTAATAGCATTTTCCAGATTCTTGATGATCTTTTCATCACTGAAATGGCTCATCCAGCGCGTGAGATCCTGATTAGAAATATGCGCTGCCGCTAGCTTGGTATCGTTTGTCATTGCATTGAGCAACTGGCGTACCTGCAAATAATCCTGACCTGCAAAACGAAACGGGCGATTGGCTTTTTTAGAAATAGCAGCAGGGCGCGGCGTTAAACGCCGTCCCAGCAACCAGTGATCAAAATCATCATTATTCCAACGCGAATGCGGATCATCATTGAGCAGCCCATGCAATAGTTCACTGATGCCTTGCGTAAAACGTCGCTCGCCCGCAAGTGCAGCATAACTTCCGCGCTCGGTTTTCATTTGCACAATCGCTTCATCCGAAAGACCGCGCAGCGGAATATCGCCCGTCATGGCGGCAAGAATAGCAACGCCAAAAGCATAAAGATCATCACCGGGTGTTCCGGGCCCACGCGCAATATCGGGCGCTAATCCACGTTGCAATGTTTCATACTGAACAGGCTGGCGATAGGCACATGGTGCACTTAAACAATCACCAAGCGTGACATTGTTTCCATCGGCAAGAAAAATATTATCCGCGCGGATGGAGCCATGAAACAATCCCATCTTGTGCAGATAACAGATCGCCTGCCCGAGCGGCTTGATAAAGCGATCAATAACAACCGTATCCTTGATCGGCTGAAAGATGCCATGCGCTGCTTCACCATTTGCAGGAAACGGCGCCATGCGTTTGCCCGGGATGACATCATAGATAATCGCCATCTGCCGTTGGCCCGAAAGCGGCCAGTCAACAACCTTGGCTTCATGCACTAAATTCAGGCCAGGATGCGATAGACCATGAAAGGCAGATAACAGATTAATGCGTGTTGGCAGCTGACCCTGCACAATCAGGGCGATCAGCGCGTTACTATTATTTGTCTTGCTTTGCGCCGCATAGGCCCTACCTGCGCCGCTGTCAAATTCAGGCAGCGGCTGCATTTCATCGATAGTAATGCGTTCGGAGAAATTGATCATGAAGAAAGGGGCTAGAGGCTAGGATCTAGAGACTAGTAGAAAACGCGTTACTATAATAAGTATTTTTGACTAGAAATTTCTAGCCCCTAGTCTCTAGCCCCTAATCCCTAGCTCTCGAATGGATCTTTCATCAGAATGGTATCTTCGCGCTCCGGGCTCGTGGAAAGGATCGTAACAGGTGCGCCCGTCAGTTCTTCGATGCGGCGTACATATTTAATTGCCTGTGCTGGCAACTGTGCCCAGCTACGTGCGCCGCCGGTTGTACCTTGCCATCCTTCAATCGTTTCATAGATGGGTTCAATTTTTGCCTGCGCAAACTGATCAGCAGGCAGATAATCGAAACGATCATTGCCGATTTTATAGCCAGTGCAGATTTTGAGCTCCGGCAAGCCATCGAGTACATCGATTTTTGTTAAGGTCAGCCCATCAATACCGCCAAACTTAACCGCCTGACGCATCATCACGCTGTCATACCATCCTACGCGACGCTTGCGCCCGGTGACGGTGCCAAATTCACGGCCACGCTCACCAATTTTTTCGCCAATCTCGCTGAATTCTTCGGTTGGGAATGGGCCCGAACCCACGCGCGTTGTGTAAGCCTTACAAATACCAAGCACCATGCCAATCGCCTTGGGGCCAATACCGCTACCGGTGGATGCTTGTGCAGCAACAGTATTCGATGAGGTAACATAAGGATAGGTTCCAAAATCCACATCAAGCATAATGCCTTGTGCGCCTTCAAACAAAATGCGTTTGCCATTGCGGTTCGCTTCATCAAGCACGCGCCACACAGGAGCAGCATGCGAAAGCAAACGCGGCGCCATCTGCATCAGTTCGCCATAGAGCTGATCAACGCTGACTGTTTCTGCACCATATCCTTTAAGCAATAGATTATGGTGTTCCAGCAATTCACCAAGCTTGGTTTTAAGATGTTCAGGATGCTGTAAATCACACACACGTATGGCCCGGCGGCCAACCTTGTCTTCATAGGCAGGGCCAATGCCACGGCCTGTTGTACCAATTTTTGCATTGCCCTTGGATGCTTCGCGCGCGCGATCAAGCATGCCATGCACCGGCAAAATCAGCGCAGCATTTTCAGCAAGCAATAAATTTTGCGGTGTAATTTTTACGCCCTTTTCAGCAATCGCATCCATTTCTTTAAGCAACGCTGCAGGATCAACTACAACGCCATTGCCGATAATCGAAAGCTTGCCACCGCGCACAACACCGGATGGCAGCAAACTCAATTTATACACAACGCCATCAATCACCAGCGTATGGCCAGCATTATGTCCGCCCTGAAAACGCACCACCACATCGGCTCTGCTTGAAAGCCAATCAACGACTTTTCCTTTACCTTCATCACCCCATTGGGCGCCGACGACGGCTACGTTAGGCATTTTATTTTCCTTAATTAATCAGGTGGGCCTTTTATCGGGCGTAATAAACCAAGACTCCGCGCAAAGAACAAGCAAATATCAAAAAAGCTTGTTCCTATACCGCTTTTGCCTTGCCATTTTCCAAAACTGCCTGACATTGCTGGCGTTTTGCCTCTGTGGTCAGATCATTGCTGCGCTTTAAACAACGCAAGACGACATAGCCTTCTTTAACCAGTGCATCGCATTGCGCAGCGCTTGTTTCAAACGCAACCAGAATGCTGGGGCGCGGCTTTGTGGGCGGCAATACCGGCATGAGGCTTTCTGCATAAAAGGTGAAACCGGTTGCAGGCTCCTGACTTGCTGTGCGGTAACGTCCGCCACGGCCCAGTTCTTTACGGGTGCTTTTTGAAAAAATCGCAAAGCTTAATCCGGTCTGATATTCAAAGCCGCGATATTCCACCAGATCAACAGTGATGTGTTCGATCATGTCGGCTGGCAGCAATTCCAGAACGCGGATCAAACGTGTACGATCCAGCGCAGCCTTTTGCGGCAGATCCATGGTCGTTAATGCCTTCACCGCTTTGCGTGCATCACCGCTTGCGCGCAACAAGGCAAGTGCAAGCCCGCATAATTTTTCTAGGCCCGCTGTTTTAGAAAGCGCCTGCACCAGCGCCTCATCCTTGCGGTCGAGCGCATGATGCAGTTCACTGCGCGCAAGGGGCAAAATTTCAAATGCATCACATAAACTCGGCACAAGTGTTGGCAAGGTGATATCAACGCTAACATCCTTGATGCCTGTTTGTGAAAGGCTCTGCACTGCAAGCATCATCACTTCGGCATCGGCTTCAGCATCAAGGCTGCCGATCAGCTCGGCGCCAACCTGCGTCATTTGCCGCGCGGGATTTTGCTCATGCGCAGAAAGGCGCACAATCGGCCCGGCATAGGAAAGACGCAGAGGGCGCGGCGAAGATAATAAGCGCGTTGCGGCAATGCGCCCGATCTGCAACGTATGATCACTGCGGCAGGCAAGCATGCGCTGCGCTGCTGGGTCCATCACGCGGAAGGTGGTGCGGTTTAATGCCGCGCCAGGCCCTGATAACAGGGTCTCTTCAAATTCCATCATGGGCGGGCTTACGCGGCCATAACCTTGCTCTGCAAAACGGGATAGCAATGTCTCTATTGCTGCAGCTTCCCTTTGAGCATCAGGCGTAAGAACATCATAAAAACCGGCGGGAAGAAGATTCATTTGAAAGGGACTAGGGGCTAGAGGCTAGGGACTAGTATTTTTATCGAATATCTTTATCTTCTGCTAGTCCCTAATCTCTAGCCCCTAGTCCCTCATGTTTCCTAATATCCGCCTGCGCCGTACCCGCCAAACAGCATGGTTGCGCAATCTTGTCGCTGAAAACGCTGTATCCGTGAATGATCTAATCTGGACCGGGTTTGTCGTGGAAGGCCAGCGCGTGCGAGAGCCTATTCCATCCATGCCCGATGTTGCGCGTCTTTCGATTGATGAGCTGGTTGCAGAAGCCCAAGAGCTCAAAAACCTTGGCATTAACGCAATGGCGATTTTCCCAGCACTGGATAGCAGTTTAAAAAATGCCAAGGGCAGCGAAGCAACAAACCAAGATGGATTAATTTGCCGCGCCGTTACTGCGGTGAAAAAAGCCGTGCCTGATATGGGTATTATTTGTGATGTTGCGCTTGATCCCTTTACCGATCATGCACATGACGGATTATTGGTGGATGGAAAAATTCTCAATGATGAAACCGTTGCAGTGTTATGCGAGCAAGCCATTGTACAGGCGCGCGCGGGCTGCGATATCATAGCGCCAAGCGATATGATGGATGGCCGCGTGGGCGCAATCCGTACTGCGCTGGATAAGGCCGGGTTTCAGAACACGCTTATTCTTTCCTATGCCGCCAAATATGCATCGGGTTTTTATGGGCCGTTCCGCGATGCGCTAAATAATCGTGGCAGCTTAAAAGGCGATAAAAAAACCTATCAGATGGACCCTGCCAACAGCGATGAGGCCTTGCGCGAAGTAGCGATGGATATTGATGAAGGCGCAGATATGGTCATGGTAAAGCCGGGCATGCCTTACCTTGATATTGTAGCGCGCGTGAAGACCACATTTAACGTGCCGACCTTTGTCTATCAGGTGAGTGGCGAATATGCGATGTGGAAAGCAGCATCCGCCAATGGCTGGATTGATGGCGAACGCATTTTGATGGAAAGCATGCTGTGCTTTAAACGCGCAGGCGCGGATGCGATTCTGACCTATGCGGCCAAGGATGTTGCGAAGTTGCTCAGGAAATAATTATTCGCGCTTGCCCAGAAATTCCATGATCGCCTTGCTCACCATTTCAGCCTTGGTGAAATCAACGCGCGGATGGCGAAAGGGCACCCATTGGAAGCGCTCATACCATAGCTTGCCCTCATGCGGGCGCTTTGAATAATCATACTGCGCTAACGGGCGGAAACTTTCATAGCGCACATCCATATCGACGAGATTTTTTTGCTCTGATTTATAGAGCGCAAAAGCCGCGCGTTTCATTTTTTTCTCATCATCAGTTAAATCGAGAATAATCTCATTACCTTTGATGGCTAAAAACGCGTTGGGATGCGGAATACCATGGGCAAAATGATATTCAGCCATTTCAAACACTGGCACATGCTTAATCGTACTGGCGAGCGCATTTAAGCCATCATGATCGGGATTGCCACCTTCATAGGCAGGTACCCAGATGCAATCGGGCGCACATTGTTGCATCGCCTGCATCACTTCGCCATACACGGTTTGCAAATCAGGCCAGATTTCCCGCGCGCTGCGCTGCACATTTCCGCCAACAACCATGATGCCAAGGAATTCGGCGACCTGTGCAAATTCGGCCATGCGGCGATCAACATCATGTTGATAATTTCCGCGCTGCCACCACCACATGGTTTTTCTGGACAGGCACCCATGCGATAAATAAGTGGCAAACACCCGCGCGCCCTGACCGCGCGCACGCGCGATCGCCGCAGCGCAGCCCACCACTTCATCATCAGGATGCGGAATAAGAATGAGGATGCGTTTGCCATACATTGTTTCTGCCATTATCTGCGCGCCCCTTGCCATACGGGAACAAGATCTTCAACCAGCGCCTGTTTCCAGCTTGGGAATTTCTCAGCTGCAAGTTGCAACGCGCTATCACGCAATGTTCTATCATTACGCAATAAATAAGCACGTTTAAGCGCATCCGCCCATGCATCGCTGCTATTTTCCATAACCAACTCGCCCGCATGCTTATCGCCGATAAAACGGCCCACGCCGCTCTGCGCTGCGGCAATGACAGGTAGGCCACAAGCCAATGCTTCGGCTGCAACCATGCTCCATGTTTCCACATGCGATGGCAATGCCATGAAATCCGCACTCGCATATATTTCAGCGAGCGCACCGGGCTGTAAGAAACCCACACATGCGGCATGATGGTTAAGCCGTTTTTCAATAACACTTGCAGCGGGGCCAACACCGGCAGCGATTAAAAACACCGGCAAGCCTTCGCGGATGACTTTTTCAAGCGCATCAATCAGCACATAAATATTTTTGCCTTCATCAAGACGTCCAACAAAAATAAGCGCCAACACATCCGCAGGAATTGAAAAACGCTGATTGAGTTTTTCACGTGCACCAATACTTGCCTTAAATACCTCGCGATCAATACCAAGCCGCAAGTGCACAAGCCTATCTGCCATTACATTTTGTGCAGCAACCCTGCGATCTTCCTCGCGCGAGGTAAGCACCTTAACGCATAAACGCTGATGTTTCTCAAGCTTTGCGCGCATATCGGCCGCGACCTGCTGGGGAATTTGCAACGCATCAATAAGCACCGGTTTTAAAAACCCAAATTTCTGTTCAAGCATGCTGCGCGTAAAAAGCTCGCTATACGCCACGCTATCGGTGTGCACGGAATGAACTAAAGGAATGTTATGCTGAGCAGCAATGCGCTCAGCTGTTTTGGCAAAGGCAAAAAACGCATCGGTGGTGTGAATGACATCAGCCTTGATAAGATGCTGCGCAAGACCGGGATGAAAACTTGCCATATCGGTATGATCCGGCACATGGCCAAGAAACGGGATACGCCGCGTACTGAACACCGGCTTGTGAATTTCATAGGCAACATTGCTGGTCAATTGCTTGCGCTGCTCAGTCTTCCCCGAAAAATGCACGGTCAGATTGACATCTTCATTACCAATTGCCGCCTTGGCAAAACGTTCCCAGCATTTCACATGGCCACCCGCTTGCGCGGACCATTCAAGATCGACGAGCACATGTACATTGACGGGCAATTGCGACATTTTAAGCATGATTGTTAATGACAATTGTTGGAAGGGAAGACAATATCAATTTATGCAACGCATTCCATCTTCTTTATTATTGCTTATATCGCTGGGGCTGTTCGCTTTGCCGCTTCATGCGGCTGAGCCATCGCTGGTAGATAGACTTTTGAACATGCTGGGCAATAAAAACCTACCGCGTATTGATATTCAACCACCTGCTGCACCTGCCGCACCACCCCTGCCTGCCAAACCACCGCTTGATCCGGCAAAGCTTGAAATCGGGCAAAGCTTTTTGCCAATTTATTCGTTTGATCGCAGCGATGAGGATGATCTGGCACCCGTGCTGCCCTTTTTTAGTACCGCGCCGATCAACCAGCTGCATAAAGGTATTCAGACGCTGGTGGTTTTTATTCACGATCAGGGCCGTGAAGCTGCCAAGGCGTTTGCCTTTGCACGCAGCGCGCAGGATGAAGCAAGTGCGCGTCATCCCGAATGGAATGCTGATGCGAGTTTTATTTTTGCACCCCAATTTTTAAATAACGAAGATATCGAAGCGCATGCAAAAACCTGGCCCGATGGCGGCGCAGCCTTGTTGCGCTGGGTCAATAATGGCTGGATGTTTGGCGCAGAGAGCATCACGCCGGATAAAAAAGGTATCTGGCAGGCCAAAACCGGCATCAGCAGTTTTACCGCGCTTGATTTTGCATTGCTCGCACTAGCGCGGCCTATGATATTTCCTGATTTACAGAAAGTGGTGATTGCCGGCACATCGGGCGGTGCTGATTTTGTGCAGCGCTATGCCGCGCTTGGTATTGCGCCATCGGTTCTGAATGATGAAGGCATTGAAATACGCTTTGTGCTCTCGCAGACCAACAGTTTTTTATATCTTGATCATCATCGTTTTGTTCCCCAGCGCAATGATCCCATTGCTGCAAAAATTGAAAACAGTGCATTCATGCCTGCGCGCACTGATGCATGCAAAACCATCAATAGTTACCCGTTTGGCCTTGATAATATGCCGCCCTATGGCCGCAAAAATGCGATTAATGAGGTGCGGCTTAATTACAGCAGCAAGCGCATTATTTATCTTGCGGGTGCTGGAGCAACCTTGCCCATTCATGAAACAACACCGGATGCCTGCGCACTTAATGCACAAGGCACCACGATCAAACAGCGTAGCGATATTTTCTTTGCCAGCCTTAAACGGCTTTATGGCGAAGAGGCAGAGCGTATGCAAAAGCTCTATCTTATCGAAGGCATCAATGAAGATGGCTTAAGCCTATGGCGCAGTGCCTGTGGTAACGCTGCGCTGTTTGGTGATGGTGCCTGCAATGCCCGCGATATTGGCGGCAAGGCCATGCAAATTATAAAGTAGGCAGATCATCAAATAATTACGCTAAAAAATCGCTGACAGTTTTTATCTGCTCATCATCCATCAATGCAGGCACATGGCCGCAATCAGCAAAGGTTACAAGTTTTGCTTTTGGCCCACGCTGCGTCATTTCCTGGGCAATTTCTTTTGACAACACATCGGACTTTGCGCCGCGCAACAGTAAGGTAGGGCACGTCACCGCATCATAAAGCGGCCAGACATTCACATCTTCTTTGACATCAGCAAAGGCTTTGGCAATGCGCGGATCATAATGCAGCGTAAAGCCGCCTTCGGGTTTTGCACGCACAGTTTTTTCGGCAAAGAAGCGCCAAGCCTTATCGCTCTTGATATTAAAATCAGCGTAAATGGCGCGGCAATGCCGCTCGGCTTCCTCAATCGTATTAAAATTCACAACGCGGCTTGCATAAAAAGCGATGCGCTGAATAGCGATAAGCGGCAGGAACGGTCCGATATCATTAAGGACCAGTTTACGGATTAAAGCAGGGCCGGTTGCGCCATTTGGCGCAGAGGCATCGCGTCTATCTAATGAGGCAATCCACATACCAATCAGGCCACCCATACTGGTGCCAAGCCAATCCACCTGTGAAAGCTTCAACTCATCCTTGATAATATGCAGGCAGTCAGCAACATAGTTGGGATAAATATATTGCTCGGCATCGCTGAGCCAATCGCTTTCGCCGCGCCCCGGCATGCTCAGACTATAAACATCACGCTTGGCTGATAGCGCCTGCGCGACATCCATAAAATCATACGCCATGCGCGTAAGGCCATGCACGCATATGACGGGCGGCAGGGACGAGTTGTGATCCTGAGTTGGCCATTTCAAAACATGTATACGATGGGGTGCAATCGCACCGGAACAGGTAATAAAGGACGATAGTGGCTGCAAAAGAAAACGTCTCCAAAATGATAATCAAAAAGCAGCAATATATTGCACAGTAAATCGCGCTTTACCAAGCTGTTTAACACACTCTTAACGCTGCGCGGTTATCGTGGCATAGCATAGGGCGCTTATTGTTTTAGGGAAACACAGATGAAACGTAAATTCGGCGACATCTTTTTTGTTGTTTTCCCGCTGACTGCGATCCTGTTTGGCGCGCTCACCTATTTCCTGCTCAATTTTAAATCGCTTGGCCCGCATGGTATGATGATGGCGCTGGGCCTTGGCGTCATGTGCGGCATGGTGTTCGGAATTGGTGTTGGCTACTTTGTACGCTCACTTGAATATGCGTTTGATATTGATCCATCGGTTGATATTTCCACGCGTCTGCAACTCCTGCTCATTGGAATGGGCTACCGCATTGATAACCAGTTTCAAAAAATCATGACCTTTCAACCCACCGTGCGTGCAGGCATTTTTGCCGACCGCATCCGCATTGAAATGATGCCAGGGCATATCCGCATGGAAGGCCCGCATTGGCATATTGAAAAAATCCGCGCCACGTTAGGCGTTTAAGAACGACGATGTCCCTTACTATTTTTCTTATTATTCTTGCTACCGCCCTTGTTCACGCGGTCTGGAATGCATTGTTAAAAAACAATGGAAATCCGTGGGATAATGTCACGGCGGTTTCCTATGCCACTGGCAGCATTTCTCTTGTTGCGCTGTTTTTTCTGCCGCTTCCAGACAGTGCAAGCTGGCCTTATCTACTTGCTTCGGGCGGTACGCAATTTTATTACCTTTATCTGTTATCCAAGGTTTACGAGAAAGGCGAATATGCGGTTGGTTATCCGCTGATGCGCGGATTATCGCTGCCTTTTGTTGCACTCTTTAGTTATCTCTTTTTACATGAAGTGCTGAGCCCATCGGAGATGCTTGGCCTTGCGGGGATTTCCGGCGGTATCCTGCTCATGGCTTTCTCTGCGCTTCATGATTTAACGGCATTTAAAAAACAGGCGGGCCTTGCACTGACCTGCGCGATGATGGTTGCCTATTATATGATGATGGATGGAACAGGTGCGCGGCTTTCCGGCAATTCTGCGTCCTACACTGTGTGGATTTATCTTTTACAGGCAAGCGGTGTGTTTATTTTCCGCACGCTGCGCAAGGATAAGGGCGTTATTCCAATCGGGCACTGGAACCCATGGATGGTCGCGGTGCTCTCGATCATTGTTTATATTGTTCAATTATGGGCTGTTACCAAAGCCCCGATTGCGCTGGTGTCGGCCTTGCGCGAAAGCTCGGTCCTGTTTTCGGCATTGGTCGGGTTTATTATCTTAAGGGAAAAACCTAATCTTTTCCGTATCCTGAGTGTTATGGTGCTAACCGCCGGTATCATTGTCTTTCGCCTGCATTTTTAATCGCTTTAGAAAGTATTTTAGCCCTGTACGCTAGGGGTTATTCGCCCTATTTTCCTGTTCATGAACAGCTTGGGATTTAACAAAGAGCCAAAAGATACACGCGTTGTCGTTGCAATGAGCGGCGGCGTGGATTCGTGTGTGGTTGCGGCGCTGTTAAAAGATCAGGGTTATGATGTGATCGGTATTACGTTGCAGCTTTATGATCATGGCGCTGCAACGCAGGTGTGTGCGACACCGGACGGATCTAGCGCAGTCGCGGTTGCGCCGCAAGGCGCAGAGCAGTCGCGCAAGAGTAAAACCTGCTGTGCGGGCGCTGACATCTATGATGCAAAAACCGTCGCGGCAAAAATCAATATCCCGCATTATGTACTCGATTATGAATCCGCGTTTCGCCAAAGCGTGATGGATGATTTTGCCGATAGTTATTTAAAAGGTGAAACGCCCATCCCCTGTGTGCGCTGTAATCAAAAAGTAAAATTTCATGATCTGTTGCAAGCCGCGCGCGATCTGGGCGCCGATTGCCTAGCGACTGGCCATTATGTGCAACGCATAGTAACAACAAACGGAAGCGAACTGCATCGCGCAGCAGACCCCGCGCGCGATCAAAGCTATTTCCTTTTTGCAACTACACAAGAACAGCTGGATTATCTGCGCTTTCCACTTGGGCATCTTACAACCAAGCAGGAAACACGCGCGCTTGCTGCGCATTACGGACTGATTGTTGCGGAAAAACCGGACAGTCAGGATATTTGTTTTGTGCCACAAGGCCGCTATGTCGATGTCGTTGCGAAAATGCGCCCCGGCGCGATTGAGCCCGGCGATATCGTGCTCGAAAATGGCACGGTAGTGGGCCAGCATAATGGCATCATTCATTACACGATTGGCCAACGCAAAGGGCTTAACCTGCAACAGCGCAGTGGTGAAAATCGTGAACCGCTTTTTGTCATTGGCCTTAGCGCTGCAAAAAAACAGGTCATCGTTGGCAACCATCATGCGCTTGCCGTATCGGCGATTGATCTCAAAGAAACCAACTGGCTCATTGCGCCTTCTGCGGCAGCCATCATGGTGCGCTATCGCTCCTCGATGGAACCAACCGCCGCTACGATCACCACCGATGAAACAGGCAAGGCCACCATTCATTTTATCGATCCACAATTTGGTGTCGCACCAGGCCAGGCGTGCGTTGTCTATGATGGCGCGCGCGTAATTGGCGGCGGTTGGATCGCCAAGACTCATGCCATGGCTAAACCTGCAACCATGCCCTTAACCGAGCAGCAAACCGGCGTTTTTGCCAGCGCTTAACGCCCTGCTGCGCCCACTTGACTCTTCCACCCCAAAACGCTTAAAACACGCCGTCTTTTCGAAGATGGCAGCGTAGCTCAGTGGTAGAGCAGAGGAATCATAATCCTTTGGTCGGGGGTTCAAATCTCTCCGCTGCTACCATTTCCTTTCCAGTAAAGTTCAGTGAGTTCCAGAAAGCCCAGTAAATACAATTTACTGGGCTTCTCGCTCGTTTATAATCGCTCGGACAAATTCACTAGCGTCCGAAAGTTTTAGGGTCATGCGTAGGGTCATGAACGTTAAAACGCAGAGGGCTGCATGACCCTACGATTGAAATGCCCAGAATTGCCAGACCACTAACTGACAGCAAATGCAAGAATGCCCTTTATCAGGCAAATGGTGCAGGCAGTATGCTTTTTGATGGTGGCGGGCTTTACCTGCACCTTCTGCCCACAGGGGCTAAGATATGGCGCATGAAATACTACCGCCCCGATGGTCGCCCCGCCCGCCTATCCTTTGGGGCATACCCGCAAATTAGCCTGCTACATGCACGCGCCATGCGCGAAAAGCACAGGGCAATTATTAGGGAAGGCAAAGACCCTGCATTTGAAATCAAACAAGGCATTGCCCGTGCCTCACTTCATGCCAGAAACACCTTTGAAAAAGTCGCACGGGAATGGTTTGAAAATAACAAGCCGGAATGGGTGGAGCGTCACGCGCAAAACATCATGAACCGCTTGGAAAAAGATATATTCCCCCAAATCGGGACATTACCCATTTCAAGAATTGATAGCCTGACAGTTCTTGAAACAATCAGGAAAATAGAAAAACGCGGCGCGAAGGATATTGCAAAGCGTATGGCGCAGTATTGTTGCCAGATATTCAATTATGCGATTGGTTGCGGTATTAACGGCATGACGCACAACCCCGCCCAAAACACTTCCGGACTTCTTGCAAAATACAAGAAAGAACACTTTAAGCGCATACCCATCAAAGATGTGCCTGAACTTTTGAATAAGCTTGAAAATCACGGCGGGCAACTCACTCCACAAACGCTGATTGCCGCAAAACTACTAATGCTGACACTGGTTCGCACAAGCGAACTTATTGAAGCAAAGTGGAATGAAATAAATTTTGAAACGGCGGAATGGACAATTTGCAGCGAACGCATGAAGGTAAAAGAACGCCCGCCTTTTGTTGTTCCACTTTCAAAGCAAGCGATTGCGCTATTTCAGGAACAAAAATTACGTGCCGGGAATTATGAATATGTCTTTCCTCATAATTCTGACCCAAAAGCGCACATGTCTAACTGCACAGTTCTGGCTGCACTATATCGGCTGGGCTACAAAGGAAAAATGACAGGTCATGGCTTTCGTAGTCTTGGGGTTGATGTACTTTCTTCTGTTTTAAAACACCCTAAAGACGTAGTGGACAAATGCTTGGCGCACGGCGGAAAAAACAAGGTCATGAGCGCCTATTTTCGTGACCCCTATTTAGACCAACGCAAAGCATTGATGCAGGAATGGGCGGATTATATTGATGAAGCGGCAATAATAACCGTACCTTTAAAGGAAGCCGCATGAGTATTGAACCAAATTGTAATCGTGCAGGGGGCATGTGGCTTCAGCCTTGGGCGGAAGGTGATAACTGGCTATTACAGCATGAGTTGTATTCAACCGATGAATGGCTAAAAATTAAATCCCAAATAGAACCTTTAGCCGAGCCTTTTGTATTTCGTGATGTAGTACCCGCACTAATGATAGTTGCAGGCAATTACTATTGTGCATGCATAACTAGAAATGCCGATAGAATAGTTGGGTTCAAATATCGTTCTTCAAAAAACCGCGCACGATTAAAAAAAGCATTTAATATCATTCAAAAAATAAAGGCTCTGATTTTTGAACAAAGACCACTAAACAGGAATGATTTAAGTATTCTAAAAAAAGCCAACAACCTACTAACGCAGAGAAGTTTATTACTACAAGCTACAAAAGACAGCCCTTCAGGTTTTAAGAACATTGCCGAGTGGTTGGCATCACATGGCAAACAAGAAATTAATATAGGTTCATGTTGGGAAGTTCTAAACGATATACAACACGTACTACTTCAGCACATGCAACGAACCTCACAGGGGGGCGCACCCAGTAAGCACGAAAGAAGTTCTGTTATTAAAGGGCTTATAGATATTTGGGTTGAATATACGGGCACTCAGCCAGCCGTCTTTACCAATCGTGAAACGGATGAACTTGGCGGACGTTTTGTTAACTTTGTATATGCCGTCTTAACCCCACTTGCGAAACAAACCCAAGATGTAACGGATATGATTGGAATGGTATATGCAATCAAAAAAGAATGTCTGTTGATGCACAAAAAATGAGGGGGTTCTACTCTGTGCGCTTTGAATTCAAATAGGTTTTAATAGCCCCAGTTGAACAAAAAAGGGGGCTTAAAATGAATAAAACACCACGGCGCATGCTTCGTTTACCTGATGTAATAGCAAAAACGGGCTTAAAACGCAGTTCTATATACGCTTATATCAAAGAAGGAAAATTTCCTGCACCCACCTTGCTTGGTATACGCGCATGTGGGTGGCTTGAAGCTGAAGTGGATGCTTGGATTGAAGGGCGAATTCAAACCCGAATGCACCCCCAACAAACTGGTGGCACAAGGTGAGTAAAGGCAACCACTGGATGCCCATGTTTTGGGGCGATTATTTTCTTGATACCACACATCTCACAACTGAAGAGCATGGGGCTTACCTGTTATTAATCGCCCGCTATTGGTCTGACCAGAAGCCGCTAAAGGATGATGATAACTTTCTAAGAATGATTACAAAAACATCGCCCAAGGCGTGGAAAAGACTATCGCCGATAATAAAGGCCTTCTTTATTTGTAAAGATGGAATGCTTCACCATAAAAGAATAGATGCTGAAATCATAAAGCTTCAAGCACGACAAAAAAGGGGACATACAGGCGGAGTTTCAAAGGCAGAAAATATAAGAAAATCAAGAATTGACCACTACAATAAGCACGTAACAAGCAAACAAGAAGCAAATGCTAGCGACCAACAATCCATAACCACATCCACAACTACATCTACAAATATAACCCCTATATCCCCTTTATCACCCACAACTGTGAATGAATTTGGCCTGACAACTCACATAATCGACTGTGCTAGAGAACACGCCCCCGGATGGGACATCAATTATTTAATCAATCAATGGAGCAACTGGCAGTCCAAGCAAGAAGTGCCTGCAAGAGATAAGAATATGTCCTTTCTTGCTTACGTTAAGCGTTACACAAAAGGAAAACCGCCACATTAATGTTGGTGGTAGGGGGTAGCAGTAAGAGACGCA
Source organism: Alphaproteobacteria bacterium (assembly GCA_010031785.1). GTDB lineage: Bacteria > Pseudomonadota > Alphaproteobacteria > UBA9219 > RGZA01 > RGZA01. The sequence goes on from RGZA01000008.1 coordinate 32,825, forward strand.
CATGACAAAAAATCATATATTGGGCG
>RGZA01000071.1 GCA_010031785.1 Alphaproteobacteria bacterium
GCAAAAAATGAGCGTTGAAAACGATGTGGAAAACGATCAGGCCATGCTAACCACATCACCTTATGATTATGATGATGATCATCTGCGCGAAGAATGCGGCGTGTTTGCTATTTATCATCATAAAGATGCATCAGCACTGACCGCGCTTGGCCTGCATGCCCTGCAGCATCGCGGACAGGAAGCAGCCGGGATTGTTACCCATGATGGCGAGCATTTTCATGCGCACCACGCCCTGGGTCATGTTGGCAAAAACTTTAACAAGGAAAGCGTCATTCGCCGTCTGATGGGCAACAAGGCAATTGGTCATAACCGCTATGCCACCACGGGCGAAACAGCATTGCGCAATGTGCAACCCTTCTTTGCCGATTTTGAATTTGGCGGCTTTGCGCTGGGGCATAATGGCAACCTTACCAATGCGTATTCTTTACGCAAAGATCTGATCAAACGCGGCAGCCTTTTCCACTCCACCACCGATACTGAAGTCGTGATCCATCTGATGGCACAATCGGAACAGCAAACGCCGGTTGATCGTCTGATTGATGCGGTGAAACGCATCGAAGGCGCCTACTCGCTCGTATGCCTTGCACCCGATTGTATTATGGGCGTACGTGACCCGCTGGGCTTGCGCCCGCTTGTGCTCGGCAAACTTGGTGATGCGCATGTGCTTGCCAGTGAAACCTGTGCCCTTGATATTATTGGTGCAGAATTTGTACGCGACATTGAAGCCGGCGAACTCGTGATCCTCAATGAACAAGGCGTAAGCAGCTTCCGTCCATTCGAGCAAAAAGCATCACGCTTTTGCGTATTTGAATATATTTACTTCGCGCGTCCTGACAGTTTCATGCAAGGTCGTTCGGTATATGAAGTGCGCAAACGCATTGGCATGGAATTGGCGCGTGAATATCCTGTTGATGCCGATCTTGTGGTGCCTGTACCGGATTCCGGCGTGCCTGCGGCGATTGGCTATGCGGCGCAAAGCGGTTTGCCGTTTGAGCTTGGCATCATCCGCAATCATTATGTGGGCCGCACCTTTATTGAGCCATCGGACCAGATCCGCCATTTGGGCGTGCGCCTTAAGCACAATGCCAACCGCGCAATGCTGGAAGGCAAGCGTGTTATACTGATTGATGATTCCATCGTGCGTGGCACAACCTCGACCAAGATTGTAGAAATGGTGCGCCAAGCAGGCGCAAAGGAAGTGCATATGCGCATTTCATCACCACCGACCAAATTCAGCTGCTTCTATGGTATTGATACGCCAGAAAAAGAAAAACTCATGGCACACAAGTACAGTGTCGATGAAATGGCCAAGCTGATTGGTGCCGATAGCCTTGCGTTTATTTCGCTTGATGGCTTATACCGCGCAGCGGGCGAACAAAAACGCGATCCTGAAAAGCCAAGCTATTGCGATGCATGTTTTAGCGGCGAATATCCAACGGTGCTCACTGACCTCATCACCAAAATGGATGATCAGCAATTATCGTTCCTTAATTCAGCGGCTGCGGAGTAATTCTATCGCCGTGCCCAATTCAACAAAAAAAATTACGCTGGTTACAGGCGCTTCGCGCGGCTTTGGCTTTTCGCTTGCAATGCAATATGCAAAACGCGGCGATCATGTTATTGCGCTAGCCAAGACACAAGGCGGCCTAACCGAACTTGATGATGCCATCAAAAACACAACCGGGCAGAGCGCGACGCTGATCCCATTTAACCTCACTGCACCCGATACAGCCTTTGGCATGCTCGGCCAAACTCTGTTTGAGCGCTTTGGAAAAATTGACCGCCTGATTTTAAATGCAGCAACCATTGGCCCATCAAGCCCCGTTGCCCATACCAAGGAGCAGGATTGGCAAAATGTATTTGCAGTGAATGTGACTGCAAATGTCCGCCTGTTGCGCCACCTTGACCCGCTGCTACGCAGCGCAGGCAAACCGCATATTACGTTTATCACCTGCACAAGTCTGGGGGATGCCTATTGGGGCGCGTATAGCGCAAGCAAGCTGGCACTTAATCAAATTGCTGCAAGCTATAAGGCGGAAACCGCGCAAGCCGGTTTTATCGTGGACTGCTTTGACCCCGGCATTATGGCAACGCAACTACGCCGCAATGCGTTTCCTGGGGAAGATCAGGGTACGTTACAGACAACGCAGGAAGTCGCTGCTGGATATTGTTCCAACTGATAGCAAGCGTCATTGCGAGCCCTTTAGGGCGAAGCAATCCATTTTTATTTTTGTATTTACTGTGGATTGCCGCGTCGGCCTAAAGGCCTCCTCGCAATGACGCCCCTTCTAATTAATCATCCACATACGGATTATCGCTCTTCTTGGTATAAAGACGTAGCGGTACACCACCCATATCAAACGTGCGGCGGAAATCATTCGCCAGATAACGCAAATAGGTTTCCGGCAAATTGGTCGGCTTATTGACCCAGATGTTGAACGTCGGCGGGCGCGTTTTGATCTGCGTCATATAGCGAATACGGATCGGGCGACCTGCGGTAAGCGGGGGCGGATGATGGTCAAGCAGCGGTTGTAACCAGCGGTTAAGCTCGCTCGTTGAAATGCGTTTATTCCACTTCACATACATCTCAAACACAGCCGCCATGAGCTTATCAAGCTTTTGGCCTTTGGTTGCTGTGGTCATCACAATGGGAATATCCGGCAATTGCGCAATGTTCTTATCAAGGAAGGCGCGCAAAGCCTGCGTTACCTCTTCCTTATTCGGAACGAGATCCCACTTATTGATCGCAATGACAAGACCGCGGCCTTCACGCTCCACCATTTGTGCAAGATGTAAATCCTGATGCTCGAACATTTCGGTTGCATCAACCACCAGCACCACAATATGTGCAAGGCGCACCGCGCGTTCGGTTTCTACAACCGACATTTCTTCAATCTTTTCAAACACCTTGGTATTGCGACGTAAACCAGCTGTATCCACAAGGCGGATTGCGCGACCTTCATAATCCCACTGAATATGCACAGCATCACGCGTAAGGCCCGCTTCGGGCCCAGTTAACATACGGTCATAGCCAACCAGCGCATTCACAAGTGTAGATTTCCCTGCATTGGGGCGGCCGATAATGGCAAGATGCAATGGTTTGTTTGCATCAGGATCTTCATCATCCTCAAGCGGTTCTTCAACAGGAAGATCAACGCTATCAATAAACGGTTTGAGCACTTCATAAAGATCACGCATGCCAAGATTATGCTCAGCCGAAATTGCAACCGGCTCGCCTAGACCCAGCGCATATAGTTCATCAAACCCATCGGGCAGATTATTATCGCATTTATTGGCAACGAGAATAACCGGTTTGCTGCTTTTGCGTAAGATACCAGCAACTTCACGGTCGGCAGAGGTTAATCCAATACGCGCATCAATCACAAACAGCGCAACATCCGATTGCTCAAGCGCGGATTTGGTTGTAGCGGTCATGCGGCCTGCAAGGCTTTCTTTATCTGCTTCTTTCCTACATTCGGGCGGCCAATAACAGAAACTTTTAACATACATAAACCATGAAGAGTGTTACTGCGATTTAACGAAGCGCAGTTAGTCGCCCATCATCGCTGAGCACGTATAATGTGCGGCCAGCAACAATCGGTGGCAAATAAATAGGTGATGAAAAAGATTTACTTGAAATGAGTTTACCGTTCTGTGGGCTATAGCTGTTGAATTCACCAAGCGAATTACCTAGCCATAATTTTCCACCCGCCATAACCGGGCCAACCCATGCGATTTGTTCGGTACGGTTTTCAGGATCGATATAGCGCGGCAAATCCGCTGCCCAGCGCACATGACCATCATCCGCCGACAGCGCCGCAAGCTGGTTTTCCGTTGTCACAACATAAATGCTATTACCCGAAAACCACGGCGTTTGAATGCTGCCTGCATCTGCTTCCCATACACGCTTGCCACTGCGCATATCAAGAGCAACAAAGCGGCCTGAGTGGCTGATGATATGTACCTTACCATTATAAACCGCTGGCTGGCCGCCAATATCAGCCATTGCTGGCAATGTGCCTACACGCTTGGTACTGGCAAGATTTTCTTCCCATGCCATACGGCCATTGATGCGGCGCAGGCCAAAAATTTCACCCGAACTGTACGGCACAATCACAAGATCATCCGTTACCGTTGGGCTTGCGGTGCCAAGAAAGGATGCAGATTCCTGAATGCCGGAATGGTTCCACCCCAATGAGCCATCAGCAAAGGACATTTCCTGCACCGTGTTATTCATGCTCACAATATAAATTTTTCCGCCTGCAATGGTTGGCGCACTACGGATTGGCATTTGTAAATTGCGTTGCCAGATTTGCTTGCCGGTTGCGGCATCAAGCTGCACAACAAAGCCATAGCTGGTGGCGACAACGAGTTTGCCTTGATCAAGCGCTAACCCTGCGCCTGCAATCGCGGCATCATCCGGGCGGTGCTGGGGCACTGTTTCCTGCCACAGACGGTTACCATTTTTGGTTGAAAAGGCAGACACAACGCCCGATGCATCAACGGTATAAAGCGTGCTACCTGAAATAACCGGCGTTGCAGTTAACGCGCCATCCGAGCTTGAGCCCGCGCCCACGGAAACAGACCATACTTCAGAAGGATCATTGGAAAGCGCCACATTACCATGCACACGCGTTAAAGAACCGCCCGCCTGCATCCAATCGAGCACATCACTCGCAGCAGGAATTTCAACGCTGTTATCCTGCGCCGTTGGATCAGCCTTTAGCGCACGCGCGCTTGAGAACACATCCTCGCGCTTACCTGGCAAGGCACCACGCTGGCCAGACTCCTTGCCAAACAGCCCTTCACATCCGCTGAGCAGCAACATTATAGCTATAAGCGCAACAGCTAACTTAATTCCGTCATGCCCGCGAAGGCGGGCATCCACGAACTTACTTCCTTGCTTTTTCTTGCATTGTAACAAGGTGGATAAATTAAAGTTCAAAAAAGTAAACTCGTGGATGCCCGCCTTCGCGGGCATGACGGATTGTTTTTTTGCTCTGTTAAATATGGTCATAGCGTATTATTGCGCCTTATATACGCGGGAGAGAAGCTTTGCACGCTCCACCACCGCAGAGGATGCATCAACATCAATCACCAGCTTGTTCAGTTGCTCAACCGCTTTGTCTTTTTGACCAAGCTTGGCATACAGCACGGCGGATAATTCAAGAGCGCTGATATGCCATGGATTTTTTGCATCGAGCAACGGCGCTAGTTCATCGATGATTTTCTGTGCATCATCCTTATCTGCGCGAGCGCGCAGTTCCAGCAATTTTGCATAATCACGGTAGAGCGGCTGAACCGAATGATCGGCGCTCAATGCCTGTAAGCTTTTAATGCCATCATCATATTGGTTCGTGGTAAGCTGAATACCGGCTTCGCCAAGGCGCGCAGCAATGCGGTGCCCTTCCCCGCTGCCTTCGGCAGCCATTTTGTGCAGATCAAGCAAGGTCGCTTTGGCTTCATCCGGGCTAACCTTATCCAGTTCCTTATCAAGCAAGGTAATCAGCTTTTCAGAATCCGTTTCCTGATTACGGGTCTTCATATTGGTTAGCGTGGTACCAAGCGCGGTGCCGAGCACAGCAATAACCAGAATGGCAATAATAACATTGCCATAGCGCGTTAAGAAATTTTTGAGCTGCTCGGCCTTAACTTCTGCATCAACCTCATCAAGGAGAGCCTGGGCTTCAGCATCAATCGGGGCGCTTTTTTGCGGTAGATTGTTTGTCACGTTCGTTTTAACCATTGATTATCCTGTTAATTAGGCTGCAAGATATAGCCTGACTTTGGTTTAGTTTCAAACATTAGAAATAATATGACTATTCAAGCTTATATTGCTGACAAAATTGTGACCGAAGGCACCACAATTACGAACCATGCCTTGCTGGTCGAGAATGGGCTGGTTGTGGGGCTGTACGAATTAAGCCAGATTCCTGCACAGGCAGAACGGATAGCATTAGCGGGCCTCACCATCGCCCCCGGTCTTGTCGATGCGCAGGTCAATGGCGGCGGCGGCGTTCAGTTTAATGATGATACGGCCCCGGATGGATGCGCAAAAATTGCCGCTGCACATATGGCAGCAGGAACCACATCGTCGCTCATCACCTTGATTAGCGGAAGCGACGATAAAATCACTATGGCGCTTGATGCGGTGCGCACATGCATTGAAAAAAATATCGCAGGCGTTCTTGGCATCCATCTGGAAGGACCATATCTCAATCCGGCGCGCAAAGGCGCACATGATGTTGCGATTATTGAAAAGGCTAATCCTGCGTTTTTGCTCCAGCAAAAATTAGCTGGCCTAGGCGCATGCCTTATCACGCTTGCGCCCGAACGGTTTACATCGCAGCAGCTCAAAGCTCTTTTTGATGCAGGCGCGGTTTTGGCAACCGGCCATAGTGCCGCAACTAGGGAACAACTGGATGCCGCAATTAAATCTGGCGTGACAGGCATTACGCATCTGTTTAACGCGATGGGCGGAATTTATGCGCGCGACCCGGGCATGAGTGGACGCGCACTTGTAGATGATCGCCTTGCATGCAGCATTATTGCGGATGGCGCGCATGTTAGCGCAGAAGCATTACACATCGCAGATCGCGTAAAACTGCATGGAAAACTGTTTTTAGTAAGCGATGCCATGGCACCTGCGGGCCAAAATCCACCGCAATCTTTTGTACTGGATGGTCGTACCGTACATGTGAAAGATAGGCAATGCCTTGATGAATCTGGCGCGCTTGCTGGTAGTGCAGCGACCTTATTTGAATGCGTACGCTATGCGGTGCAAGGTGCAGGCTTTGATCTTGCACATGCACTAGCCATGGCAAGCATATACCCCGCACGTTTCTTAAACGTAGATGATCAGGTCGGCAGTTTCCAAGCGGGTCGCAGAGCCGACATCATTGCCTTTGATCAGGAGATGAATTTGAAAAAAGTGTTTGTAGGCGGCTTAAGCCTATAAATGCGCTGCGCCGCGCAGGCCGCTATCATCGCCATGTTTGGCTTTGATAATTTTTGTTTTCACATTCGGAAATGGCGTATAAAGGCCCAGCAATTCCGGAATACGGTGGTATAACAATTCAAGATTGCTCACACCGCCACCAAGAACAATCACATCCGGATCAAGGATCGTGATCAGCATCGCAAATGATTTGGCAAGATGCAGCATGAAACGCTCCATCACCTGCATGATCGCGGGATCATTCTTTGCAATACCTGTCAGCAATTCATCATTGGTAATCGTGCGGCCAAGTTTCTGTGCCAATTGGCGGTGCAACGCCGTGCCGGAGCAATAACTTTCAACACAGCCCATCTTGCCACACCCGCAACGCCCAGGCACATCGTCAGGTTCAGCCCATGGCAATGGCACATGCCCCCATTCATTGGCACGGTTGGGGCCTGAAGGCATTTTTTTATCCACGACCAGTGCGCCGCCGACACCGGTGCCCAGCACAACGCCATAGACAATACGCGCTGCAGCACCTGCCCCATCAATGCTTTCCGACAATGCAAAACACGCTGCATCATTTGCAAGATGCACAGGCGCGCTAAGCGCAGCCGAGAGATCATGCGCAAAGTGTTGATCTTTCAAACCAGGAACATTGGGTGAAAACATCACCATGCCTTTTTCCTGATCAATAACGCCAGGCGTGCAAATACCTACGCGGTTGAATGCCGCACCTTTATTTACATGGCGTACGAGATCCACACAGGCTTTTATAATATCCGGATAGTTTTGAGGCGTAGCAATGCGATGATGCGCTAGCTCAGCGCCATCGGGCGACAATGCAATTCCGGCAATTTTTGTTCCACCCAGATCAAGGCCGATTTTTATCATGGATGTCTTATGCTGTTGGAAGGATAACCGTTTTTGCCCAGTATTTCATCGCCGTTGCAACATCTTCGCAGAACTCATCAAAATCAATTGATTTCTGGATAAACCCTGCCGCATGAAGGCGATAACATTCCTGCATTTCCTGAACGCGAATACTGTTGGTCAACACGACGACAGGAATATCAAGCAAGGTCTGATTTTTCTTGATGAGCTTGAGCAATTCAATACCACTGATTTTCGGCAGATTAAGATCAAGGATGATCAGGTCCGGGCGCGGACGGCCATATTTGCTGTCATGATTTTGCAGAAAATCCATCACGCGGTCTGGTTGCTGCATCGAATGAATTTCAGCCGGGATATTGCTCTCTTCGACCGCATTTTTGAACAGAATTTCATCACTCGAATTATCTTCAACCAGCAATATCTGCAACGGGCGCTTGCGGTGTTTTACAATAACATCAGACGCTGGCGCATCGCTCAGGCTTGCATCCACTGGCGCGCCTTCATAAAAGAAATGCGGCTGCACATTAAGAATTTTTGCAATATGCATCAGCCGCCCAAGCGTAAGGGTTGTTGCCCCACTCTCATATTTCTGGACTTGCTGATAGGAAATGCCAAGCATCGTCGCCAGTTCCGTCTGATTAAGCTTTAAAAGCTTACGGCGCTCGCGTATTTTGTTACCGACATAATGTTCAATGGAAGGTTGCTGTGACATGATGAAAGCACTTTATGGTGAACATTATAAAAATGCAATAAAGCGAATACAGAGATCTTTCCAATGAATCGCGTCAGAGATAGCACATTTTTCCTTATTACTGTCTTGGCCGCAGTTTTTTTGCTGGGGGGATACTTCCTGCTTGAAGATAAGAACCATCTGGTTGAAACAACCCAGAAGGAATTAAAGGGGCTTAGTCTTCAGCGCGATATATTAGGAATAATTATTGCAATGCAAAAAGTGCGGGGCAGCCATGCCCCCCTTGCTGCCAAGGATCAGAAATTTTTACCAATCAGCGAGCAAAACAAACAGACCCTTAAGGAGCTGTTTGCCAAAATTGATGCACAGAATGCCGTGCGTGGTCTTCTGCCTGTTGATGAATGGAATGAATTAAAAAAATCGGGCGAGGATCTTTTTTTAAACGAAACACTACCGCCATCCTCTCATCTTTTTGAAGAACGCACCACGCTCATCAAAAGATTTATTCGCGCCATGCGTGATATCAGCGATAATTCGACCCTTATTCTTGATCCAGAGATAACGAGCTACTATCTCATTGATATTACCACCAATTTGCTACCACGGATGATTGAGTATATCGCCCATCATCGCGGCGCAATTACTGCTATGCTGCTTAAAAAACAGCCCATCAATCCTGATAAAATTCATAGCGATCTACTGCAACTCGAGCCGCTTTATGACAATCTTATCCGCGCAGCCAGTATGGTTCAGCGCAGCAAAACAACTGATCAGATTTATGGGCCCAACGTTACAGACATCAGCAATGCAGATATTTTTTACAAAAGTCTGCTCGATAGCGCGCTGCATCGATCCTCCACTGTTTCTGCCTATGATTTTTTTATGCGCGGGACGGAAGTAATTCGCGCTTATCTTGCGACCTATGATCAATCAGCAGATCTTCTGAACCTCTTGTTAAAGCAACGGATAAAAATAAATAAGGATGGCCGCGTATCGATCATTTTCTTTTTGCTATTCCTTTATTGCTTTGTGATTGCAATTGGCTATTTGGCACTCAAGAATTACGTACAAAAGCAGGAAGTTATTGCAGCGCGCGATTTAAAACATGTATTGGGCAAGCTTGAAAAAACCAATGATGAGCTTGAGCATTTTGCCTATGTCGCATCGCATGACTTGAAGGAACCGTTGCGCACCGTTGCAAGCTTTGCGCGGCTGTTACAGCACAAATACGGTGATACGATTGATGCAACCGGCAAGGAATATCTGACAATCCTGATGAATGCATCCATGCGCATGCAGCAGATGGTTTCTAATCTTCTGGATTATGCAAAGCTTGATTATGAATTATCCAAACCGGAATCCCTTGATTGCGCGGAAGAGCTAACCCTGGTGCTGGAAAGCCTCAAGCAGCCGATCGAACAATCAGGCGCAGTGATTACAACCTCTGCCCTGCCCACCATCACCCATCATGGCGCGCAATTTATGCGGCTCATGCAAAACCTGATCAGTAATGCGATTAAATATAGCCGCGAAGGCACAGCGCCGCAGATTCACATTGCCTGCGAAGAACGGCCCGATGCGTGGCTGTTTTCTGTTAAAGATAATGGCATAGGCATTGATAAAAAATATTTCCGCAAAATATTCGAGCCGTTCAAACGCCTGCATAATCAGGATCAGTATGAAGGCACGGGTATTGGCCTTGCCATGTGCAAAAAAATGGTCGAGCGCATGGGCGGGAAGCTATGGCTGAGCTCGACGCCCAATGAAGGTAGCGTGTTTTATTTTACGCTAGCGAAGCAGTTAAATTGACAATCTATTTATGAAGCAGCGCGTACTAACTCCCCTCCCTTCGGGCCAAGCCTTGGCTAAAGCTTCGGCGGGTCTGGTGCTTGCGTCCACCCAAGCCTCTGGCGTAGGTGGAAGGGGCTGGGGGCGGG
>RGZA01000072.1 GCA_010031785.1 Alphaproteobacteria bacterium
TAACATCTATGCGTTGCTAAAAACTGCTCCGGCATTTAGGACAATTCTGGATACGTTAAACAGAAGTTTTTATGGTGGCCGTTGGGTTCTGTCTAGTTCAGTAGCGCATACTACAGCCAAAGATTTCTCCGTGCATCAGGTCAGACTCATCAATGAAAGTAACCGCAAGTCTCCGGAGGCTAGCGGGTTCCCACAGGTCAGTTTTTGTTCTGCTGTCATTCCCGTTCGTGCGTTTAGAAGGGATTCTGCACCAGCACCCGTACCTCCGGGTTAATTGTATGACAGCTTTGTGCTCGGCCGCATGATGGCCATTGACCCTTATTTTTTAGGTATGTTGACGAATGAGTAATACGCGCCAAGCAAAAGCTAAAGCACGAATTGCAGCTTCATTAAAGTCTCGTGCAATTGCTGTTATTTCAGACGCAAAAAAAGCTGGTGACGTCTACGTAACCTGTACCTTTAATGGAAAAGGTAGCAAGCATGTTACTAAAGTTTTCGCCGCTGCTGCGATAAAATTCTCCGGATTGTCTCAACTGGATCTGGCAAAAAAAGCCAACGTCAGAAAGCACACAGTTGGTACGGCTCTCGCCAAAGGCACAACTACGACTACGACACTTATTGATATTGTGCGGGCAGCTGAATTGAATTTTTCTATTATTGCTACACCTAAAAAGACATCCACAAAGAAACCTTCGATCATGATCACATTCTATGCTGATGATGCTAAGAACACCTGCGCCCCACCAGCAGCAAAAAATGCCGAAATAATTCACGCGCCAGCCATGGGAGATTTTATTAGATTAATGCGGGAGAATGCTGGACTGCAAAGAGCAGATCTCGTTTCAATATTGGGAGTATGCGATAATGTGGTGAAGAAAGCTGAAATGGCGCGCCCACTCGACGAAGGTGGTAAACTTAATAATGTTGTTAGACTTGACACAATAAAAGCAAGGGCTGACGCGACAGGTCACAGGATCACATTACAACTCAGGATCCCTACGCCCTGACTTCACTTGCTCAATCATTACGACTAAACAATTTTAAGAATAAACTACCACTAATTGAAAAACTAATTTTTTAAATGATAAAATAATATGGAATTACCCACCAATCTAAAAACCATAGAATTAATTTTTGAAGCTGATACCGGCATTCTCTGGTGCCATATGCTGCAAAGGCCACGGCAAGCCGCAACACCACAGCTTCTCGCTGACTTAATAAACGTGCAGAAGTTTGTTGCTGACACAATAGGAAAAGAGGCTCACCCAATTAAAGCCTTCGCTTTGGCTTCTCGAAACCCCAAAGTCTTTTGCAGCGGCGGCGATTTGGAACTTTTTTCGAATTGCGTGACAAATAACGATTCTAAAACACTAACAAAATATGCCCATGATTGTATTAAAGTAGTCAGCCAATTTCATGATCTACCCATTCCGACCTTTGCATTGGTCAGGGGCGCTGCTCTGGGCGGTGGCTTTGAGTTAGCACTTGCAGCGGATACACTTGTTGTTGAAAAGGGATCAATGCTTCATTTTCCCGAATGGGCAATTGGTTTATTTCCTGGAATGGGTGCGGTCAGTTTTCTGGCGCGTCTCGTTGGCATGGACACTGCGCAATCGATGCTGGTTAGGTCAAAGCCTGTCCACTTAAACATACTAAAAGAACTAGGCATTGTTGATTCCATCGTCCCTAGAGGGGAAGGAGAAAATGCGATCCGCTCCTGTGTTCAGAGTGCAGGCCCCTCGCCTGTTAAAGCCAGAAAAGTATGTTTTAACAGCTCAGCAAAATCGGGCAATTATGCTCCGCTCGCTACAAAACTTTGGTCGGATCATTTTAACGTTAGCCACGCGGTAAATGATGCGTTTACTCTTGTTGGGAAGACCCTGACGGGTGCCCAAGAATTAAGTTGGATCGTTGGCACGTGGGTTCAGACTGTTATACAGCTGGACGCGGTATTTCTAGAAAATATTTTAGATAAAGTCAGACGACAGGATGGCATGAAAACACAACCAACCCCTCCAGATTACAAGAAGCCGCCAGTCCACACGGCAACTGCCCGGCCCTGATCGTGGACGCAACCAAGCGCATCGTCACGACGGGACTGCTGGGGCTGGTATTAGTCTGCCTGGTCTAATCTTATCTTTATCATCACGACTAAGTTTTGCTGTCTGCACTCCATCAATTTCATTTTTTTCAACCCAGTCAGTACCGCGAATGTAGCTTAAACAAGCTTCTAGTGCCCTTGCTGCTGTAAAAAATTCTCTTCTTAAATCTTTCTTCGATTTTGTTGAATCATGACATCTGTGCTTAATGAGCAGCGGTGCAAGAGCTGACGTTAACGTTACTACCTTTGCTACGGTTGGTACATCAAAGTTACCACCCCCTCCCAAAATATAGCGCGAATTTGTAACACCCGCGGCTGCATCAAGTCTAGTAAATGGCTCGTCCTTTAGATCAGTCTCATTGACGAACGCGTGGAGTGCAGCCTTCATATCCAACAGTCTCTGAAACACCTCGATTTTGCTTTTACTAAAGGTAGTTTTAGGAAATTTTATTATCCCAAGAGCTCTCTTAGGTTGCGGCTCGTCTGCATTTTGCCCCTGACCAATGGGCAATGTAATTTCGATTTCCCCGAAAAGAGCAGCCATTTCGGGATGCGTTTGCTGCATACGCAGTAACAAAACCTCCTGGCTCCACCTTGTAACGTGAACAACATTTCCTGTATTCGTTTGGCCAAAAAAATTAAAGATTAGAGGCAAATCAGTGGCTGTTCTTTTTTTGCTGTTTTTAAAATCCTTGTAAAATTCTTTTACAAACGTACCGAACTCCGCTTCGTAGCCAGAACTTTTACCCGTTTGAATGAACCGCGCCGCGAGAGTCATCATCGACTGAACAAAAAAGCCATCACGAATTGGGGTTTTTTCTGGTAAGGCTACGCAGAGAAAATCACATGTCTTTCCAAGATTAACTGCTACCGCGGATTCCGTATCAAAGCCTGCGTGGTCCTTCAAAACAGAATAAATATTCTGAAAGTTCATATATCTATCTTTATGATCGATTTCATATGCGGCGGTTCTGGCAATAATATTAAAGAATGCATTATGTGCCGCTGGAAGCGAAAGGCGCGTATGGAAAAATTCATGTGCAGAAAGCGTGACACAAAAATCGCGTAACTTACTGGATACTGCATTAAGCTTTTCACTGCTACGTAACGCCATGCCGGATTGTAGTCGCTGGAATATATCTTTCAGTTGCGAAGGCGTGGCATTGGATATCTGGTCAAATTCCAGCCTGAAATTACCAAACCTCCTGGCAACATCTTCTGGCAACTCACTAAATTTTCCGCTGGTCAACCCAAACTTCGCCATCGTTGCAGGCGACAGGTTTAAGCTGCCGTCCATGAATGCAAAAATCGCAGTGAGCCGCTGCCGCCCATCTACAACTTCATTCTCGCCTTCCATTTCATTAAAATAAAGTTTGGGCAGCTTCCATCCTCGCAGAATACTGTCCAGAAGTAATTGCTGGCGCGCCTTCTTCCACACCTCACCGCGCTGCCAATCCGGGAAGTGAAGCTGCTGACGACCGGCATACATGTCATTAATGGTAAAACTTTCTGCCACCATTGTAATACGCCATGCGGGCTTGGCTACCACTGGTTCATCAGCAGCATCATAAGGCACCCAAAAATTATCGCCCTCATGCGGCGTGAAGCGCGCACGCAACTCTGGCGCCATTGTTGCCATTTTCTTAAGGAAAATAGTATGCCGGACCGCTACGGCATCTGAGATTGTACCACTTGTAGATGAGGCTCTAAATTCTACATAATCCCAATCCTTGTTACCTCCAGTAATTTTTGCTCCGTCTAACCGCTCGCGGTTAAATGCCTCCACAAATCTAGCAAAGGATGCTTCCTGTCCATCGCTTTTACCATTCGCAACCAAATGGGAAGCCAGCATGATTACCGATTGCGCATAGGACCGATCCCGCAGGGCCTCTGTTTTCTCCGGAAATGCCCGCTCACAGAATTCAAACGTTGCTTTTATATGTTGCGCTAGTGGTGATGTTACAGAAAAGTTTTCATGCTTTTCAAATAACGCCAGCATATCCCTAGGTCTAAAACTGGTCTTTAAGCCATTAACAGCAGTGGCCAATACTTTGGATGTCACATCAAGAAAAGCCTGGCGCATATCTCTGAACGCAACGCTTACCGTAAAGAAAGTGCGTTTGGTCAATGCAAGCGCATAATCTCGGAAATTACCATGCGTTGCATTTAATTTTTCGCGGGTAACCAGTGGCATGCCATGCTGCAAACGCAGAAATAATTCCCGAACCTGTTCCGGGTCAGCACCCGTGATCACATCACTTTGTAAAGTGAACGCATTGATCGCAGCGGCCATCTCTCCTGATAAACTCTGAAATGTTCCATCACCCTCAATGCCCAATTCCTGCATCGTGACGGAAGATAGAGAAATTTTTCCATCCAGAAATAATCGGATGGCAGCAAGGCGTTGCTGCCCATCGACAACCTCAAAAACTCCATCCGCATTCTGTGCAACATAAATTTTTGGCAGGGTCAGACCGCGCAAAATACTGTCAATCAACCATTGCTGCCGCGCAAGATCCCAGACTTCACCTCGTTGCCAATCCGGGATTGTGAAGGCAATTCTTCTCTCATAAAATTTTGCAATCGAAAGATTTCTTGAAATCATCTGCATAATAATTACCATCAAGGAATGAGTATGAGGGATAGCGTAAAGTGCTTATCAATAAAGCATATCTTTTTCGTTTCGCTATGCAATCATTAATTGTGGCAGTATGTCAGCTATTAAGAAATGCAGGCGCTCAACCCATAACGCACAAACACTACTAAAGCCGTAGGATATGTCGGTTGCCATATTGCAGGAAGGACCCGACAAGATCATGGCGTGACTATCGCAACTCGATTTAGCCAGAACTTAAAATCAGTTTTACGCCCGCCAATAAAAGGCTGACGCGATCCTTCTGAGGATGTAGCGACGCGATTTAGCTCTAACTTTAACGACGACCGCCCTGCCCTTATCGTCAGTTTTGCTAATAAGCGCAAAAATCGAAACTATTAATCTGAACTTTGTTTGAATTGTTTTCAGAAACGCGAGCAACAGCTGATCTTGCAGCACGCACAGGCATAAAAAAAATTGCAAATAGTTATCTCACAACTTTAATTTTGATTTTTAAAAACTTTGATTTATTTAAGTTGCGCAGAGCCATTGCTGAACAAACCGGATGATTATTGCTGTATACAGATAGACGTTAAAGCCAGATTGGTTGCGGGGATAGGATTTGAACCTATGACCTTCAGGTTATGAGCCTGACGAGCTACCGGGCTGCTCTACCCCGCGTCACCAAATATCCGAACTGCAAAACAGCCCGGTAGCATCTTGTTTATTCTGCTTCGCAGAATGGCGGGCTGCTCTACCCCCACCAAATATCCGAACTGCGAAACAGCCCGGTAGCATCTTGTTTATTCTGCTTCGCAGAATGGCGGGCTGCTCTACCCCGCGTCACCAAATAGCAGGTACGTGACCTGCGTCTTTCGAAAGAGAAGTCTGTTTAGGCCTTACTAAACCGAAAAGCAAGGACAAACGCTTAAATGCTCCAAGCATGTTCAGAATTTCGCTGTGACTAAGGATTTTTGGGGATTTTTGGGGCTTTTTGAGAACCAGCGCGCAGCCTACATTTAAGTACGTAAGCACCACCCCGCTTCGCGGATTATCCATATGCGCTCCACAGGAGGACAGAAGAAAACGCTGAAAAGCCCCAAATAAACCATCTGGGTCACAGTTAGAAATTATGGATATGCTTATCCGCGCATCAGCTTTTCAAAGCCTTCATCGGATGGCTGCTGATTGTCAGATGACGAGCCAAAATCGGATACAAGGCCGCCTTGTGCTTCATCAACTGCAACAGCTTCAGGAACAGCCTGTGCTGCCTGCTCGCTCTTTGGCAAATGCTTGCGGCTCTTCTCAACGGCGGCATTGAGATCTACCTGCTTGCACAGGCCAAGGAATACCGGGTCACGTGGCTTGATGTTGCTCATGTTCCAGTGTGAACGATCACGGATTTTCTCAATCGTGCTCTTGGTTGTACCAATGAGGTTGACAAGTTGACCATCGGTCAACTCTGGGTGATTTTTGATGAGCCATGCAATCGCGTCTGGCTTGTCACCGCGCTTGGTCACTGGCGTATAGCGTGGGCCCTTCTGGCGCGCTGCAACTTCTGGCAACTTATTCACCTTCATCGAAATCTTGGCATCCGGATCTTTTTCACAGCGCTCGATTTCTTCCTTGGTGATCTGGCCGTTGAGCACAGGGTTCAAGCCCACCATGCCAACATTCACTTCGCCATCGGCAATCGCTTTGACTTCCAGAGGGTGCAATTCGCAGAATTGCGAAATCTGGTCAAAGGTCAGCGCGGTATTTTCTACCAGCCATACAGCGGTGCCCTTGGGCATAAGAAGATTTGTAGCCATAATTCCTCGCAACGTTAAAACACAGAGTTAAAAACTCAAAAAAAGCAATATCCATCCCCTGCCGGGAGCTTTCGCTATCCGGACGATCCATGAATTTTAGGACCGATTTAGTGGGAACAGGGCTATCTTACCAATATGTACACCAGATTCCATAACTTTATGTGCCTCAATCACATTTTCTAGCGAAACGCTTTGAAACAGCACAGGTTTTACAGCCCCCGCAGCAATCCAGGGCCACACATGCGCCTCAATTTCACGGGCCAGACGACTTTTTTCGGCCACGCTGCGCGGCCGCAGGGTGGAGCCTGTTAGTACCAACTGTTTGCTCATTACCGTGCGAATATCAATCTGCGCCATGGAGCCATGTTGCGTTGCGATGCTGACATGCCTCCCATGGGGTGCAAGACATTGCAGATTGCGCGGAATATAATCAGCGCCAATCATATCAAGCACAACATCCACGCCGCGCCCTTTGGTGTAATCATGCACTGCTTTTATAAAATCATCACTCGCATAACTCACAGCACACGCCGCTCCGAGTTTTAAACACCCTGCCGCTTTTTCTTCGCTGCCTACTGTCACGATTGCGTGCGCGCCTGCTGCCTTGGCCATTTGAATGGCAAAGGTTCCAATGCCGCTTGAACCACCATGAATTAGCGCAATGTCATTTTGCTTTAGCTGCCCTGCTTCAAACAGATTGGCCCATACGGTAAACACTGCTTCAGGCAATAACGCTGCGTGCAGTAAATCCATGCCCGCAGGAACAGGCAGACATTGCCCTTCGGGTGCAACCGCATATTCGGCATAGGCACCGCCTGCAAATAATGCGCAAACCTTATCGCCGATTTTGTAACGTGATGTATTTGTGCCAAGCGCCACAATCTCCCCCGCGCCTTCCAGCCCCAGCACCGGCGTTACGCCTGCGGGCGGGTTATATTTCCCTTGCCGTTGCAAAATATCGGGCCGATTAACGCCCGCTGCGCTTAGCTTTATCAGTACTTCGCCTGCACCCAGTTGCGGCATCAACACAGTGACCAGTTTTAAACTGTCATTTTCGGCAATAACTGCACGCATCTGTGATGGGATAGTGGACATATTTTATTTCTCTATCTCAGCCATAATCTCGTTACGACGCATGAAAGGCAATGTCCATGGAGGATTAAAAAATGCATATGTCATAGGCGCACTGGTTTTTAGCTTTTTGGCCAAAAGGAATGCGTTTAATGTTTCTGTGTTTTTCTCAATGTTATCTTGCGTTGAAAAGCCAGAAAAGCGGATCACCGCAAAACGCTTACCTGGCACTTCACTTATTTTTACTGCACTGTTTTTTGGTTTGGGCAATGTTGCCAGGGTATAGTGCGCTGGCATGACAAAACGCACATCCCACTGATCGCCTGAACCATTTTGCATAACGGGCGCGGTCATCGCAATCGGCTCACTTTTTTGTTCGATTGCCTTTTGTTGAATTACAGGTGCTGTCATCGCTACTTTTTCTGCAGCAACATTGTTGCCAAAAATAAAATCGGCAATCATGCGAAAACCCTGTTTGATGGCGGCTTCTCGCTCACCGGCCACCTTCACCTCTGCGACCAGCATAGGGGAATAATCCCTGATTTCTATAGTGTCCTGTTTTTCGATTACAGTATATTGCGCCTGCTCAACATTACTCACAATCGGCCCCCAGCATAAAGCAGCGATAGATAATACTATAACAAGTACAACAATGGCTCTGGTTATCATCGTCCGCTCTTTGTGTTTTTTTATGAATTGAACTATTTAATTCTCGGTTTTGTGATGGTAGCATGCCCATCCCTTCTACAAAAGGCTTAATATCCGCATGTCCAAAAAAACTAAAACGAAAAAAACTTCTGCACTTATCGGCATCATAATGGGTAGCCAGTCTGACTGGGCGACCATGAAGCATACCGCCACAATTCTTAAAGATTTTGGCATTGCGCATGAAACAAACATTGTCTCCGCGCACCGCACACCACAACGTCTTTATGATTATGCAGGCACTGCTGCATCACGCGGGCTTAAAATCATCATCGCTGGTGCAGGCGGCGCGGCGCATCTTCCCGGTATGGCTGCTGCCATCACTACCCTTCCAGTCCTTGGCGTTCCGGTTGAAAGCAAAACACTGAAAGGTATCGATAGCTTACTCTCTATCGCGCAAATGCCCGGCGGCATTCCTGTTGGCACATTGGCCATTGGCGATGCTGGTGCAAAAAATGCAGCACTGCTCGCCATTTCCATTCTTGCCTTGGAAGATAAGAAACTGGCCAGCAAGCTTGCGCAATATCGTGCAATGCAAACCGCTTCTGTTGCAAAAACACCAAAGGACTAAGCCGTGATACCGACCGGATCAACCATCGGCATTCTTGGCGGCGGGCAACTCGGCCGCATGATCGCGCAGGCCGCACAACGCCTTGGTTATAATGTGCATGTCTATGCCAACGCTGCCGATGAACCCGCCTGCCTTGTTACACCTTTTCGCACGCTTGGCGAATTTGATGATGAAGCGCAGCTAAAGATTTTTGCTGACAGCGTGGATGTCATCACGCTTGAATGGGAAAATGTTCCTGTAAAAACGCTCGAATTTCTGGCAGAGCTTAAGCCCGTTCATCCCGGCGCCGCTGCCCTTAAAATTACCCAAGACCGCATTGCGGAAAAAACCTTTGCCAAAACGCACGGCATTGCAACGCCTGCATTTTTACAAGCCAAAAGCTTGGATGAACTACGCAATGGCGTTATGAAAATCGGCATCCCGTGCGTCGTTAAAACATGCCGTATGGGCTATGATGGCAAGGGGCAAGCAATCATCCGCGATTTGAAAGATATTGATGCCGCATGGCACAGCCTGAAAAGCGATGATGCAATTATCGAAGGCTTTGTGCCGTTTGAAAAAGAAATATCGGTCATCGTTGCACGCCGCGCTGATGGCATGATGCAGGCCTATCCGCCCGTTGAAAATCGCCATTGCAATGGCATTCTGGATGAAACCCATGTGCCCGCGCAGCTTCATACAACAATCGACGCTGCTGCAATCACGGCTGCAAAAACATTGGCCGAAAAACTAGATATCGTTGGCTTGCTCGCCGTTGAATTTTTTGTCGTGCAAAGCAATGTCATCATGAATGAAATGGCCCCACGCCCACATAATTCCGGGCACTGGACGATGGATTTCTGCGCAACGTCACAGTTCGAGCAACTCGTTCGCGCCATATGCGGCCTGCCGCTGGGCAGCACTGCTATCACCGCACCCTGCATGATGAAAAACCTGATCGGCGATGCCGCCTATGACTGGCAAGCCTATCTGAACGAGCCGCACGCGCATTTGCATCTCTACGGCAAAAGCGAAGCACGCCCGGGTCGTAAAATGGGTCACGTCAATAAGAAAAGCTAAAATCGTAATGCACGATAAGGCTGCGGATCAATAAATGGTTTTTCACCCACCATCATCTGCGCCAGCAATTTTCCTGTGGCGGGTCCAATCGTAAAACCTGAATGCCCATGGCCGATATTCAGCCATAGCCCTTTATGATTTGGCGCGCGCCCGACAATGGGCAGACTATCAATTGTGCATGGACGACTGCC